>CAYNVY010000173.1:0-9955 GCA_964400745.1 uncultured Enterobacteriaceae bacterium | reverse complement strand
ACTTGCCATTGATTCGTTTGTGGGTAGCGGCTGGAGTCCTTTTCGCCGCTGAACCGTTCAAAGATCCGGCTCCGCCTAAAGTGGAAAACTTGGCCGATGGACCAGCACCGGCGGCGAAGGCCGGACCGCACGCGAAGGTCCACGGGCAGCCGAAGACGTTAGCGGCAGGCGCGGTGACGCAGGATTGGAAGAGCTTTCTCGGGCCGGCGCACAATGGCATTTCGACAGAGACGAAGCTGCTGAAGGAATGGCCGGCGATGCAGGCGGCGTACGCGGCCGACGAGTTCGTCAGCAAGGTGCGCGACAAGGAAATCCGCACGAAGCAGACCAGCGACTCGCTGTCGGGCACCAAGATCCGCAAGGTCTCGCTGCCGCGCTACGAGGACGAGGGCGAGACGCTGCGCTTCCTGATGAAGGAGAACGTCCCAGGCTCGTTCCCGTATACGGCCGGCGTGTTCCCGTTCAAGCGCGAAGGCGAAGATCCGACGCGCATGTTTGCCGGTGAAGGCGACGCCTTTCGCACCAACCGCCGCTTCAAGCTGCTCTCCGAAGGCATGCCGGCGAAGCGCCTGTCGACCGCCTTCGACTCGGTCACGCTCTACGGCTTCGAGCCGGACGAGCGCCCGGACATCTACGGCAAGGTGGGCAACTCGGGCGTGTCGATCGCGACCCTGGACGACCTCAAGGTGCTGTACGACGGCTTCGACCTGTGCAGCCCGAACACCTCGGTGTCCATGACCATCAACGGCCCGGCGCCGACCATGCTGGCGATGTTCCTCAACACCGCGATCGACCAGCAGACCGAGAAGTTTCGCGCCGACAACAAGCGCGAGCCGACCGAGGACGAATACGCCAAGATCAAGGCCTGGACGCTCGCCACCGTGCGCGGCACGGTGCAGGCCGACATCCTGAAGGAAGACCAGGGGCAGAACACCTGCATCTTCTCCACCGAGTTTTCATTGAAGGTGATGGGCGACATCCAGGAATACTTCGTCCACCACAACGTGAAGAACTTCTATTCGGTGTCGATCTCGGGCTATCACATCGCCGAGGCCGGGGCGAACCCGATCAGCCAGCTCGCGTTTACGCTGTCAAACGGCTTCACCTTCGTCGAGGCGTATTTGGCCCGCGGCATGCACATCGACGACTTCGCGGGGAACCTCTCGTTCTTCTTCAGCTACGGCATGGACCCGGAGTACACGGTGATCGGCCGCGTCGCGCGCCGCATCTGGGCGGTGGCGATGAAGAACAAGTACGGCGCGAATGAGCGCAGCCAGAAGTTGAAGTACCACTCGCAGACCAGCGGGCGCAGCCTGCACGCGCAGGAGATCGACTTCAACGACATCCGCACCACGCTGCAGGCGCTGATCTCGACCTACGACAATACCAACAGCCTGCACACCAACGCCTACGACGAGGCCATCACCACGCCCACCGAAGAGTCGGTGCGCCGCGCGATGGCGATCCAGCTCATCATCAACCGCGAGTGGGGCCTGGCGAAGAACGAGAACCCGAACCAGGGCGCCTTCATCATCGAGGAGCTCACCGACCTGGTGGAAGAGGCGGTGCTGAAGGAGTTCGAGGCGATCTCCGAGCGCGGCGGCGTGCTCGGCGCGATGGAGACCGGCTACCAGCGCGGCAAGATCCAGGAAGAGTCGATGTACTACGAGCACAAGAAGCACGACGGCTCGTATCCCATCATCGGCGTCAACACCTTCCGCAACGCGCACGCCGGCGACGCGCCGCAGAAGATCGAGCTGATCCGCTCGACCGAAGAGGAAAAGCAAAGCCAGTTGAAGCGCCTGCGCGACTTCCAGGCACGGCACAAGGACGAATCCGGCCCCATGCTCGCGCGCCTGCAGCAGGCGGTGATCGCCAATCAGAACGTGTTCGAAGTGCTGGTGGACGCGGTGCGCTGCTGCTCGCTGGGGCAGATCACCAATGCGCTGTTCGAGGTGGGGGGCAGTATCGGAGGAGTATGTAGGGTCGCTTTACGGCTTGCTGACGTATGAGGAGGTCAGCGATTGAGGGAGCAGGCCGTTCGCGGATCTTAGGTTCAAACTCTAATCAGGAACCCGTTGCCCTGACCTCCGTCGGGATCCCCCAAAAGCTGACGCCTGTAGGTCGCAAATCGACCCATTTCAGCCGCCCAGCTTTTTCCGTAGCGGCCATACGCCTAAATCCGCCTTCTACTAATTTGGCTTATACGAACCGGCTGTTGGCGACCTCACACTCCCGGCCATCACCGGACTTAGTCGCGATGAGGCCGCTATGCCCGCTTCTGCCGGACAGGCGACAACATTCGCGGAAATAAGACACGGTCATAGGCAGATTGTCATCCTTCCGCACCCGCAAAAAGCGTCGGCAAATCTTACGATTGCCCCTTCTTCGATGGTCTTAGCAAGACTGGCTCGGAGGTATATTGTTGATAACAAATTATGTTAGTCAATTCGGCACGATTTATGCTCTGGGTATGTCGAAGCGCAGATTAAAGGCGCGGAACGCGTCGTTTTGTAGTTCGTCGGGAGGAAGCATGAGTTCCATACGGTACGTGAATAAATGGATCAGCAGCGCGGCACTAGCAGTTATTAGCACAACGTTTTCTATCGCTGCATCGGCTGTACCCGTCTACTGGACCGACTGGACGTCATGGAACCCCAGCGGTGGCACCGCCGCCGGTGTTATTACGCCAAGTAGCGGACCCCAAGTAGGCGTGACATTCAAAGCCCTGACCTCGATCGGCGGTCCCGGTTCATATCTCGGCGTGACCAATGGTCTGTGGAATCCTGTATCCACCTTCCAAAGTACACAAGTCGATAATGCACCTACTAACGAGGCCCTTCAACTTGTAGGCACTCCCAACATGACCTACACCGTAACGCTTTCGGAAGCCATAAAGGATCCACTCATGGCTATAACGACACTCGGTTCGGGAGGGGATTCAGCGACGTATGTTTTTAATTCACCGTTCACCATCTTGAGCCAAGGCCCGACATGCTGCTGGGGCGGCGGATATACCAATTTGGCACAATTACCTGGTAATGTGCTCCAAGGTCGGGAAGGCGCCGGGGTGATCCAGTTTATCGGCACGTATACTACATTTTCATGGACAGTTCCAGATCCCGAATATTGGCATGCCTTCACTTTCGGAATTAGAACCACTGAGGCGATTGAGCCCACACCTGTGCCCGAACCCGCCTCTCTTGCCCTTCTTGGCCTCGGTCTTGCCGGACTTGGATTTGCTCGGCGCAAAAAGCAGCAAGCCGCGTAATCTTTCTCAGCAGCACACTCACACGGAACCCGCTTCACGGCGGGTTTTCTGTTTCGTGGGCAAGTGACCGTTATGTGGTTTTTACCTGTCCCAGTACCGAGAATATCTGCTTCGCGTAGGACCGCTGCTGGCCGAACGCCGCCCACCGACCTTAGAACAGAGCGGTAGTTGTGAAGGACACCGCTACTTCAGGGTTAGTTTGGAGCCCTTAGGGACAAGGGCGAGAATTCTTCGCGGGCTCTATACATGTCGCGACTCGGCAAAGAGTAGGCCGAGACGTGGCCGCACGACCGCGAGCGCCCCGCGCCGATCCTAGGCGGGCGCGGGTTGGCTCCCTTCGGAGCCCGCAGCCGGCATTGCGCTGGCATGGGCAGGGCGCGAAGTCATGCGCGCATACCAGTCGTTCACCCGCGGGCGCGCCGCGACGAGATCAAAGAGGTCGATGCGCACCAGGCGCTGCACGAAGGGCGCGATGTCGATGTCGGCGAGGCTGACCTCCTCGCCCGCGAGCCAGGGCGCATGCTGCAGCGCGCGATCCATGCGCTCGACCATCTCGGTCAGGCGCGCGATGGACGGATTCAGGTCGTCCGCCGCAATGTCGCCGGTCGCCGCCTTGCGCCAGCGCGCGCGGATATGCGGGTCGGGTATGCGCTCGATCGCGGCGAGCGCTTCTGCGCGCGGCATGCGCTGCAGCTCGGGCTGGATGTTCTTGACGAAGGACGGCAGCTTCACCGCCTCGCTCGCCACTTCGTCCGCGTACCGGGTCCACAGGCGCATGCGCGCGCGGGAGTACGCCCCCTCCGGGCAGAGGCGCGGCTGCGGATAGGCGTCCTCCAGGTACTCGTTGATGATGCGCGACTCGGTGAGCACGCGTCCGCCGTCGACGAGCACCGGCACCAAGCCCGCGGGATTGAGCGCGAGGAATTCGGGCTTCAACTGATCGAAGCGCCGCAGGTTGAGGTGGTGGCCGGTCCAGGCCAGCCCCTTCTCGGCCAGGCAGAGGCGCACCTTCTGGCTGCAGGTCGAGTGCGTGCTGTGATAGAGCTCGATCATTGCCTGGCGCGCTAGTCGACGTGCGCGCCGGTCTTGCGCATCAGCGACCTGCGCGGAAAGCCGCGTGGTTATTGGCTTGCGGGCCGATTGCGCGCTGAAAGAACGGCGTTGCCATTGGTCGAATGTAATGCTAGTATTACCCATTACTCTCGCTTTGAAACCCACCCCATGGCTACCAGCACCAGCAAATTGACGACCAAGTACCAGGCAACGATACCGGCGCCGGTGCGCAAGATCCTGCACGTCGAAGCGGGCGATGCCATTGCCTTCGATATCCAGGGCGAGGAGGTGCGGGTGCGCAAGGCGCGGCCGGTCGATCATGAATTCGCGCGCGCGCTTGAGGGTACGCTCGTCGAATGGTCATCCGCCGCGGACGAGGATGCGTATCGTGACCTTTGAGGCGTACGACGTCGTCGTCGTCCCGTTCCCGTTCACCGACCGCGCCGCGAGCAAGCGGCGTCCCGCGCTGGTGTTGTCCGAACGCTCGACATTCAACGCCGGCATCGGCCATGCCGTGCTCGCGATGATTACCAGCGCGTCCCATTCGGACTGGCCGCTGGACGTGCCACTCGCGGATTTGCCCGCGGCAGGCCTCGCTTCGGCTTCGGTGGTGCGAATGAAACTGTTCACGCTCGATGAACGACTGATCCTGCGCAAGGCCGGCTCGCTCGCGGCAGTGGACCGGAAGGCAGTCGTCGCCGCGCTGAGGAAGCTGCTGAAACCGCTAGCCTGAGCGTCCGCGCGCCGAGAGGTCGAACGCCAGCGCCACAAGCTGAGCCAGGCGGTGCTGGCGGCGGTGCTCAACACCAGCCTGTCGACCGTGCGCCAATGGGAGATCGGCGACAAGCATCCCAGCGGCCCGTCGCTCAAGCTGCTCGACCGTAAAGGGCTGGAATCGCTGATCTGAGCGGCGCGAAATAGGGCCCACAGCCCGGAAAGCCGCGTCGCTATCCCCCAAGGGGACTTCCTTCGGGGCGTTGGCTTGCGGGCCGATTTCGCTCTGGAATAAAGGTCCATCCCCCAGGCATCCAGTATGGCAATTGCACTGGTGCGTCGGAAGCGCCGAGCTAGCGGAAATAGCTGGAAAAGACTCCCGATTCGGACTATTATTACGTATAAGTCCATTTCGGGACCATCAATCATGGAAGCCATCTCACTACAAACGACCACCCCCGTTAGCGCCAAGGAAGTTTCGCGGCCGGCTTTACGCACAGTATTTCGCATCCTGGCGGCATGGGGGCTGAGCAACAAGGAACAGATAAAGCTTCTGGGCAATCCGCCGAAGTCCACGTTTTATCGCTGGAAGCAGGGCGAAAGTGCAGCGCTGTCTCAGGACACCCTGGAACGCCTGTCGTACATCTTCGGGATTTACTCGGCGCTCCAGTTGTTGCTGCCCAGGCCTGATGCCGCTGACGCCTGGATCAAAAAGCCGAACGCGGCGCCGCTGTTCGGGGGACAGAGTGCCCTCGCGCGCATGCTGTCGGGCCAGGTTGCGGATCTGTACATCGTGCGCCAGTACCTGGACGCGCAACGCGGCGGGTGGGCGTGATTCCCGCGATCCCCCAAGAGGACTTTCCCCTCGGGGGGGATCGAGACCTTCGGGGCGTTTCCAAGGTAACTTGGAAGCCGTGCTATCGGCTGATCCCGAGTCACTTCCCGCCGATAGGTGTCTACGATCGCGTCGCCGATCCCGCAGATCTCGCCGCCGTGTTCGCGGTCGAGAATCTGACCAACCCGCGCTTGCGGCAGGAAGCAGGAGACATCTCGATGGTCGCGCCGGAGGACCGCGTTTCGGGCCCGGGAACGACACCGATCATGGCGGCGTTTACCCACTTGAATCCCGAAGGCAGCCGCTTCAGCGACGGCAGCTACGGCGTGTATTACGCCGGGCACACGCTAGCCACCGCAATCGCCGAGACGCGCTATCACCGGGCGCGATTTCTTGCGCTGACCAGGGAGGATCCGATAGAGCTGGACATGCGAACCTATCTTGCCGATCTCGACGGTGAGCTGCACGAACTCCGCGGTCGTGGTGATCTCGCCGATGTCTATGACCCGGAAAGTTACGCCGCCGGTCAGACGCTGGCGCGTGCCCTTAAAGCGAAAAATTCCTATGGCATCGCCTACGACAGCGTGCGCCATGCCGGAGGGGAATGTGTTGCTGTTTTTCGGCCGCCTGCCTTGTCGAACTGCATACAGGGCCCGCACTTCGGCTATGTTTGGGATGGGGAACAAATCACGACCGTGTACGAGAAAAAACTGTACGCAAATTATTGATGGCGGATGGAAGTGCCAAGTGCATGGCATGCGTACCCCGGATTCCTGGAAGACCCGCGCCACCCCAACCGCCGCTACGGCGCCGCAGTGGCCGGCCAGGGCGGCGCGCGGATCTCAAGCAGGTGCGGCCTGGCCGCCTTCGGAGCCCGCAAGCGGCATCGCGCCGGCATAGGCCGGGCGCGAAGTCATGCGCGCATACCAGTCGTTCACCCGCGGGCGCGCCGCGACGAGATCAAAGAGGTCGATGCGCACCAGGCGCTGCACGAAGGGCGCGATGTCGATGTCGGCGAGGCTGACCTCCTCGCCCGCGAGCCAGGGCGCATGCTGCAGCGCGCGATCCATGCGCTCGACCATCTCGGTCAGGCGCGCGATGGACGGATTCAGGTCGTCCGCCGCAATGTCGCCGGTCGCCGCCTTGCGCCAGCGCGCGCGGATATGCGGGTCGGGTATGCGCTCGATCGCGGCGAGCGCTTCTGCGCGCGGCATGCGCTGCAGCTCGGGCTGGATGTTCTTGACGAAGGACGGCAGCTTCACCGCCTCGCTCGCCACTTCGTCCGCGTACCGGGTCCACAGGCGCATGCGCGCGCGGGAGTACGCCCCCTCCGGGCAGAGGCGCGGCTGCGGATAGGCGTCCTCCAGGTACTCGTTGATGATGCGCGACTCGGTGAGCACGCGTCCGCCGTCGACGAGCACCGGCACCAAGCCCGCGGGATTGAGCGCGAGGAATTCGGGCTTCAACTGATCGAAGCGCCGCAGGTTGAGGTGGTGGCCGGTCCAGGCCAGCCCCTTCTCGGCCAGGCAGAGGCGCACCTTCTGGCTGCAGGTCGAGTGCGTGCTGTGATAGAGCTCGATCATTGCGTTAGTCCACGTGTGCGCCGGTCCTGCACACCGGTAACCTGCCCGGAAAGCCGCGTGGCTATCCCCCAAGGGGACTTGCTTCGTGGCAACGCTAATCGCGTTGCCACTCGGTGCGTTGGCTTGCGGGCCGGTTGCCCCCTCAAAACAGGTGCGGTTGGCAGCCTGCGGCGGTGCCGCTCAGGCGAGTTTGGGTCTGTGCGCCGCAAGCCAGTCCTTCACATCCGCAAGCAGTTGCTGCGCCTGGCGGAAGCACTCCGCCGCCGTTTGCTCGGGCACGGGGTCGCCCTGGTAGTCGGCAAGATTGCGCTGCTTCCGTAACGCATCGAGCACGATCAAGCGTTCGGTCGGCAAACCGATGGTGAGCGGCAGCGTCTGCAATGCAGTCTGGTGATGGCCGGGCTGGCTCGTCAGGGTGCGGTAGCCGTTGGCTTGGAGCGCGACCATCGCGCATTGCATGATGGCCTTGTAGCTTGCATCGAAGCGATTCTCGGCGCTCAAGCCCGCGAGCTGCGCATCCGTGAGGTTGCGCCCGGCCGCCGCGAGCAGCCGTGCGATGGCCGCCGGGTCAGGCGCGACCGCTTCGAGGCTGCGCCCGACGAGGTTTTGCAAGCTCATCTTCGGTTCCGATTACGAATATCTTCGGTTTGGCGAGCACGTCGCGCAGGAAGGCGTCGGGCGCGGTGCGTTTTGCTGTCCACTCCTTGACCGAATAGACTTTGGGATTGATCTCGCGGCCGAGCGTGCCCTGTGAAGCATGCAGCAGTTCGACCACCTCGGCGAAGCCGATGTCGCCGACCACGATCAGGTCGATATCGCTCCCGCTGCGTTCCTCACCGCGGCCCATCGATCCGAAGATGAAGGCGACTCGGATACGATCGCCTGCGGGGTCGAGCGCGCCGGCGATCACCTCGGCGACGCCCGAAGTCTTGCGCAGGATACTCGCCAGTTCCTCGAACACCGCGCATTTACGCTCGGCGCTGTAGAGCAGTTGATTGCCGCGCTTCTCGCGCTTGAGCAGGCCCACCTGCGCCAGGCGCGTAAGCTCGCGTGTGATCGTGCCCGAGGGCAGGCCGGTGCGCCGCGCGATCTCGCGCCCGTGCAGCGGCTCGTCCGGGTGCAGCAACAGCAGCCCGAGGACGCGGCGGCGGTAGCCGGGGAAGAGGACGGAGGAAATAGTCTGCTGCATAATTAGCAGCGATTGTCGCCTTTTTTGCAGCAGATGGCAAGTTGTGAATCGCCGGGGCGAATCGACCGGGCTGTGGATTCCGGTCCGCCCCGGGCCCCGAAGACACTCGACGCGGCGCGGTGCGGTGCGGCTGCAGGTCGAGTGCGTGGCGTGATAGAGCTCGATCACGGCAGGGCGAGCTAGTCGACGCGCGCGCCGGTACTGCGCACCAGCTCGCCCCACTTCTTGATGTCGGCGCGCAGGAAGGCCGCGAATTCCTCGGGCGTGCTGGTCATGGGCTCGATGCCCTGGCGCCGTAGCTGTTCCACCACGTCGGGCAGGCGCATGATCGCGACCAGTTCCTGGTTCAGTTTGGCGACGATGTCGCCCGGGGTTCCGGCCGGCGCGACGACGCCGAACCACACGTCCGCCTTGAAGCCCGGCACGCCCGCTTCCGCGACCGTGGGCAGGTCGGGCATGGCCTGCGCCCGGGTCGCGGTCGCGACCGCGAGCACGCGCAGCTTGCCGCTGGGGATCTGCGGTTGCACCGTCGCCATCTGCGCGAACGAGGTCTGCACCTGTCCCGTCATGAGCGCCGTGACCACCGCCGCCGTACCCTTGTACGGGACATGCACGATGTCGACGCCCGCCATGTGCTTGAACAGCTCCATGCCGAGGTGGGCGACCGAACCGTTGCCGCCGGACGCGTAGCTGAGCTGGCCGGGCCGCGCCTTGGCGTAGGCGATGAGTTCCTTCACGTTGTTGACCGCGAGCGCGGAATGCACCGACAGTACCATGGGCGCCGCCACCAGCAGGCTGACCGGCGCGAAGCTCTTCTCGGCGTCGTAGGGGAGCTTGCCGCGCAGGCTCTCGTTGATCGCCAGGTCCGGCGCCACCATCAGGATGCTGTAGCCGTCCGGCGCCGCCTTGGCCACGACCTCCGTGCCGATGACGCTGCCGCCCCCGCCGCGGTTTTCCACGATCACCGGCTGCCCCCATTTGTCGGTTAGCTTTTGCGCGATGAGGCGGGCGAGCAGGTCCGTCACCGAGCCCGGCGGGTAGGGGGCGACGAAGCGGATCGGCTTGGTCGGATAGGGATCGGCGGCGGCGAGGTTGCCGGTGCCTGCGAGAACAAACACGGCCATGGCCAGCAGCGCGACGCGCGAGATGAGTTTCAACTTTCTTCTCCGGGGAATGAACGCGTTGAATTGTACCGTGGACCGCTTCCGGCGGCGCCGGCCTGACGCCCCCAAAGGCGCAGGCCGCTTCCCGGAACGCCGTGAAAATCATCTAGCCGGCCTCCCACCGCGGTAGTGACGGTGGGGTTAAAG
>CAYNVY010000172.1:0-10089 GCA_964400745.1 uncultured Enterobacteriaceae bacterium | reverse complement strand
TCTACATAGACGATGCGGCCGATCCGGAGATGGCGGTGCGCATCGCCGACAACGCCAAGACCCAGCGTTACGGCACCTGCAACACCATGGAAACCCTGCTGGTCGCGGAAGGCGTAGCGGCGAAAGTGCTGCCGCCGCTTGCGCAGCTCTATCTCGACAAAGGCGTGGAACTGCGCGGCGACGCGCGCTCGCGCGAGATCGTGCCCGCGATCAAGCCCGCGGACGAGGACGACTGGTACGCGGAATATCTCGCGCCCATCCTCGCCGTGCGCGTGGTGCAGGGCCTGGACCAGGCGATGGACCACATCGCCAAGTACGGCTCGGCGCACACCGACGCCATCGTCACCGAAGACAATGACAAGGCGCAACGGTTTCTGCGCGAGGTCGATTCGAGCTCGGTCATGGTCAACGCTTCGACGCGCTTCGCCGACGGCTTCGAATACGGCCTGGGCGCGGAAGTGGGCATTTCCACCGACAAGCTGCACGCGCGCGGGCCGGTGGGGCTGGAAGGGCTCACCTCGCAGAAATACGTCGTGCTCGGCGACGGGCAGATCAGAATCTGAAGCCCGGAACATCATGCAACTAGTCTGGTATTTCGATTTCATTTCACCATATTCGTACCTGCAGTTCGAGGCCTACCCCGAGCTGATGCAGACGGCCGAACTGCGCCCGGTGCTGTTCGCGGGCCTGCTCAACCACTGGGGCGGCAAGGGCCCGGCGGAGATTCCGGCGAAGCGCCTGCAGACCTACCGCTTCACCTACTGGCAGGCCGGCCAGCACGGTATCACCATGAACTATCCGCCGGCGCACCCGTTCAATTCGATCCAGGCGCTGCGCCTGGCGCTCGCGCTCGATTGCAGCGTTGATGCGGTCAGGACGATTTTCGAATTCATCTGGAAGGACGGCCGCTCGGTCGCGGACGAGTGGCCGGCGCTGGTGGCAAAGGTTGGCCTCACTGTGGCCGATGCCGACGCCATGATTACCGCGCAGCGTGTGAAAGACGCTCTCGCCGAGAACGGCCGCCAGGCGATAGTCCGCGGCGTGTACGGCGTGCCTACGTTCGACACCGGCAAGGAATTGTTTTGGGGCCTGGACGCCACCGACATGCTGCTCGATTATCTCGAAGACCCCGGTGTATTCGACGATCCGGAGATGCAGCGCATCGCCGCGCTGCCGATCGGCGCCGCGCGCAAATTTTGAACGCCCTCTGATTGAACGCCTCCAGCCCGACTGTCTGCGGCATCCTCGGCGGCACCTTCGATCCGGTTCACCTCGGCCATGTCGCGCTGGCCGAAGCGGCGCTGGCGCAGCTCCCCGTGGACGAAGTGCTGTGGCTGCCTTCGGGCAGCCCGGGGCACCGCGGCTCGCCCGCCGCGGGCGCCGGCGACAGGCTGGCGATGCTCGAGCTCGCCACCGCGGGCAATCCGCGCTACCGCATCGACGCGGCGGAACTCGAACGCAGCGAACCCACTTACACGGTGCACACGCTGGCCCGCCTGCGCGCGCTTCTGGGGCGTGAACAGCCCCTGGTGCTGCTCCTCGGCGGTGATTCCTTCCTCAGCCTGCCGACCTGGTTGCGCTGGCGCGAGCTGTTCGATCTGGCGCATATCGCCTACGTCAACCGGCCCGGCCACGCCGCGGGCGATGCGGCCCCGGCGCCCGCGCTGGCGGCCGAGATCGCACGCCGCTCGGCATCGCCGGCAATGATGGCCGCGAGCGCGGCAGGCTGCATCGCGAGCTTCGACCTGCCGCCGGTGGATATTTCGGCGTCGGCCGTGCGCGCGGGCATCGCCGCGGGCCGGGACATGCGCCATTTGCTCCCGGTCTCGGTTCTCGCTTATATTGAGTCGCAGAAACTTTATCTTTGAAGGAGAGACGCAAAACCTAATGGATATCCGCAAAATGGAAAAAGCGGCGGTGGCCGCACTCGAAGACATCAAAGGCCGCGACATCGTCGTCCTCAAAGTCGCCCATCTCTCGCCCTTGTTCGAGCGCATGATCATCGCCAGCGCCGACTCGACGCGCCAGGTCAAGGCGCTCGCCGACAACGTGGTGCAGAAGCTGAAGGCGGCCGGCGCCCACGTGCTCTCGGTGGAAGGTGAGCAGACCGGCGAGTGGGTCCTGGTCGACCTCGGCGCCATAGTCGTGCATGTAATGCAGCCCGGCATCCGCCAGTACTACAACCTGGAAGAGTTGTGGAACCAGCCCGAGCCGAAAAAGCCGCGCGCGCGCAAGAAAGCCGCGCAAGCGCAGGCCGCCGCGGGATAAGACGGCTGCGTCCCCATGAAAATCACGGTGATCGCGGTGGGCACACGCATGCCCGGCTGGGTGAGCGAGGCCTACCGCGAATACGCGAAACGCATGCCGGCGAAAGCCGCGCTGGAACTGGTCGAAATCAAGCCCGAGGCGCGCACTTCCGGCAAGACCGCGGCGCAGATGCTCGCGGCCGAGGCTTTGCGCATACGCGCGGCCCTGCCCAAGGGCGCCCGGGTGATTGCGCTGGACGAACACGGCAAGGACCTCGGCACCTGCGGCCTCGCGGTGCAACTGGAAGCCTGGATGCAGGAGAAAGGTCCGCTCGTGTTCCTGATCGGTGGTGCCGACGGCCTGGATGCCGCCCTGAAGAAAAGCGCCGTGATGCAACTGCGGCTCTCCAGCCTCACCCTGCCGCACGGACTGGCGCGGGTGCTGCTGGCCGAGCAACTCTATCGCGCCACCAGCATCATCGGCGGCCATCCCTATCATCGGGAATAGGCTTTGCCGCTGAATAGTTCGCTCATCTATCTTGCCTCGCGCAGCCCGCGGCGGCGCGAACTGCTGCACCAGATCGGCGTGGAGCACGAGGTGCTGACGCAGCGGATCAAGGCGGCGCGCGGTCCCGACGTGAACGAAGACGCGCTCCCGGGCGAGCGCCCGCGGGACTACGTCATGCGCGTGTGCCGCGACAAGGCCGAGAGCGGCTGGACCCGCATCGTGCAGCGCAAGCTGCCGCTGCGTGCGCTCCTGGCGGCCGACACGACGGTGTGTCTGGGCGACGAAATCTTCGGCACGCCGGCGGACGCGGCCGAGGCCGCCGGCTTTCTTGCGCGCCTGTCCGGCCGCGAGCATGAAGTGCTCACCGCCGTGGCCCTGAAATACCGCGAGCGCACGGAACTCGCGCTGTCTGCGACCACGGTGCGCTTTCGCGCGCTCGAGCCGGCGGAGATCGAGCGCTATGTTGCAACCGGCGAGCCGATGGACAAGGCCGGCGCCTACGGCATACAGGGCCATGCCGGGGCGTTCATCGCCGAGATCCGCGGCAGCTACTCGGGCGTGATGGGCCTGCCGCTGTACGAGACGGCGCAATTGCTCAAGGGCTTCGGCATCGGCCTGTAGCAGCGGCACCCTCGCCGGGCATGCCTTGATAGTAGAATGCCCGCATGAGCGAAGACATCCTGATCAACGTCACGCCGCAGGAAACCCGCGTCGCCGTGATGCATAGCGGTGTCGCGCAGGAATTGCACATCGAGCGCGCAGCGAGCCGCGGGCTGGTGGGCAACATCTACATGGGCAAGGTGGCGCGGGTGCTCCCCGGCATGCAATCGGCCTTTGTCGAGATTGGCCTGGAGCGTGCGGCTTTCCTCCACGTCGCCGATATCTGGGAGGAACGGCCCCAGGCCCACGCGAACGGCGATTCTCCCAAGGCGGCGCAAAAGCCGATCGAGAAGATTCTGGCCGAGGGGCAGCCGCTGCTGGTGCAGGTGGTCAAGGATCCGATCGGCACCAAGGGGGCGCGCCTTTCCACCCAGGTGAGCATCGCCGGGCGCACCCTGGTCTACCTGCCGCAGGACGCGCATATCGGCATTTCCCAGCGCATCGAGGACGAGGGCGAACGCCAGCTGTTGCTGGAAAAGCTGCGCCAGATGGTGCCCGCCGAGGAGAAAGGCGGCTTCATCATCCGCACCATGGCCGAAACCGCCACCGACGCCGAGATCCTGAACGACATCCAGTACCTGCGCAAGCTGTGGCAGGACCTGCGCGCGAAGAGCCTGACCTCGGCCGCGCCTTCGCTGCTGCATCAGGATCTGTCGCTGGCGCAGCGTGTGCTGCGCGATTTCGTCAGTGAGAGCACCGACCGCATCCTGATCGATTCGCGCGAGAACTTCCAGAAGCTGCAGGCGTTCGCGCGCGACTACACGCCGAACGTGCTGGCGCGGCTGGATCACTATACCGGCGAGCGGCCGCTGTTCGACCTGTACAACGTCGAGGACGAAATCGAGAAGGCGCTGGCGCGCCGCGTCGACCTGAAGTCGGGCGGCTACCTGATCATCGACCAGACCGAGGCGATGACCACCATCGACGTCAACACCGGCGGCTTCGTCGGCCTGCGCAATTTCGACGACACCATCTTCAAGACCAATCTGGAGGCCGCCGAGGAGATCGCCCGCCAGCTGCGCCTGCGCAATCTCGGCGGCATCATCATCCTCGACTTCATCGATATGGAGAACGAGGAGCACCGCAACGCGGTGCTGGCCGAGTTCAACAAGGCGCTGGTGCGCGACCGCACGCGCATGACGGTGAGCAGCTTCACCCAGCTCGGCCTGGTGGAAATGACGCGCAAGCGCACGCGCGAGTCGCTGGCGCATGTGCTGTGCGAGTCCTGCCCCACCTGCGGCGGCAGGGGCGAGGTCAAGGCGGCGCGCACCGTGTGCTACGAGATTCTGCGCGAGATTCTGCGCGAATCGCGCCAGTTCAGCGCGCGCGAATTCCGCATCCTCGCGGCGCCGGTGGTGATCGACCTGTTCCTCGAAGACGAGTCGCAATCCCTCGCCATGCTCGAGGACTTCATCGCCAAGCCGGTGTCGATGCAGGCCGAAGCGAGCTACAGCCAGGAGCAGTACGACATCGTCCTGCTATGAAACCGGGGACAGACCACGTTTTCGCGAATGATATGGAAATGGAATTAGGGAGTTGATCGAGCGAAAACGTGGTCTGTCCCCGGGTTCTATTTCCTACAGCCGGCGCGAGGTCGAATCGATGTAGTCGGTAGGCGGCGGTTGCGGCGCCGGCGGCGGCACTTGCCGCGGCGGCCGCGGAATCAGCAGCCAGCTCGCGACCGAGGAAATCACGCTGTAGGCGAGGGCCCCCCAGAACGCCGACCAGAAACCGCCTACCTGAAAGCCGTCCACGAACGAGGCCACGAACCAGAAGAGCAGCGCGTTGATCACCAGCGTGAACAGCCCCAGGGTGAGGACGGTGATCGGCAGGGTCACGAGCACCAGCAGCGGCCGGATCAGCGTATTGAGCAGGCCCAGCACCAGCGCCGTCACCAGCGCCGCGTAAATGCCGGCGATGCTGACCGAAGGCAGAAGATAGGCGACGGCGAGCAGGGACAGCGCGTTGATCAGCCAGACGAGCAACAGGCGCATCGGCGCGTCGGGCGGCTAGCGCCGCTCCCGGCCCATGGTGTAGAACTCGTCGTTCGGGCGCATGTTGGTCAAATTGGCCATGCGGTTGGACAAGGCGAAAAACGCGGCGACCCCGCCGATGTCCCAGATGTCTTCGTCGGAAAAACCGTGCGCGCGCAGGGTCTCGAAATCCGCCTCGCCTATGGTCCAGGGCTCGATCGCGGTTTTCATGGCGAAATCGAGCATGGCGCGCTGCTTGGGCGTGATGTCGGCCTTGCGGTAGTTGACCGACACCTGGTCGGAGATCAGCGGGTTCTTGGCGCGGATGCGCAGGATCGCGCCGTGCGCCACCACGCAGTACTGGCACTGGTTGGCGCCGGATGTGGCGACCACGATCATTTCGCGCTCGGCCTTGGTGAGGCCGCTGTCCTTTTCCATCAGCGCGTCGTGGTAGGCGAAGAAGGCGCGGAATTCCTCCGGGCGATGGGCTAGGGTGAGAAACACGTTGGGCACGAAGCCGGCCTTCTCCTGCACCGCGACGATGCGGTCGCGGATATCGGCGGGCAGATCCTTGAGCTCGGGCACGGGGTAGCGGCTGATGGCCTTCATGGGAGTAGGGGCTTTCGGAATAAATTGAGGGGGAGGTTTGTTTGCCTGGACAATTATATCTATAATTCGCGGCCCGCCCCTTACCACACCGAGGAGAAGACATGCGCAACCGAGCAGATTTGGGAAATCCGGATTTAAACAGCCTGCATCCTGATGTGAGATTCACCCGCCGCAGTTTCATCGCCTCCAGCCTTGCCACCGGCTTCGCGCTGAGCGCCGGCCCGGTGATGGCGCAAACGGCGATCAAAACGTCCGACGAAGGTCTGGAGACCGGCGCCGCCCAGATCAGCGTGCAGGGCGGCAATATGCCGGCCTATTTCGCCGCGCCGAAAAAAGCCGGCAAGCGCGCCACCGTGATCGTCGTGCCCGAGATCTGGGGCATGCACGAATACCAGAAAGACATCTGCCGCCGCCTGGCCAAGCTCGGCTATTACGCGATCAGCTTCGACCCCTATTTCCGCAAGGGCGACCTGACCAAGAAGACCGACATCAAGGACGTGCTGGCCGTCGCCAACACGCTGGAGGATTCGGTGATGCTGGCCGACCTCGACGCGCTGGTGGCTTGGGTGGAGAAGCAGCCCAAGGTCAACCCCAAGAAACTCGGCATCACCGGCATGTGCCGCGGCGGGCGCACGGTGTGGATGTATGTCGCGCACAGCAAGAAGATCAAGGCCGGCGTGGCCTGGTACGGCGGCTTGAACCCGATGCCGCCGGCCATGCCGCAGACGCCGATGGATGTCGTCGATCAGTTGCACGCGCCGGTTCTGGGGCTGTACGGCGGCGCCGACCAGGGCATACCGGAAAACATGGTGGAGCGCATGCGCGCGGGCCTGCTCGCCTTCGGCAAGGAGAAGGAGTCCATCATTCACGTCTACCCGGAAATGCCGCACGCCTTTCACGCCGATTACCGGCCGAGCTACCGCAAGGAAGCCGCCGACGACGGCTGGAAGCGCATGCTCGCCTGGTTCAAGAAGCACGGCGTCGCATAGGACACCCCCGCCCCCGGCCCTCCCCCTCTGCGGGGGGAGGGGGTTGTATCAGCGCGGATCTGCAATCCGCGTAAGAGTGGAAGGACACCCCCGCCCCGGCCCTCCCCCTCTGCGGGGGGAGGGAGTTTTATCAGCGCAGATCTGCGATCCGCGCAAATGACTGGGCGAGGATGGAAACAAAATGGGCGCTTTAGGCGCCCATTCTTCGTTCTGGATCTGCGTTTATCAGTCGGCGTACTGCCCGGCCTTCTTGATGATCGGGCCCCATTTGTCGATTTCCGCCTTGAGGTGGGTGCGCAACGCCTCAGGGGTGGCTTTCGCCTGCGGCACCGGTTCGGTGCCCAGGTCCGCGAGGCGCAGCTTTACGTTGGAATCCTTCAATGCGTTTTGCAGCGCGGTCACCAGCCGGTCGAGCACCGGTTTGGGCGTGCCCTTTGGCGCATAGATGCCGTGCCAGACGCCGACTTCGAAGTCTTTCAATCCCTGCTCTTCCAGTGTGGGGATCTCCTTCAGCGAGGGTACGCGGGTCTTGGTGGTGACGCCGAACACCTTGACCTTGCCGCTCTTGATCTGGGAGGTGGTGTTGGTGGTCTGGTCGCACATCAGGTCGACCTGGCCGCCGAGGATGTCGTTCATCGCCGGCCCCGTGCCCTTGTACGGCACGGTGGTGAGGTCGGTCTGGATCGCGGTCATGAACAGCAGCCCGCACAGATGCGAAGCCGCGCCCAAACCGGCGTTGGCGTAGGTCACCTTGTCCCTGTTCGCCTTCAGATAGGTGATCAGTTCCTTGTAGTTGTTCGCGGGGAAAGTGCTCTTCGCGATCAGCGTCATGGGCACGTCGGCCACCAGGCCGATGTACTCGAAATCCTCGAGCGGCTTGTAGGGCAGAGTGCGGTACAGCGCCGGCGCGGTGGACATGCCGATGTGGTGCAGCAGCAGGTAATAGCCGTCCGCCGCGGACTTGGCCACGCGGTTGACGCCTATGGTGCCGCCGGCTCCGCCCACGTTTTCGATCATCACGGTCTGCTTCAGATCCACGGTCATCGCCTGTGCGATGGTGCGCCCCAGGGTATCGGTCGGGCCGCCGGCCGCAAACGGGACCACCATGGTGACCGGTTTGGTGGGGTACTGCGCCTGCGCGCCGCTCGCAACCAGGGCCAGCACAGCCGCCTGCAACATCCGCTTCAAGTACATGGTCGTTCTCCTCGCTAAAATTGCGTTCAAACCGCTCATAGTCGAAATTGTTATTGTTATTCAAGTGTGCTTGGCGCGCCCGACAGGAGTCGAACCTGTGACCTTTGGTTTCGGAAACCAACACTCTATCCAACTGAGCTACGGGCGCGTCGTGGGGCGAAGTATATCGGCTTTTGCCGCTTCGCTCTATGCGGCGATCTTTCAAGCGTGGCGGTTTTGCGACTATAATGCCCGCGTTTGCAAGGAGTTAGGCGGCGTTTTGCGCGTTGCTGAAACCGTTCCTGAAAAATGGCAGTACGAGGGGGCATTCCCTCATTCGCAGTGAACTCTTGGGAAGCACATGAGCCAGACTGAATCCGACAGCGGGCACGAAAGTCCGATCAAGACGCCGAAGCAGCTGATCACGGTGGTGGTGCTGGCGTTTGTGGTGCCTATCCTCATCATCGTGCTGCTGTCGCAGTTTTTCGCCAATATCCGCAGCGTCGACAAGGACAGTCCGGCGATGGCCTACGACGCGGTGGCGAAGCGCCTGAAGCCGGTGGGCGAACTCGCCTTCGCCGAAGACGGGGGCGGCGCAGCGAAGGCGCCCAGAAGCGGCGAGGATATCTACAAGACGGTATGCAGCGCCTGTCATGCAAGCGGCGCGGCGGGTGCGCCCAAGTTCGGCGAAAAGGGCGAATGGTCCGCCCGCCTGAAGAAGGGGCAGAAGGCGCTGCTGGCGTCGGTGATCTCCGGTCTGAAGGCGAT
Organism: uncultured Enterobacteriaceae bacterium; assembly: GCA_964400745.1. Taxonomy (GTDB): domain Bacteria; phylum Pseudomonadota; class Gammaproteobacteria; order Burkholderiales; family SG8-39; genus 2-12-FULL-64-23. The sequence goes on along the minus strand of CAYNVY010000172.1, from coordinate 1,163 downwards.
GCCGCCGCGCGGCGGCGGTGCCGACGCGAGCGATCTGGAACTGGAGCGCGCGGTGGTGTTCCTCGCCAATCAGTCCGGAGCCGCGTTCAAGGAACCGGCGGCGCCGGCAAAAGAAGCGGCGGGCGCCGCCGGCAAGTCGGACGGCAAGGCGATTTACGATTCGAGCTGCGTCGCCTGTCATGGCGCGGGCGTCGCCGGCGCACCCAAGACTGGCGACAAGGCCGCCTGGGCGCCGCGCCTGAAAACCGGCATGGACGCGCTCTACGCGAGCTCACTCAAGGGCAAGGGCGCGATGCCGATCAAGGGCGGCAATATGTCGCTGACCGACGCAGACGTCAAAGCCGCGGTCGATTACCTCGCCGCTCAGGCGAAATAGCGCAGCGGGTGAAAAGAACGTGAAAAAAGGCGGCTCGACCGCCTTTTTTCACGCCCCGATATGCGAAGATCGCTTCAGGCGGCGGTCCTTTGCGCCGTCCGCACCCGAGCGCGTCGCTGCTAGAATCGCTCAATTGGTTTAACACTCGGCTTAACCGGCTGCGCAACTTGCGTTTGGCACCATGAAAATAGCGATAATCCTCGATCCGCTGGATGGCATCAAGACCTACAAGGACACGACCTACGCCATGATGGTCGAGGCCGCGGGCCGCGGCCATGCGCTGCACATCCTGATGCAGGACGGCGTGATGTGGAAGCGCGGCCGGGTCATCGGCGAGTCCTGCCGCCTCGAATTGACCGGAAGCAAGGAACGCTGGTACCGCATCGACCTGCCGCGCGAAGACGCGCTCAGGGAATTCGACGCGGTGCTGATGCGCAAGGATCCGCCCTTCGACATGGAGTACGTGACCGCGACCTGGCTCCTGGAATTGGCCGTGCGCGAGGGTGCGCGCGTGTTCAACGACCCGCGCGCGCTGCGCGACCACAGCGAGAAGCTCGCGATCGCGGAGTTTGCGCGCTTCACCGCGCCTACCCTGGTGACGCGCATGGAAAATCAGATCCACCATTTCATCGACGAGCACGCCGACGTGGTGGTGAAGCCACTGGACGGCATGGGCAGGGCGCAGGTATTTCGCGTCACCGACGCCGATCCCAACCGCAACGTGATCGTCGAGACGCTGACGCTGCACTGCACGCGCTCCATCATGGCGCAGCGTTATATTCCCGAA
>CAYNVY010000171.1:0-10101 GCA_964400745.1 uncultured Enterobacteriaceae bacterium | reverse complement strand
ATTTCACCGGCGAATTCTGGCCGACGACGAGGATGTGCGGCGTGGCCGCCACCGCGGCGACCGGGATGAGGTCGCGCTCGCCGTTGAAGGGCAGCTTGGGGTTGGCGGCGACGCTGATCGCCAGCCCGTTTTGCGCGATCAGAATCGTGTAGCCGTCGGGCGCGCTTTTCGCGACCGCATCGGCCGCGAGGTTGCCCGCCGCGCCGCCGCGGTTTTCCACGATCACCGGCTGCTTCCACGCTTCCGACAGCTTCGCCGCCAGCAGCCGGCCGACGATGTCGGTGGAGCTGCCCGGCGCATAACCGATCATCGCCTTCACCACCTTGCCCGGATAGGCCTGCGGCCAGGCCGAGGCGGAGGCGAGCATTAGCATCCAGAGCGCGGTTCTAATCGTTTTCAGCATGTTTCTCTCCACTGATCAACAAACATCGTGTGAATCGGCAATCCGAATTTATCCATGCAACGCCTCAATCGCCTTCGGGTTCGACGCGACGATCTTGAGCAGCGCCCGGGCCGGACCGGTTGGTTGCGTGCGTTGCTGCTCCCAGTTTTGCAGCGTGCGCAGGTTGACGCCAATTAGTTTCGCGAACTGGCTCTGGCTGATTTTGGCCGCCTCGCGAATGGTGCGCACGTCGGGAGCCTGCAGTTCGGTAATCTTCGCTCCGCGCACGCTTTTGCCTGCCATATGGCGCTTCATTTCGCGCACGCCTTTGACCAGTTGGTCGAAATGTTGCTTATCCATTCTTGATATCCTTCATCAGTTGCGTCAGCACCTTGATCTGATCGCGGGTCAGGTCCGCCTGCGCGCTTTTGACATAAGCGCAAATCAGGTAGATGTACTCTGCCGGTACATGCCAGTAGTAGATTACTCTGGCGCCGCCTCGCTTGCCCCGTCCTTGCGCAGACCAACGCAATTTGCGCAAACCCGAAGCGCCAGGAATAACATCACCTGCGTCCGGCGTGGTCAGCAAGAAACTCTGCAAGTTACGCAGATCGTCATCGGTCCAGTGCTTGGCACGAAAACCGATGAACGGAGTAAGTTCAACGAAAACCATAGCACCGACTATACGCGTCAAGCGTATGGGGCGCAACTACGAATTGCGCCCCGTTCAGTCTTTTGGCCGAATCATCGATTGATGAATGGCTGCGAGGTCGTTCCAGTGACCATCGCCCTGAAATCAAGGATTGGCGCGAATTTCCAGCCAATGTCGTCTCAGGACAAACCGTACAACAGCTTCCCCGCCACCGGCAGCTGCGCCGTCAGGATGTCTCCCGAGAGCGACTCGGTGATGTAGAGCGTGCGCCGGTCGGGGCCGCCGAAGGCGATGTTGGCCAGGTGGTGGTGATGCGGGTTTTCCGAGTACACCAGGTGCGTGGGCAGCATGTTGGCGTCGAAGCGCCACACGCCCACGCCGAGCTGGCACACGAGCAGGCCGTTCTCCGAGTCCATCTCGATTCCGTCGGGGCCGGCGGCGCCGCCGGAGAGTTGGATCGCGACACCGGTCTTGGACACCGAGCCGTCGGCCATGATGGGCAGGCGCCAGATCTGCTGCGAGCGCGTCGCCGCGACGTAGCAGTGTTTGTCGGTGGTGCTGAGGGTGATGCCGTTGGGGCTGGGCACGTTCAGCGCGAGCCGGTCCAGCCCGCCGTCGGCGCGCAGGCGGAACACGCGACCGGTCGGATCGGCGATGCCGGTCTGGCCCTGGTCGGTGAAATACAGATCGCCGTTTGCAGCGAAGTGCAGATCGTTCAGGCCCTTGAAACTCTCGCTGTACATCGAGCCGAGCAGGGTGTCGACGCGGCCCGACTTCGGGTCGAGCTGCAGCAGACCTTTCTTGTAGCAGCAGATGAAAATGCGGCCGTCCTTGTGGAACTTGAGGCCGTTGGGCCAGCCGTCGTATTGAGTCACGAGTTCCCATTCGCCCTTGGGCGTGATGCGGAAAATGCGGCCGAAGGGGATGTCGGTGAACCACAGATTGCCCTCGCGATCGAAGGAAGGCCCTTCGAGGAAGCACTCGACCTCGGCGCCCTGGCGGTTCGGGTCGGACCAGGCGGTGCGCGATTTCTTGCGGAACTTGGCCGGCATCGACATGAACACCTCGGCCTTGATCATTTCCAACGGTTTGAACGGGTTGTACATTGAAACTCCTCGCTGATCGATACGTGTATTGGTCCGCCGGCATTCTATCGCGATGGGGTCAGGTCTTGCATTGACGCATTTGCCTCGGGCTGTGAGTCGCGCTCTTTCTCGAATGTGTCAATGCAAGACCTGACCCCCGCTATGGTAAATTCCAGGCGCGGCAATATCCTCCAATCCCTACTACGAAAGAACGCATATGAAAGTCATCGTCATCGGCAGCGGCATCATGGGCACCGGCGTCGCAGCCGGCCTGATAGCGCAGCGCATCCCCGTCGTGCTGCTCGGGCGCGACGCAGGGCGTTGCGCGAGCTCCGTGAAAAAGGCGCTTGAACTCGCAGCGGGACTCCCCGGCGCCCGGCCGGATGCCTCGCTTGTGCAAAGCGGTCTGATCGAAACCTGGAACGTATGGGATGGCGCCGACATCGTGATCGAGAACGTGGCCGAAGACCTGGCCCTGAAGCAGGCGCTGTTTCGCGATCTGGACGCGCGTGTCCCGGCGCACATCCCGCTGGGCTCCAACAGTTCGAGCTACGGCATCTCGAAAATCGCCGCCGGCCTGCCGACGCGCCGGCGCATGTTCGGCATGCACTACTTCATGCCGGCGGAGATCGTGCCCTTGGTCGAAGTCGTGCTCGGTGCGGATTCCGATCCGGTGCTGGGACAGAAGGTGTGCGAGCTCTTCGCTGCGATGAACAAGAAACCGGTGCTGGTGAAAAAGGACATCGCCGGCTTTCTCGCCAACCGCATCCAGCACGCGCTGATGCGCGAGGCGCTGTCGCTGATCGACGCCGGCATCGCCTCGGCCGAGGACGTGGACCTCGCGGTGCGCTACAGCTTCGGCTTTCGCTACGCGGCCGTGGGCCCGATCATGCAGAAGGAAATCTCCGGCTGGGATACCACGCTGCGCGCGGGGACCGAGATCTACCCGACGCTTTACAACACGCCTACCGTCCCCGCCTGCCTGGGCAATCTCGTCGCGCAAGGCAAGATCGGCATGAAATCGGGCGAAGGCTTCATCAAGTGGACGCCGGAGACGGCAAAGGCGGCGCGGGCCGAGTACGAGCGCAAGCTGAAAGCGGCGTTCGAACTGCTCTGAGCGCCGAGGTCCGCGAGCGCAACTAGCTGGAAACCCCCGTGCCTATTGACTCTGCGGGTTTTTGCCCTGCGCGGTCCCGGTCAGCACAAGCCTGGTCCCCATCGTCAAAACCGCGCGCCGATCGCCAGGCGCGTCATATCGCTCTCGGTGTAATTGACCTTGGGGTCCCAGGCGAGCCGGACGAACCAGGGCTCGTGGTCGTAGGTGAGCGTGATCCCGTTGGCCTTGAACAGTTGCGATTCCGGATCCGCGTCGCTGCGACCGCTGCGCCGGAACAGGTCCACGGTCCAGCGCGTGCGCGCCCCGGTTTGCCGGCGCAGCGCGAGGTGGGTGACACGCTGCCCGGTGCCCAGCCGGTCGTCGCGCACCTGAAACAGGGTCAGCGCCGTGCCGCTGTCGGGTTTCCATCCGACGCCGATCAGCACCGAGTCGTTCGGATCGAAATTGAGGTTGTAGTAGGGCTTCTGGTTCGTCCGCCCCAGTCCCAGCAGTCCCACGTAGGGGCCGACCGCCGCCGCGCTTGCCTCCAGCGTAAGGCTGCCGCCCCAGAACCCTAGCGACGCGTACTGACCCGAGGCGATGATGCGTCCCATGGGCACGGCGAACTGGCGCTCGTAGCCAGCGCGCGTCTGCTGAAATTCCGCGCCGCGCCGGTATTGCGCGATCCAGAATGTGTCGTTTTCCCGGTTACCCCGCAGGTTCAGGTCGACGGCCGAGCGGTTGGCGGTCTCATGGTAGACGCTGGGCGTGAGCTTCCAGGCGATGCCGCGATCCGGCGCAGGCGCCTGATTCGGTTCGACGTCGGCGCGATCTTCGATGGCGAACGCAGCTGCGGGGAGCAAGATCAGCAGCGAGACCGCAGCGAGGCGGCGCAAGGAACAATGGGCAAGCGCGGAGGGATTCAATTGCGAAGGGCGGGCGCTAAGCGGAATAGGGAAACATGTAGGCATTATCCGTGATGAGGGTCAGACAATGGCAGACAATGGTGGCAGACAATGGGGTCAGGTCTTGCATTGACGCATTCTATTGAGTTTTCCGTAATAGGTGACGGCCCCAATCCCCTTGCGTCATTCCGAGGGCGCAGCCCGAGGAACGTGCTCTTGTTCGCGACCAAACAGCTGATTCCTCGATGCGCTCGGAATGACAATGAATTTATGAGCCGTGTCGCTCAGTATCACGCTTTCGTGCTTGGCGGTGTAGTAGTCGGAGAATGAGGTCTTGCCGCCGGCTTTGAGGTAGTTCGCCGTGTATTCGCGCATGTGCTGGATCGGCAGGATCCCTTCCTTGCACTGGGCGAGCAGGCGCGGGCTGATATCGGTGGCGTAGAGCTGCGAGCGTTGCAACAGCCCTTCCTCGTGCAGCAGGATGGCCCTCGAAAGACTTACTCGCCGGTGGTGCAGCCGGCGTGACAGATGCGCAGGCGCGGCAGCCCGGGGTACGCCAGGCTCCATCCGCGCCCGGCGGGCTGTTTGCACGGGTGTCCCAAATCGAAACTGGACCCGGGCGCGCAATGGCGTATAATCAGAATGTCTGAAATACGGAAAGTACACGCCATGCCTGATATCGCGAAACTCGGCCGCCGTGGCACCCTGGTCATTCCGTCGAATTTGCGCCGCCGCTTCGGGCTTGCCGAAGGGGGGTTGGTGCTGTTCGAGGAACACGACGGGGCACTGACGATCCGCCCTGCGATTGCTATGTCGCTGGAACAATACCCGCCCCAGCGACGCGCGGAGTTTCTGCTCAATAACGCCATCGGCGCCGCCGACTACCGGCGCGCGCGCAAGGCAGTGAGCGCGATGGGACTCGACCCGGAGACTATTCATCATCAGCGCCCGGTGAAATGAACGCGCCGCCGCGGCGCGTGTTTCTCGACGCCAACGTCCTGTTTTCGGCCGCCTGGCGCGAAGATGCAGGATTGGCGCGCCTGTGGCAACTGCCTGCCGTGCAGCTCCTCAGCTCGCGCTACGCCGCCGAGGAAGCGGCCAGGAACCTTGATACTCCGGCGCAGCGCGTGCGCCTTACGCGTCTCATCACGGGCGTCGAACTGGTGCCGGACGCCGGCGTCGGCGAGCTTCCCGCGGGCATCGAGTTGCCGCAGAAAGACCGCCCGATCCTGCTCGCTGCGATCGGCGCCGCGGCAACGCACTTACTGACCGGGGACTTGCGCCATTTCGGGCCCTTGTTCGGCACCACGGTTGAAGGGGTGCTGATCCAGCTACCGGCGGATTTTTGCGCAGCGCCCAGGCGCGTAGCCGGGACACGGCCCCGCGCCTCGCGCTGAGGGTTCAGCGGAAATCCGGAAATCCGGGTCAGAGCAACTTTTCGCCAAATGCCAACATGGCTGGAAGCCGCATGGCTATCGGCTTTCAGGGGTTTTGCAGGACGCCATGTTGATGCTCTTCACGACGCCTTCTGCTTTGCGTCCGACTCATGCGCGAGGCGCGCGATCGATTCCATGAGTTCATCGAAGCTGTTGGGTTTGGGAATCACCTCGCGCACGCCGATGGCGCGCGCCTCGTCCACCAGCGTCTCGGTGGCATAGCCGGTCAGAATCGCCACCGGCAGATCGGCGCGCATGGCGAGCAGCGCCTTTGCCACTTCCATCCCGCTGATGCGCGGCATGCTGAAGTCCGTGACCGCCAGATCGTACTGGCCGGGATCGGCGCGCGCGGCCTCGAGCGCCTTGTGTCCGTCGCTGTAGGCGCTCACGCGATAGCCCTCGCGGCCGAGCAGCTGCGTCATCACGCGCAAGACCGAATCGTCGTCGTCGATATACAGGATGTGCTTGCCCTGACCGCCCGATGCGCGTACCTGTGCGGCAAGGGGGGCGCGCACACCCGGCGCCGGCGCCACGTCGGCCTGCGCCCCGGCCGCAGGAAAATACAGGTGGAACGCACTGCCCGCGCCGGGGGTGCTGTGCACTTCGATGCTCGCGCCGTGTTCCTGCGCAATGCCGAATACCACGGAAAGCCCGAGCCCGGTGCCTTCGCCGACGGGCTTGGTGGTAAAGAACGGTTCGAACAGGTGGCCCAGCGTCGCCAGGTCCATGCCCGCCGCATTGTCGCTTACCGTCAGGCGGGCGTAGCGGCCCGGCGCCAGGGCCTTGCCCACATACCGCACCCGCGGGTCTCGAGCCGCCGGACCGGATTGCACATGCCCGGACAGGCGAATGGCGATCGTCTTCGGCTTCGCCCTGCCCTCCGGGGCCTGCCAGGCGTTGTTGACGAGATTGAGCAGCGCCTGCTCGATGTGCATCGCATCGGCCAGCACCACGGGCGCGTCCGGCGCGCACTCGAGGCTCAGGCTCAGGTGCGCCGGCAGCGCCGCGCGCAACAGCCGGACCGACTCCTCCACCGCCGGCGTGAGCGCAATCGGGGCGAGCGCCACCGCCTGGCGCCGGCCGAAGGCGAGGATCTGCTGCACCAGCGCCTTCGCGCGGTAGGCGGCCTTGCGTATCTCGTCCAGCCGGCGCAAGGACGCGTGCCCCGGTTCCGCATCCATGCAGGCGAGCTCCACGTTCCCCATGATCGTGAGGAGCACGTTGTTGAAGTCGTGCGCGACACCGCCTGCCAGCGTCCCCAGGGCTTCCATTTTCTGCGATTCGCGCAATTGCGCTTCAAGCCGAAGGCGCGCGGCCTCGGCCTCTTTGCGCGCCGTGATATCTTCCTTCACGCCGATATACTGGGTGATGCGGCCGTCCTCGTCCCTGAGGCCGGAAATCGCGGCGAACTCCCAGAACAGTTCGCCGTTCTTGCGCCGGTTGCACAGCTCGCCGCGCCATTCGCCCCCCGCGGAAATCGCCTGCCACAGATCACTGTAGGTTTCCGGCGGCGTCTTTCCGGATTGAAGCAGACGCGGGTTATGCCCGAGCACCTCGGCCTTCGAGTAGCCCGTTACCTCCTCGTAGCGGGGATTCACGTATTCAATGGTTCCTGACGCGTCGGTAATCATGATCGAAGACGGACTTTGCTCTACCGCGCGCGACAGCGTGCGCAGCGCGGCTTCGGCGTGCTTGCGCGCGCTGACGTCGCTCAGCACGACGCGCAGCACCGGCGCGCCGACGGCATCCTGCGCGATGCTGGCGACCAGGTGCGCCCATAACACCGCCCCGTCCTTCTTCGACATCCGCAGCTCGCACGATCGCGGTTCGCCGCTTTGCAGAAGCTGCTGGCGCAACTGGTAGTAGATGCCTTCGTCTTCCTTGCGGATGAAGCGGCTGATCGCCTGATTGATCAGGCTGCCGCGCGCCACGCCGAGCATGGCGGCGGCGGCAAGGTTGGCCTGCAGGATCAGCCCCGGCTCGCTGAGGGTGCAGTAGCCCACCGGGGCCAGGTCGTAGAGGTCGAAATAGCGCGCGCGCGCGGCCTCCAGCTCCACCTGCGCGCGGCGCAGTTCCTCGTTCTGCATCTCCAGTTCGATCTGGTGCACGTGCAGTTCGTGCAGTGTCTGCTGCATTGCTTCGGGTGAGGGCGTCGCACTGTTTCCCGGCAACTGGGCAGCTTGTTCCACCAAGGCCGCTTCGGCCCGCTGGCGCAGCGACGGCGCTGCGCTTGCCCCCGGGGCATCCTTTACGCGAGGCTTGTTGCTATCGCTCACTGTGCACCTCCATCATGCAATCGTTCAGACTACGCTTTCACCCGTTCCGTGGTCGCGATCGCATACATCTGCCCGGCTTGGTTCAGCAAGGCGGTGGAAACCACCGACACGATCACCACCGCACCGGCCCTGGTGATGCGCTGGGTGTGATGCGGCTCGAGGATTTCCGCCAGGCTGAGCCGGTGCAGCTTGGCCAGCGCGTCTTCGCGCAGCGCCTGCGGAATGCGCTCGCGCACGTTCATCGCCAGCGCCTCGGCCTCAGACCAGCCATAGAGCCGCACTGCGCCCGGGTTCCAGGCGAGAATGCGGCCATCCAGGTCCTGCACCGTGATGGCATCGTGCGCATCGCGCACCACCACGGCCAGACGCCCGAGTTCTTCCGCTTTGCGCAGCGCCTCGCGCGTCTGCACCATCTCGGTGATGTCGAGAAAGGAGATCACCGCGCCTTCGATCACGTCATCCAGCGTGCGGTAGGGCTGCAGGCGCAGCGAGTACCACTTGCCTTCCTTGGTCTGCACCACCTGCTCTTTGGGTATGAGCGTATAGAGCACCGCCTGCACGTCCGCCACCAGGCGGTCGTAGCCGATCAGATTGACCGCGATGTGGCCCACCGGCCGCCCCAGATCGGAGCGGATCAGGTTGATGATCTGGGTGGCGGCGGGCGTAAAGCGCAGGATGCGCAACTGACGGTCCACGAACACCGTGGCGATGCCGGTCCCGGCCAGCAGATTGTTCATGTCGTTGTTTGCGCGCGACAGATCCAGCACCTTGGTCTGCAGTTCGGTATTGACCGTGGCCAGTTCCTCGTTGATCGACTGCATTTCCTCCTTGGCGGTCTCCAGCTCCTCGTTGGTGGACTGCAATTCCTCGTTGACCGACTGCATTTCCTCGTTCGAGGATTTGAGCTCCTCGTTGGAGGTCTCCAACTTCTCGCGGAAGTTCTGGATGTAGGCCTCGCGCGCACGCAACTCCTCCTGCAGCGAGGCGAGGCGCGCATCGGCTGCGGAGTCGCTGCCCGCCGCACCCTGGAGGGCAGGCGCAGCCGCATGCGGCACCTGGTCCGGGTCGGCGGGTGGCGCCTCTTCCAGCACGACCAGAAAAAGAGGCTCCGCCGCCGCCGGTCCGGCCGTCATCGGTCGGATCGCGAGGTTGACCGTGGTGAAATGGCCGTTGGTCTTGACCCGCAGTCCGGGGGCACGCACTGCATCTTTGGTCACGACTGCCTTGTGCAAGGCCGAGGTCAGTTCGCGCTGCAAGCCTTTGCGCGCCATCTTCAGGATGTTGTTGACGCCGGCCTCGCCCGCGACGGGTTCCAGGTACATGCCGCTGCGGCCGTGCAGATAGAGGATGTTGCCCTGGGCGTTGACCAGCGCGCCGGCCGGGGCGATCTGCCGCAGCAGCGCCTGCTCGGTCATTTCGCGCAGCGGCTGTTTCACCGGATAGGCCGTCTTGACCTGGGTCTGCGGGAACGCGGCACCCATCTTAGTCAAAGGCGGCAGAAACGAGCCCATGGACAGGCGCTCGGCGGTGTTGAGGCTGCCTTTCTTCTGGTACAGCTTGAACTTGCGGTCCAGCACCGCAAACAGTTCGCTAAATTCGCCCACGGTCTCGGAGGTGCCCAGAAACAGTACGCCGCAGGGATTCAGCGCGTAGTGAAACAGCGGAATCAGCATCTTCTGCAACTCTCCGCCCATATAGATGAGCAGATTGCGGCAACTGATGAGATCGAGTTTCGAGAACGGCGGATCCTTGATTACGTCCTGTTCGGAGAACACCAGCATGTCGCGTATGCCTTTGTGGACGCGGTAGGCGCTGCCATCGGGCTCGACGGTAAAAAAGCGTGACAGGCGCTCGGGCGCAATGTCGGCGGCGATGCTGGCTGGATAGAGGCCGACGCGGCCCGTGGCGATTGCGCGGCTGTCGATGTCGGTGGCGAACACCTGAATGGTGAAGCTTTGCTTCAGGGCTTCCATGTGCTCCACCAGCAGGATGGCAAGTGAATAGGCTTCCTCGCCGGTGGAGCAGCCCGGCACCCAGACGCGGATCACGCCGCCGGCCGGCTTGCCCTCGAACAGTTTCGGGATGGCCTGTTCCTCCAGGGCCTTGAAGGCTTCCGGGTCGCGGAAGAAATTGGTCACACCGATCAGGAGGTCGAGAAACAGCGCCTCCGCCTCCGCTGGCGTCAGCTGCAGGTACTTGACGTAGTCGTCCAGCATCTCGATCTGGTGTACCGCCATGCGCCGCTCGATACGGCGGTTGATGGTGCTCG
>CAYNVY010000170.1:0-10145 GCA_964400745.1 uncultured Enterobacteriaceae bacterium | reverse complement strand
CCGCGATTGCCGTGGCGACCGAGCTGGGCCTCGCGGACGCGGCCATCGTCAAGGCGCTGGCCGAGTTCCGCGGCGTCGCCCGGCGCTTCCAGAGCTACGACGCGATCGCGGCCAAGGGCGGCGGCCATTTCACTTTGATAGATGACTACGGCCACCATCCGGCCGAGATGCAGGCGACGCTGGAGGCGGCGCGCGGGGCGTTCCCCGGGCGGCGTATCGTGCTCGCGTTCCAGCCGCACCGCTACACCCGCACGCGCGATCTGTTCGAAGACTTCGTCAAGGTTCTTTCGGGCGCCGATGCCTTGCTCCTGGCCGAGGTCTATGCCGCGGGCGAAGCGCCCATAGTGGCTGCCGACGGCAGGACGCTCGCGCGCGCGGTGCGCGTCGCCGGGCGCGTGGAACCGGTGTTCGTCGAGGCCATCGCCGACATGCCCGAGGCGATCCGTGCTGCGGCCCGGGATGGCGACGTGGTGGTCACCATGGGCGCCGGCTCCATCGGCGGCGTGCCCGCAGCCCTCGCCCCGAGTCCGCCCGTCAAGGCGGCGGAGTGAGAGATGCACATGGCTGAACCAAGACAACTCTCGACCCTGGCGCTGCGCGGCAGGCTGGTGTTCGACGAGCCGATGCGCAAGCACACCAGCTGGCGCACCGGGGGCACGGCGGACCGCGCCTATATTCCGGCCGATCTGGACGACGCGGCGCAGTTCCTGCGCGGCCTGCAGTCAGGGGAGCCCGTGCATTTCGTCGGCCTGGGCAGCAATCTGCTGGTGCGCGACGGGGGCATACGCGGCACGGTCGTGCTGATGCACGCGAGCCATGCGCTATTGTCCATCGACGGCGAATCCGTCTACGCCGAAGCGGGTGCGGCCAGCCCCAAGCTGGCGCGTTTTGCCGCGAACCGCGGTTATGCCGGGGCGGAGTTTCTCGCGGGTATTCCGGGTACCGTGGGCGGCGCGCTGGCGATGAACGCCGGCTGCTACGGCAGCGAAACCTGGGGCGCAGTCGAGCGCGTGCTCATGCTTACGCGCGCCGGTGAGCTGCGGCAGCGCAAGCCTTCGGATTTCGAGATCGCTTATCGCCACGTCGCGCTGAGAGAGGCGGAACTCGGCGCGAAGGAATGGTTCGCCGCGGCCTGGTTCGGATTCAAGCGGGGCGAACGCGATGCGGCGCGCCGGCGCATCACGGCGCTGCTGCAGGAGCGCATCAAGACGCAGCCGCTCAACCTGCCCAACGCCGGCTCGGTGTTCCGCAATCCGCCGGGGGATCACGCCGCGCGCCTGATCGAGGCCTGCGGCCTGAAGGGCGCTGCGATCGGCGGTGCGCAGGTGTCGGAAAAGCACGCCAACTTCATCGTCAACGCGCACGGTGGCGGGAGCGCGGCCGATATCGAGAACCTGATCGAGCACGTGCGCCTGACCGTGCTGGAAAGAAAAGGCATCGGCTTGATTCCCGAGGTGCGCGTCATCGGGGAGGGGGGGCGGAAATGAACGCGAGGACATTCGGAAAAGTCGCGGTGCTTCTGGGCGGCCGTTCGGCCGAGCGTGAAGTGTCGCTGAAGAGCGGCGCCATGGTGCTCGGCGCCTTGCGCGCGATGGGCGTGGACGCGCATGCCTTCGACCCGCAGCAGCGGGATCTTGCGGCGCTGATCGCGGAGAAATTCGACCGGGCGTTCATCGCGCTGCACGGGCGTTACGGCGAGGACGGCACCATGCAGGGCGCGCTGGAACTGCTGGGCATCCCTTACACCGGATCGGGCGTGCTTGCGAGCGCGCTCGCCATGGACAAATGGCGCACCAAGCTCGTCTGGCAGGCGGCCGGCATTCCCACGCCGCCCTACGAACTGCTGACGCAGGCGAGCGATTTCAAGGCGGTGCTTGCACGCCTGGGCCTGCCCCTGATGGTCAAGCCCGCCAACGAAGGTTCGAGCATAGGCATGAGCAAGGTATGCGCCGCGGCCGATCTGGAGGAGGCGTACGCGCTCGCGGCCAACTACGACCACGTGGTGATCGCCGAGCAGTTCATCGAGGGTACCGAGCTTACCGCCGGCGTGCTCGCGGGCGAGGCGCTGCCGCTGATCCGGCTGGAGACGCCGCGCACGTTCTACGACTACGACGCCAAGTATGTGTCGAACGACACGCGCTACATCCTTCCCTGCGGCCTCGAGGCCGAGGCTGAGCGCGAGGTGCAGCGGCGGGTGCTGGACGCGTTCAACGCGCTGGGCTGCGCCGGCTGGGGGCGCGTCGATCTCATGCTCGACGCGAAGGGCAGCCCCTGGTTCATCGAAGTCAACACCTCGCCCGGCATGACCGATCACTCGCTGGTGCCGATGGCGGCGCGCCATGTCGGTCTGTCGTTCGAGGATCTGGTATTGCGCATCCTGGAGCGCGCGCATGTGGGATGACGTCGACTTGCTCAACGCCTGCGCCAATACGCTTTACGCGCTCGCCGCTACGGCGGTGCTCTACGCCGGAGTGCATGCGCTGGTGCATACGCCGCTGTTGCCGGTGCGCCAGGTCGCGTTGCAGGGCGCGCTCGATCACGTGACGCGCGAACAAGCCGAGGGCGCCGCGCGCGCCGGCGCGGCCGGCACTTTTCTGAGCGTCGACCTGGACGCGGTGCGCCGCGCATTCGAAGCCTTGCCCTGGGTGCGCAAGGTCGAGGTGCGGCGCGTCTGGCCCGACCGCATACAGGTGGCGATCGAAGAGCATGTTGCGCTTGCGCGCTGGGGCGCCGATGCGCAGGCGACGCGCCTGGTCAACATTTATGGCGAGGTGTTCGCGGGCGAACTGTCCGAAGCCGAGCGCCTGCCGCAGTTTGCCGGCCCCCCGGGTAGTGCGCAGGAGGTGACGCGCCGCTACGGAGCGTTTCGCCAGGCGCTTGCGCCGCTCAAGCTCGAGCCGCGCCAGGTCCTGCTCTCGCCGCGTTACGCCTGGCAGTTGCGGCTGTCGAACGGCCTCACGCTCGAATTGGGACGGGATCAGTTGAAAGAGCCGGTGCTGGGGCGTTTGTCGCGCTTCGTCGCGTACTACGCGCAGACCCTGGGCGGCCTCAATCGCCGGCTCGACTACGTCGATCTGCGCTATCCCAACGGATTCGCGCTGCGCGTGCCCGAGATCATGCATTCGATGACCGAGCCCGAGCGCGGCAAGACCAAGCGCGGCGGCAGGCAGTAGGGAGAAGAGAAGGCATGAGCAAAGAGAACAAGAACATCGTCGTCGGCCTCGACATCGGCACCTCCAAGGTGGTGGCGATCGTGGCCGAACTCCTGCCGGACAACCGGCTGAACATCATCGGCATGGGCGGACACGAATCCAAAGGCCTGAAAAAAGGCGTGGTGGTCAACATCGAAGCCACGGTCAGCGCCATCCAGCGCGCGCTGGAGGAAGCCGAACTGATGGCCGACTGCAAGATCGCGCGCGTCTACACAGGCATCGCCGGCAGCCACATCAAGAGCTTCAATTCGCGCGGCATGGTGGCGATCAAGGACAAGGAAGTGTCGGCCCTGGACGTGGAGCGCGTGATCGAGACCGCGCGCGCGCTTCCGATCCCGACCGACCAGCAGATCCTGCACATCCTTACCCAGCAGTTCGTCGTCGACGGCCAGGACGGCGTGCGCGAACCGCTCGGCATGAGCGGCGTGCGGCTGGAAGTGGAGGTGCACATCGTCACCGGCGCGGTGTCGGCGGCGCAGAATATCGTCAAGTGCGTGCGCCGCTGCGGCCTGGAGGTGAACGATCTCATCCTGCAGCCGCTGGCCTCGTCGATCGCCGTGCTCACCGAGGACGAGAAGGAGCTGGGCGTGTGCCTGGTCGACATCGGCGGCGGCACCACCGACATCGCCATCTTCCGCGAGGGCGCGATCCGGCATACCGCGGTGATCCCGATCGCGGGCGATCAGATCACCAACGACATCGCCATGGCTTTGCGCACGCCCACGGCCGAGGCCGAGGAGATCAAGATCCGCAGCGGCTGCGCGTTGCGCCAGCTGGCCGATCCGGACGAGCTGGTGGAGGTGCCGGGCATAGGCGATCGCGGGTCGCGCCAGTTGTCGCGCCAGACTTTGGCCGAAGTGATAGAGCCGCGCGTGGAGGAGCTGTACTCCCTGATCCAGAAAGTCCTGCGCGAGTCGGGCTACGAAGAGTTGCTCTCCTCCGGCCTGGTGCTCACGGGCGGCTCGAGCGTGATGCGCGGCATGGTCGAGCTGGGCGAGGAAATTTTCCACATGCCGGTGCGCCTGGGCACGCCGCGCTACTCGGGCGGGCTTGCCGACGTGGTGAAGCATCCGCGCTACGCCACGGCGATCGGCCTCCTGCTCGAAGGGCAGACGCAGACGCAGCGCGGCATCCAGTCGATGCAGGGTGCGTCGTTCCGGCAGGTGATGTCGCGAATGAAAGAATGGTTTCAGAGAAATTTCTAGGGGCCGGCGTCCGGTCTCCAGGGGCGAACGCCGGGCTAGGTCTGGCGTTCCGTCCACGGGGTTCGGTCATCGGTCGGCAGTGGCAGCGAAGCGGCAGTTCGTTTTTTAACTAAGACCCGGAAGGAGGCACTCTCTATGAAATTTGAAATCGTGGATGTACAGAACAACGGTACCGTGATCAAGGTCGTTGGTGTGGGCGGTGCGGGCGGAAATGTGGTCAACCACATGATTCAAAGCAACGTCCAGGGGGTCGAGTTCATCGCCATGAACACCGACGCTCAAGCGCTGGAGCGTTGCCAGGCCAAGTTGCAGGTGCAGCTCGGAACGACCGGGTTGGGCGCCGGCGCCAAGCCCGAGTCCGGCCTGGCGGCGGCGATGGAGGCGCGCGAGCAGATCGAGGAGGCGCTGCAGGGGGCGCACATGGTGTTCATCACCGCTGGCATGGGCGGCGGCACCGGCACCGGCGCGGCGCCTCTGGTCGCCGAGGTGGCAAAGCAGATGGGTGTGCTGACGGTGGCGGTGGTAACCAAGCCTTTTTCGTTCGAAGGCAACCGGCGTATGCAGGCGGCGGAGGGGGGGATCGCGGCTCTGTCGGAGCATGTCGATTCGGTGATCGTCATTCTTAACGAAAAGCTCGAGGAAGTGCTCGGCGACGATATCGGGCAGAAAGAGGCGTTCGGCGCGGCCAACGACGTCCTCAAGAATGCGGTGGCGGGCATCTCCGAAATCATCAACATTCCCGGCCTGATCAACGTCGATTTCCAGGATGTGCGCACAGTTATGCACGAACAGGGGATGGCGATGATGGGGTCGGCATCGGCTTCCGGCGTGGATCGTGCCCGGATTGCCGCAGAACAGGCCGTGGCCTGCCCCCTGCTGGAAGGCGTCAATCTATCCGGCGCGCGCGGCATTCTGGTGAATATCACCGCCGCCGAAAACAGCCTCAAGCTGCGCGAAACCAGGGAAATCATGCAGACCATACGCGGCTTTGCCGCAGACGACGCGACGGTAATCCTGGGCGCGGTCTACGAAGAGAATATGGGCGAGGAACTGCGCGTGACCGTGGTCGCGACCGGCCTGGGCCAGCCGGCACCTGCACGCCAGAGCAAGCCGCAGCTGGTGGTTAAGAACGGCACCAACAACATGGCTGTTGCCGCCGTCGACTACACGGAGCTGGAATCCATGCCGGCGGTCATCCGCAAAAACCGCGCTTCGACCATAGAGGCGCTGCAGCAGAACGGGATGGACAAGTACGATATCCCGGCGTTCCTGCGCAAACAGGCGGACTGAGCCGGCTTGCGGGAGGCGGGACGCGCTCCGGGTCGCGCGGCCTGCCTCCGGCTAGTCGGGCTATGCTAAAATCCGCCTGTTGCAGTCAGGCCATAAGAATAGCTTATCCATGCTAAAGCAGCGTACTCTGAAAACTGCTATCCGCGCCACCGGCGTCGGACTGCATTCGGGCGAGAAGGTGGAACTGACCTTGCGTCCAGCGCAGCCGAACACCGGGATCGTGTTCAGGCGCCTGGATCTGCCGCAGTCGGCGGACATCTGCGCCGACGCCTACAAGGTCGGCGACACGCGCCTGTGCAGCACGCTGGAGGACGGCGACGTCAAAGTGGCGACGGTGGAGCACCTGATGTCGGCTCTTGCCGGACTGGGCGTGGACAACGCCTTCGTCGACCTCACCGGGTCGGAGGTGCCCATCATGGACGGCAGCGCCTCGCCTTTCGTGTTCCTGCTGCAGTCGGCCGGGTTGGTGGAGCAACCGGTCGCCAAGCGATTCATCCGCATCAAGAAGCCGGTCGAAGTCAGGGAGGGCGACAAATGGGCTCGATTCGAGCCTTACGCCGGTTTCAGGCTGGCTTTTTCCATCGTTTTCAACCACCCCGTGTTCGACAAGTCTAGCCAGGAAGTGGTGGTCGATTTCGCCGAGACGTCCTACGTCAAGGAGGTGGCCAGGGCACGCACCTTCGGCTTCATGCAGGATGTGGAAAGCCTCAGAGCGAGCGGCCTGGCCATGGGCGGCAGCCTGGACAACGCCGTGGTGATGGACGAGTACCGGGTGCTGAATCCGGACGGGCTGCGCTATGCCGACGAATTCGTGAAGCACAAGATTCTGGACGCGATCGGCGACCTGTATTTGCTGGGGCATTCCGTCATCGGGGCGTTTTCGGCCCACAAATCCGGCCATGGCCTGAACAACGCCCTGCTGCGCGCCACTTTGGCGCAAGCCGACGCCTGGGAATATGTGAGCTTCGAGCACGCCGAGGACGCGCCGGCGGGACTCACCCGCTTTCTTGCCCAGCCTGCCTGAGCGCGGCGACCTTAGGCAACCCCCCTTGGCAAGCGTCCCTGGGCAAGAGTCCTTAGCCCCTGTGTGGTTGTTTGCTTGAGCAGTAGCTAGCCTGTCTTCCTGCCAGCCAATTGCGTAAGGGTTCGTTGGAGTGTCGAATCCGGCAGCCGTTTGGCCAGAGCTTCTAGGCTTTCTGCACCCGCCGGGCTGAGTACGGCGCGCTTCTCCACCGTGTCCTTCTGCCGGGATTGCCGGGGTTGCACTTCGAGACGAATTCCGGTAACCTGAACGCCTCGCTTCGAAAAATCGCTGACCAATCGCGGACTTAGCAGTTTTATTTTGGCTGCAATTGCGTTGTTTTCGGCGAAAATGACTACTTTTTCCTGCTTGTAATTGACGATCGATGAAGATCGCAACAACTGCTGCGGTATGATCTTCGCGTAAATCCGCCGTAACTCGATGAGCCGTTCTGCCTGGGGTAACAAGGCTGCGATGCCTGTTGCCGAGTCCAAGTAGGCTCGAAGATTCTTGGAATGCATGGCGTTATCTCTCGGAGGGGATCGTGCATATTATTCTTGTATCGAACCGGCTGGCAACGGCCAAATCGATTTCGCTGAGCACCCGCCACCTGGTTTTCGGGGGCGCGCTGCTGCTGGCTCTGGTGGTGGCCCTGTCCAGTTCGATGTTTTACGTGGTGTTCCGCCATGCGGCGGAGATCAAGCTGCCCATGCTGCAGACCCTGCTGCTGTCGGCACAGGAGCAGCAAAGCCAGCACGCCAAGGAGTTCATGCGTGAGAACCTGAACGCGATGGCGGTCAAACTCGGGCAGATGCAGGCGCAACTCATGCGCCTGGACGCGCTGGGGGAGCGCCTGTCTTCGCTGGCCGGCATCAAGCCGCAGGAGTTTCGCATGAGCGAGCCGCCCGGGCGCGGCGGAGCCATGTCCAGCAGCGTTCCGGCGCAGGACTTGTCGATGCACGACTTTACCGGGCAGCTGGACGCGCTGTCCAAGCACATGGAAAACCGTTACGACTACATGGGCATTCTCGAAAACCGGCTGTTTGACGCCAAAGTGAAGAGAAAGCTCATGCCGACGGTCAAGCCGGTCGACGTCGAATGGAAC
Organism: uncultured Enterobacteriaceae bacterium; assembly: GCA_964400745.1. Classification (GTDB taxonomy): domain Bacteria; phylum Pseudomonadota; class Gammaproteobacteria; order Burkholderiales; family SG8-39; genus 2-12-FULL-64-23. The sequence continues at coordinate 2,312 of CAYNVY010000170.1, read as the reverse complement.
GCCTCCAGCTTCGGTTTGCGCATCGACCCGATCACCGGCCAGAGGGCCATGCACGAAGGGGTCGATTTTCTGGTCGACACCGGCACTCCGGTTCACGCTGCCGCGGACGGAATGGTGGTGGTGTCCGAATTCCATCCGCAGTATGGCTACATGGTCGAGATCGATCATGGCAACGACTTTACCACCCGCTACGCGCACAATTCCAAGCTCCTGGCCAAAGCCGGCACGCTGGTGCAGCGCGGCGCGAAGATAGCCGAATCCGGTTCCACCGGACGCTCCACCGGACCGCACGTGCATTTTGAAGTGCGCTACAAAGGCGTCGCACAGAATCCCAATCGTTTTCTGCAGGTATCCGCAGCCAACGCCAAGGCGCGCTGAGACCGGCGCGTAGTACCCAGCGGGCGCTTCGCCCGCCGCAGCCGGGCTGGCGGCAGCGGTCGCTGGCAATCGGTCAAGCCGGTCCGCGTCTCGCGGCGGCCGGCTCGGACCGGAGCAAGGCCTGCCGTTTTTGGGTCTGCAGGCATGGTAAAATTCGCCTCTTTTCCCAAACTTCCCCCCTTTAATGTTCACCCGCATACTGACTCGTGTTTTTGGCAGCCGGAACGACCGGCTGATCAAGCGCTACAACAAGACGGTGCAGCGCATCAATGCGCTGGAGCCGGCCATCTCCGCCCTGAGCGACGACGGCCTGCGAGAGAAGACGGCGGAATTCAAAGCGCGCCTGGCCAAAGGCGAGGTGCTGGACGACCTGCTGCCGGAGGCTTTCGCCGTCGTGCGCGAAGCGGGCAAGCGCGTCCTCAATATGCGCCATTTCGATGTGCAGTTGATCGGCGGGATGATCCTGCACGCGGGCAAGATCGCAGAAATGCGCACCGGGGAGGGAAAGACCCTGGTGGCGACGCTGCCGGCCTATCTGAACGCCCTGTCGGGCAAGGGTGTGCACATCGTCACGGTAAACGACTACCTGGCGAGTCGCGACGCAGACTGGATGGGGCGTGTTTACCGGTTCCTCGGCCTGACCGTCGGCGTGAATCTGTCGCAGAGCGCCGCCGACGTGAAGCAGCAGGCTTACGCCTCCGACATCACCTACGGCACCAACAACGAATTCGGCTTCGACTATCTGCGCGACAACATGGCGATGCAGGTGGCGGACCGCTACCAGCGACGCCTCAGTTTCGCCATCGTCGACGAGGTCGACTCCATCCTGATCGACGAAGCGCGCACACCGCTCATCATTTCCGGACAGGCGGAGGACCACACCGATCTTTACTACCGCATGAACGAAGTGGCGCCCCTGCTGGTGCGCCAGGCCGAGGAGGACGGGCCGGGTGATTTTTCCATGGACGAAAAATCGCGCCAGGTGCTGCTGACCGAAGCCGGTCACGAGCATGCCGAGCAGCTGCTAGGGCGTGTCGGACTCCTGCCCGAAGGGCGCAGCCTGTACGAACCTTCGTTCATCAATCTGATGCACCACCTGTACGCGGCGCTGCGCGCCCACCATCTGTTCCTGCGCGACACGCACTACGTGGTGCAGGAGGGCGAGGTCATCATCGTCGACGAGTTCACCGGGCGCCTGATGTCCGGGCGGCGCTGGTCCGACGGTCTGCACCAGGCGGTCGAAGCCAAGGAGAACGTCTCGATCCAGAACGAAAATCAGACGCTCGCCACCATCACCTTCCAGAACTACTTCCGCATGTACGGCAAGCTCGCCGGCATGACCGGCACTGCCGACACCGAGGCCTACGAATTCCAGGAAATTTACGGACTGGAGACCTTGGTGGTGCCCACCCACCAGCCGATGGTGCGCGACGACCGCGAGGACCTGGTTTATCAGACGACGCAGGAGAAGAACGCCGCCATCGTCGCCGCGATCAAGGATTGCTACGACAAAGACCAGCCGGTGCTGGTCGGCACCACTTCGATCGAGAATTCCGAACTCCTGTCGGGCATGCTCGACAAGCAGAAACTGCCGCACCAGGTGCTGAACGCGAAGCAGCACGCGCGCGAGGCGGAAATCGTGGTTCAGGCGGGCCAGCCGAAGATGGTCACGATCGCCACCAACATGGCGGGGCGAGGCACCGACATCGTGCTCGGCGGCAACGTCGAAAAGGGCATAGACGCGCTGCGCGCCACAGAAGGCGTGGACGAGGCGGAGAAAGAGACGCGCATCGCAAGGATGCGCGAGGACTGGCAAAAGCTGCACGCAAAGGTCATCGCCGCCGGTGGCCTGCACATCATCGGCACCGAGCGCCACGAATCGCGGCGCATCGACAACCAGTTGCGCGGCCGCGCCGGTCGCCAGGGCGACCCCG
>CAYNVY010000169.1:0-10169 GCA_964400745.1 uncultured Enterobacteriaceae bacterium | reverse complement strand
AAAGTGTTAACCATGTCTCCGGTATAAAGTGTCAACCATGTGTCCGGTCAACACCTTGTTCTTATTGGTCGGGGCGAGAGGATTTGAACCTCCGACCACTTGCACCCCATGCAAGTACGCTACCAGGCTGCGCTACGCCCCGATGTGGATGATTTTATCACGCCGGCCAGAATCAAGACCAGCGTTGCATGCGAACGCGCCGCTCAGGCTGCGCTGCGCAAGGCTTCGATGATGCTCTTGATCTCGCCCCTGACCGCCGCCAGATCGACCTTGCCGGGTTCGGCCGCCGCGCGCGCGGCCAGCGCGCGGCCGCTGCTGGATACGCCTTCGTCGAGGCGATTGCGTGCGCCGCTGATGGTGAAGCCCTGCTCGTACAAGAGATCGCGTATGCGGCGGATGAGCAGCACCTCGTGGTGCTGGTAATAGCGCCGGTTGCCGCGGCGCTTGACCGGCTTCAGTTGGGTGAATTCCTGCTCCCAGTAGCGCAGCACGTGCGGTTTGACGCCGCACAGCTCGCTCACCTCGCCGATGGTGAAATAGCGCTTCGCCGGAATCGGCGGCAGGCTACTGTTGCTGCTGTGGCTTTCCACGATTTGCCTTTTCCACCAGCGCCTTCAGCTTCTGACTGGCGTGGAAAGTGACGACGCGGCGTGCGGTGATCGGAATCTCTTCCCCGGTCTTGGGATTGCGGCCAGGGCGCTGCGGCTTGTTGCGCAGTTGAAAATTGCCGAATCCGGAAAGTTTTACGCTGTCGCCGTTTTCCAGCGCAGCGCGGATTTCCTCGAAGAACGTTTCGACCATATCCTTGGCTTCGCGCTTGTTCAGCCCGACTTTTTCGAACAAAAAGTCGGCCAGCTCGGCTTTGGTTAACGTCACTTTTTTCTCCCTAGGTGCGCAATTTGGCGCCGACACATCCGGCAAGAAGTTGCAGCAGTTGCGCCATCGCTGCCTCCACCTCCGCGTCGGTCAGCGTTTTCGAAGTATCTTGCATAACTACCCGAAATGCAAGGCTTTTTTTGCCTGTATCTACGCCTTTTCCGCGGTATAAGTCAAATAGCCACAGGTCCTGCACGACCACCGGACGCGAACTCAGCATCGCCTCCTGCAGGGCGCGTGCGGGCACGGCTTCGTCCACGACTACGGCCAGGTCACGGATCACCGGCGGGAACTTCGAAACCTCCCGATAAGCCGGCATGGCCGCGGCCAGCAGGCAATCCAGATCGAGTTCGAACAGTATCGGCGCCAGCGGCAATTCGTATTTCTGCTGCCAGCGAGGATGCAGTTCGCCCAGCCAGCCTATGGCCCTGCCGCCCTGCACCACCGCTGCCGAGCGGCCCGGGTGCAAGGCGGGATGCGCCACGCGCTCGAAACCGATGCTGCCGTCGGCGAACAGGCTCTCGACGTCGCCCTTGACGTCGTAGAAATCGACGTTGCGCATGGCAAGGCCCCATTGCTCCGGATGCGCCGCGCCATAGGCAATCGCCGAAACTTTCAGCGGCTGGGCAATGCCCTTTACCGACAGCGGCCCGTCCACGACCGTCGGATCGATGCTGAACACGCGCCCGAGTTCGAATGCGCGCACCCTCGCCTGCTTGCGGTTCAGGTTGTAGCGCACGTTCGCGACCATGCTGCCCGCAAGACTGGAGCGCATGACCGACAACTGGCTCGAGATCGGATTCTGCAGTTTCACCGGCGATTCGTTGCCGCAGAAATCGCGCTCCCATTCGGCCTCGACGAAACTGTAATTGACGACTTCCTGATAGTCGCGCGATGCGATCGCCTCTTTCACGCGCATGACAGGTCGCGCGGCTTCGCGTTGCGGCTGCATCGCGGCGCGCGCGCGCGGCTGGTTGGCCGGAATGCGTTCGTAGCCGTAGATGCGCGCGATCTCTTCGATCAGGTCTTCCTCGATCGCGATGTCGAAGCGATACGACGGCGGCGTCACGTCGAAGCCGTCGCTTGTCTTCGCCGCGGCAAGGCCGAGGCGCGAAAATATGGCTGCGATTTCCGCATCGCTCACGCTGATGCCCAGCACTTTGGCCGCGCGCGCGCTGCGCACATGCACCGGCTTGCGCTGCGGCAGCCCTGCCACATCGTCCACCGTCGGCCCCGGCTCGCCGCCGCAGATCGCGAGTATCAGTTCGGTCGCGCGCTCTATTCCCGCCACGTTGTTGTCGAAGTCCACGCCGCGCTCGAAGCGGTGCGCGGCATCGCTGCTGAAATTGAAGCGGCGCGTGCGCCCGGCGATGGCATCGGGAAAGAAGAACGCGGACTCGAGAAAGATATTCCGGCTGTCGATCTCGGCCTTGGTCGAATCCCCGCCCATGATGCCGGCAAGACCGATCGGTCCCGAGGCATCGGTGATGCACAGCACCGTTTCGTCCACTTCGACGACCTGCTCGTTGAGCAACTTCAGCCGCTCGCCCTGCCTGCCGAAGCGCACGTCGATGCCGCCCTGCAGTTTATCCAGGTCGTACACGTGCAGCGGGCGCCCGAGTTCCAGCATCACGTAATTGGTCACGTCGACCAGCGCCGAAATCGAGCGCTGGCCGGAGCGCGCCAGGTGCTGCTTCATCCAGTCGGGGACGGGCGCGGCAGCATCGACGTTGCGGATCACGCGCCCGGCGAACCGGCCGCATCCGCTGGTCGCGGTGATCTTCACCGGAAAGCGCGCATCGTTTGCCGCCGGCACCGGTGCGACCGCGGGTGCTTCGAATGCGGCCCCGGTGATGGCTGCCACTTCACGCGCAACGCCGAGCAGGCTCAGACAGTCGGCGCGATTCGGAGTCAGTTTGAGTTCGAACAGCGTATCGTCCAGGGCGAGCACTTCGCGCACATCGGCGCCGATGGGCGCATCGGCGCCGAGCGGCATCAGCCCGGAATGATCGTCCTCGATCCCGAGTTCCTTCGCCGAACAGAGCATGCCTTCGCTCTCGATCCCGCGCAGTTTCGAGCGCTTGATCTCGAACACCGCGCCGTCCGCGCCCGTCAGCCGCGCGCCGATCAGGGCGCAGGGCACGCGCATGCCTGACTTGGCATTGGGCGCGCCGCACACGATGGAAAGCGGGACGGACGCACCCACGTTCACTTTGCACAGCGACAGTCGATCTGCGCTGGGATGGCGCGCGACTTCGAGCACTTCACCCACCACCACTTTGGAGCAAGGCGGCGCGGCGGGCGCGAGTGATTCCACTTCCAGCCCGGACATGGTGAGGGCATGCGAGAGTTCCGCCGTGGACACGGTCGGATTGACGAAACTGCGCAGCCAGCGTTCGGAAAATTTCATGCGAATTGCTGCAGGAAGCGCAGGTCGCCGTCGTAGAACAGTCGCAGGTCGTTGATGCCGTAGCGCAGCATCGCCAGGCGCTCTATCCCCGAACCAAACGCGAAGCCGATGTATTTTTCCGGGTCCAATCCGAAATTGCGGATGACCGAGGGATGCACCTGGCCGGCGCCGGAGATTTCCAGCCACTTGCCCTTGTTCGGCCCGGCGCCGAAAGCCATGTCGATTTCGGCCGAAGGCTCGGTGAACGGAAAAAACGACGGCCGGAAGCGCACTTCCAGTTCTTCGGTCTCGAAAAAGCGCCGCAGAAAGTCGGTGTACACGCCTTTCAGGTCGGCGAAGCTGACGTCTTCGTCTATCCACAGGCCTTCGACCTGGTGGAACATGGGGGAATGCGTGGCGTCGCTGTCTACGCGATAGGTGCGACCGGGCGCGATCACCTTGATCGGCGGGGCATGCATGCGCGCATAGCGCACCTGCATCGGGCTCGTATGCGTCCGGAGCAGCAGCGGCCGTCCGTCCGCGTCCAGATTCTCGACGTAGAACGTGTCTTGCATAGAGCGCGCCGGATGGTTCTCCGGATTGTTGAGCGCGGTGAAGTTGTTCCAGTCGGTCTCTATCTCCGGACCGTCGGCGACATCGAAACCGATCGAGCGGAAGATGGCTTCGATGCGATCCTGGGTGCGCGTGATCGGATGCAGGCGGCCCCTGCCCGTGCCGCGGCCGGGAAGCGTCACGTCGAGCGCCTCCTCCGCCAGACGCGCGTCCAGTTGCACCCGCGCCAGCGCTTCGCGCCGGTCTGCCAGCGCCGTCTCCAGCCTGACTTTGGCCGCGTTGATCAGGCTGCCCGCCTCGCGCCGCTCTTCGGCCGGCAGTTTGCCCAACCCCTTCAGCAGATCGGTCAGCGCGCCGGTCTTGCCGAGGATACGCGCCTTCGCCTGCTCCAGACCAACGGCATCGTCGATGCGGCCGAACTGTGCCAGCGCGTCGCTAACTATTTTTTCCAGATTGTCCATTTGACGATCACAAATGCGAAAGAGGCTAAACGCGTTAGCCTCTTTCGCTTTGCTGCTTTTTGATCCTGGTTACCGAAGCCCGCTTTACTTGGCAGGCAGGCCGGCTTTGACCTGATCGGCGAACTTGGCGAACGCCGCCATGTCGGTCACGGCGAGATCCGCGAGCACCTTGCGATCGACCTCGATCTCGGCTTTGCGCAGACCGTTCATGAATACGCTGTAGGTCAGGCCGCACGCGCGTGCCGCCGCGTTGATGCGCGCAATCCACAGCGCGCGGAACACGCGCTTCTTCGTCCTGCGGTCGCGATAGGCGTACTGCCCAGCCTTCATCACCGCCTCTTTGGCGATGCGGAAAACGCTGCCGCGGCGGCCGCGGTAGCCTTTGGCCAGATCCATTACCTTCTTGTGGCGGGCGTGTGCTGTTACTCCACGTTTGACTCTTGGCATGTCTCGTCTCCTTAACCGTTGGGAAGCATCGCGCGCACGGAGCGCAGGTTGCTCGCGTTCACCATGGATGTACCGCGCATGTTGCGTTTGCGCTTGGTGGTTTTCTTGGTAAGGATGTGGCGCAGAAACGCTTTGGTGCGTTTTATCCCGCCGCTGCCTTGGATGCGAAAACGCTTGGCAGCGCCCCGCTTGGTCTTCATCTTGGGCATGACTACTCCTGTTATGACATGGCGGCAGGTGTCTCCCGGAAGGAGAACTTGTTGACCTTGACACCACTTGTTTTGCGCGCCCGGCGAACCGGAGGCGGTACTGCATCGAAAGACCGGATTCCGGCCTTTCAAAAAACCAAACACAGCAATTACTTTGCGGCGGGCTCGGCCTTTGCGGCGGATTCAGCCTTTGCCGCGGGCTCGGCCTTCTTCTTCGCTACGACTGCCACCTTCTTCGGTCCCAGCACCATCACCAACTGGCGCCCTTCCATCTTCGGATACTGCTCGACGACGCCGTGCTCGATCAGGTCGTTTTTCACCCGCTCTATCAGGCGGTGGCCGAATTCCTGGTGCGCCATCTCGCGTCCGCGAAAGCGCAGCGTGACCTTGGTCTTGTCGCCTTCGTCCAGGAACTTCATCAAGTTGCGCAGCTTGATCTGGTAATCGCCCTCGTCGGTGCCCGGCCGGAACTTCACTTCCTTTACCTGGATCTGCTTCTGCTTCAACTTCGCTTCGTGCGCCTTCTTGGCTTCACGGTACTTGAACTTGCCGAAGTCCATCAGCTTGCATACCGGAGGGACGGCCGTCGGTGCAATTTCCACCAGATCCACCTCCAGTTCTTCCGCGCGCCGCATTGCGTCCGCGATGGGCACTACACCCAGCTGTTCCCCTTCAGTGCCCACCAGGCGTATTTCGGTCGCGGTGATCTCACTATTGAGGCGCTGCGCTTTTTCCTGAGCGATGTTGTTTCTCCAAAAAATTAATAATTAGGCCGCGCTGCCCACTCGCGCCTCGAGCTTGAGGCGTCCGATGAATTCCGCGAGCGTCATCTGCCCCAGGTCTTCACCGCCGCGGGTTCGCACGGCCACTTTTGCAGCTGCCTTCTCCTGCTCGCCGACAATGAGCTGGTAGGGCAGTTTCTGAATGCTATGTTCCCGTATTTTATAGGTAATTTTCTCATTACGCAAATCTGCTTCAGCGCGGAAACCGGCACGGCGCAATTCCTCCGCCACCTGCGCCGTGTATTGCGCCTGCCCGCCGGAGATATTCAGCACCACGACCTGCACCGGCGCGAGCCACAGCGGCATCACGCCGGCGTGGTTTTCGATGAGAATGCCGATAAAGCGCTCCATCGAACCGACGATCGCCCGGTGCAGCATCACCGGCACCTTGCGCGTGTTGTCCTCGGCGACGTACTCCGCGCCCAGACGCCCGGGCATGGAGAAATCCACCTGTATCGTGCCGCATTGCCAGGAACGCCCGATGCTGTCTTTCAGATGGTATTCGATCTTCGGGCCGTAAAACGCGCCCTCCCCCGGCAGCATCTCGTATGCTACGCCGCTCGCGCTCAGCGATTCGGCCAGGGCGCTTTCCGCCTTGTCCCACAGATTGTCGGCGCCGACGCGCTTCTCCGGCCGCGTGGCGAGCTTGTAGACGATCTGGGTGAAGCCGAAATCCGTATAGACCTTCTGCAGCAGCGCGGTATAGGCCACGCACTCCGGCAGGATCTGGTCCTCGGTGCAGAAAATATGCCCGTCGTCCTGGGTGAAAGCCCGAATGCGCATGATGCCGTGCAGCGCGCCCGACGCTTCATTCCGGTGGCAGGCGCCGAATTCCCCGTAGCGCAGCGGCAACTCGCGATAGCTGCGCAGGCCCGCGTTGTAAATCTGCACATGCCCGGGGCAATTCATCGGTTTCACCGCGTAGGTGCGCTTCTCCGACTCGGTGGTGAACATGTTCTCGCGGTAGTTCTCCCAGTGCCCTGACTTTTCCCACAAGCTGCGGTCCAGAATCTGCGGGCAGCGGACTTCCTGGTAGCCGTTGTCCTGGTAGACGCGCCGCATGTACTGCTCCACCTGCTGCCAGATGGTCCAGCCCTTGGGGTGCCAGAACACCATGCCCGGCGCCTCTTCCTGCATGTGAAACAGGTCGAGTTGGGTCCCGAGCTTGCGGTGATCGCGCTTCTCCGCCTCTTCCAGCATATGCAGGTGGGCGTCCTGGTCTTCTTTCTTCGCCCGGGCGGTGCCGTAGATGCGCTGCAGCATTTCGTTCTTCGAATCGCCGCGCCAGTACGCACCGGCGACTTTCATCAGCTTGAACACCTTCAGCTTGCCGGTCGAGGGTACGTGCGGCCCGCGGCACAGGTCGATGAAATCGCCTTCCCGGTACAGACCTATGGCCTGGTCTTGCGGAATCGAGGCGATGATCTCCGCCTTGTAATGCTCGCCCATGCCCTTGAACAGCGCCACCGCCTGGTCGCGTGGCATTTCTTCGCGCGTGACCGGAAAGTCCTTCTTCGCCAGCTCGGACATCTTCTTTTCGATAGCGGCGAGATCTTCAGGCGCGAACGGCCGCTTGTAGGCAAAATCGTAGTAAAAGCCGTTTTCGATCACCGGGCCTATGGTCACCTGCGCGTCGGGGAACAGCGCCTTCACCGCGTAGGCGAGCAGATGCGCCGTGGAGTGGCGGATGACCTCGAGTCCGTCCTGGTCGCGCTCGGTAACGATTGCGAGCCCGGCATCGGCCTCGATGCGAAACGAAGTGTCCACCAGCCGGCCATCGACACGGCCGGCCAGCGCCGCCTTGGCCAGACCGGGCCCGATGCTGGCGGCCACCTCGGCCACCGTCACCGGCTGGGCAAACTCGCGGATTGAACCGTCAGGTAGTCTTATGTTGGGCATGACTTCGTAACTCCAAAATGAAAAAAGTGCGGACGCGCCGCACCTTTTCCACAAAAACGCTTATGCAATCGCGCTGGCGCGGTCTCAAGCCTTGATCATCAGCAGCGTATAGGCTGCGATCACCGTTCCCGCAAACGCGCCACCATAGCAGAGAACCCTGACCGCCGTGACCGCATGGATGCCGAAGTCATGCAACAGGATGTGTATGCGGTGCGCCGCGTGCCACAGGAAGAGTGCGATCACGGCGAGGATGACGATCTTGCCCATCCAGTTCTGCGAAAACGCGAGCATGTGCGCATAGCTCATAGTCTCGGGCTTGAACATCAAGCCAAACGGAACGGCGATACCGGTGATGAACACCAGCGCCGGGCCGATCAGCGCCGCCAGCATGCCGCCGGCGCCGAACAGGGACCAGAAAATCGGTTCGTTAGAGCGTTTCATTAGCTCATCCCCCGCACAATGAATAACACGGCCAGGCACGCGACTACTGAAGCCGCGAGCCCGGTTCCGGTGATGGTTCCCGGCTGCAGACGCTTGCCGCCGACAAAAATGATCGGCATGGTCTTGGGCATGATGTTGAACCAACTCCAGGTGTGGTAGCAGAACACCGCCAGCACGATCAGGTGGAACACCAGCATCCACGGGGTTTTCAGATACTGCAGCCAGCCGTTGAACGCGGCCTCGCCCTGCCCCAGCCGCACCAACCCGACCAGGAGCAATACGGCATAAGCGGCGACGAACAGCGCCGTGACTTCACGCGCCATGTAGCGCATGAAATAGGGATCCCGCTTGTACCAACCGTCCATGGACCGGACGTAGGGTCGACGATTACTCATTTGTCTGCTCCCCCTGGCGTAACGAACCGGGTGAAATAATTGATCGCACTGTTCATCTTGTTCTGGTTGATGGCATTGGCCGGATCCACCCCTTTCGGACAAACCTCGGAGCAGTAGCCGACCGCAGTGCAGCCCCAGAAGCCTTCGTCCGCGTAGCCCAGCCCCAAGCGCTCGGCCTGCCCGCCGTCGCGCGAATCCGCGTTATAGCGATGCAAGAGCGCAAGGATGCCCGGACCGGTGAACTTGGGGTTCAGCCCGTACTGCGGGCAGGCGGCGTAGCACAGCATGCAATTGATGCACGAACTGAACTGCTCGTACATGTCGCGCTGCTGCGGCGTTTGCAGGTATTCGCCCTGCTCCAGCGTGCGCTTCTCCTTTGGAATGATGTAAGGCTTGATGCTTTCGAGCTTGGTGACGAAGTCCTCCACCGAAACGATCAGATCGCGCTCGATCGGCATGTGCGCCAGCGCTTCGACCTGCAGCCCCTGCGGGTAGTACTCGCGCAAAAAGGTCTTGCACGAGAGCTTGGGCTTTCCGTCGATCATCATGCCGCAGCTGCCGCAAATGGCCATGCGACAGGACCAGCGAAAACTGAGCGTTCCATCGAGAAAATCCTTGATGTACTGCAAGCCCTGCAGCACGGACATGTCGTCGGTGAACGGAACCTTGAAGCTTTGCAGCACGGGTTCCTTGTCCTGTTCCGAGCGGTAGCGCAGGACCTTAACTTCAATGATTTTCTCGGTATCAGCCATTGGCTGCTCCCTTCTTCTTGCGTTCTTCGTCGGCCTGCACACCGGCCGCGCCGTAGGCGCGCGTGCCGGGCTGAGACTTGGTTATCTTTACGTCCCCGTATTCGATACGCGGCGCATTGTCACCATCGTAAAAAGCGAGGGAGTGCTTGAGGTACTTGGCGTCGTCGCGTTCCTCGAATCCGTCCAGCCGCTGGTGCGACCCGCGCGACTCCTTGCGGTTGATCGCCGAGTAGACCATGGACTGGGCCACATCCAGCAGGTAACCGAGCTCGATGCCGAGCAGCCACTCGGTGTTGTACACCTTGGACTTGTCCTCCAGCTTCAGATTCTTGTAGCGCTGCCGCAGTTCGTCGATCTTGTCACAGGTGGCTTGCATGGTCGTGCCGAGGCGGTAGATGCCACAGCCGTCTTCCATGCTCTGGGCCATCTCATTGCGCAGCACCGCCATGCGCTCGGTGCCGTCGGGCTTGTTGACGATGTCCAGGGCGCGCGCCTGCGCGGCCTCGGCCTGTTTCTTGATCGCAGCGGAATTGCTGATCGCCACCGACTTCGCGAACTTGACCGCCTCGTTGCCGGCCACCTTGCCGAACACGATCAGTTCCGTCAGCGAATTGGAACCCAGTCGGTTGGCGCCGTGAATGCCTACGCTGGAGCATTCGCCCACCGAATACAGGCCCGGCAGCGGCGAGGCCGTATTGCCGTCGGCCACGATACCGCCCATGGTGTAGTGCACCCCCGGCACGACCGGGACCGGCGTATGCGCCGGATCGATGCCCATGAACTCTTCCGCCAGTTCGTAAATCTGCGGCAGGCGTTCGCGCAGATAGGCCTCGCCGAGGTGTCGCAGGTCCAGGTTCACCACCGAACCGAACGGACCATCTATCGTCCGCCCCTTCTGCTTCTCGTGCCAGAACGCCTGGCTCAGGCGGTCGCGCGGACCCAGTT
>CAYNVY010000168.1:7123-10222 GCA_964400745.1 uncultured Enterobacteriaceae bacterium | reverse complement strand
CGATCCTGTCGCTGCTGCAGGCGACGCTGACGCTGCCCGGCATCGCCGCCATCGCCCTCACCCTGGGCATGGCGATCGACGCCAACGTGCTGATCAACGAGCGCATACGCGAGGAAATGCGCAACGGCGCCACGCCCCAGGCGGCGATACACGCCGGCTACGAGCGCGCCTTCGGCACCATTCTCGACTCCAACGTGACCACCCTGATCGCCGGCCTCGCGCTCTTGATCTTCGGTTCCGGGCCGATTCGCGGCTTCGCCGTGGTGCACTGCCTCGGCATTCTGACTTCGATCTTCAGCTCGGTCGTGATTTCGCGCGCGGTGGTCAACCTGACCTACGGCTCGCGGCGCAGGCTGGACAAGCTCGCGATCGGCAATACCTCGTGGAAATAATCGTGAAAGCGACAAAGGCGGAGCAATAACCATGGAATTCTTTAAGATCCGCAAAGACATTCCCTTCATGCGCCATGCGCTGGTGTTCAACCTGATTTCGTTGATCACCTTCCTGCTGGCGGTGTTCTTCCTCGCCACCAAGGGCCTGCACTACTCGGTCGAATTCACCGGCGGCACGGTGATCGAAATCGCCTACGACCATCCGGCGGAGATCCAGAAGGTGCGCAGCTCGCTCGAGGCGGCGGGCTACGTCGACACCTCGGTGCAAAATTTCGGCTCCTCGCGCGACGTGCTGATCCGCATGCCGCTGAAACAGGGCCAGTCCAGCGCCGAGCTGTCGAAGAAGGTGATGGACACGCTGCAGGCGGACGACAAGACGGTGCAGCTGCGCCGGGTGGAGTTCGTCGGGCCGCAGGTGGGGCGCGAACTGGCGGAGAACGGCGCGCTCGCGCTGGTGATCGTGTGCCTCGGCATCATGGCCTACCTCGCGCTCCGCTTCGAGTGGCGCTTCGCGGTGGCCGCGATCATCGCCAACCTGCACGACGTCATCATCATCCTCGGCTGCTTCGCCCTGTTCCAGTGGGAGTTTTCCCTGCCGGTGCTGGCGGCCGTGCTGGCCGTGCTCGGCTATTCGGTGAACGAATCGGTGGTCGTCGCCGACCGGGTGCGCGAGAATTTCCGCAAGATGCGCAAGGCCTCGGTGACGCAGATCATCGACAACGCCATCACCAGCACCATCTCGCGCACCATCATCACCCACGGCTGCACCCAGATGATGGTGCTGTCGATGCTGCTGTTCGGCGGCGCCACGCTGCACTACTTCGCGCTGGCGCTGACCATCGGCATCCTGTTCGGCATCTATTCCTCGGTGCTGGTCATGGCGCCGATCGTGAAATGGCTGGGCGTGTCGCGCGAGCAGTTCATCCACGCGCCGAAAAAAGACAAGCAGGAAGCCGTAGTCTGATCTGATCCGACGCTGGCGGCGGCTCGCGGCCGCGGCGCGCGCATCCGCAGGAGGCTGGTGATGAACAAAACACTCGTGTGGGACCTGCCGCTGCGGCTGTTTCACTGGTCGCTGGTGCTGCTGGTCATTACCTCGTTTGTCAGCGCCAAGATCGGCGGCAACGCGATGCAGATCCACATGCTCTCCGGTTACGCCGTGCTCGCCCTGCTCCTGTTCCGCCTGCTGTGGGGCTTCCTCGGCGGCACCCACGCGCGCTTCGCCTCGTTCGTGCGCGGCCCGCTGGCGGTGATCGCCTATCTGCGCGGGACGAAGCAAGCCGACGCGGAGCCGCACCTCGGCCACAACCCCGCCGGCGCCTGGTCGGTGATCCTGATGCTGCTGGTTCTGCTCGCGCAGGCCGCCACCGGCCTTTTCGCCAACGACGACATCGCCACCGAAGGGCCGCTGGCGAAGCTGGTGAGCAAGGCGCTGAGCGACCGCCTCACCGGAGTGCACCACCTCAACGTGAAGCTGCTGCTGGCGCTCATCGGCCTGCACCTGTCGGCCATCGCCTTCTATTTCTTCTACAAGCGGGAAAACCTGGTCAAGCCGATGCTCACCGGATTCAAGGATGCGGCGGCAGGCTTGGGTCAGACCACGCAAAAGCAGGGCAAAACGTGGCTCGCCGCGCTGCTGCTCGCTCTCTGCGCGGGCGGCGTCTATCTGCTGATCAGGTTTCCGGCGGCATAAGACCAACCGAAATCAAGATTTCTTCCATGATCGTCGATGGGTGCACGGATGCGCCTTTCATCCGTGCGCCATCGGCGATCCGCGCGGACGGGCCGCCGTCCGCGCAAGTTCACACAAAGAGTACTTACTCCTTGCGGTAGGCGTCGTGGCAGCCCTTGCAGGTCTTGGCGGTTTCGCCGAACTGCGCCTTGATCGCGTTCAGGTCGCCGCTCTTGGCAGCCGCGGAGAGCTTGTCCATTTCCTGTTGCATCTTGTCCGCAGCGGCCTTGTATTTCACTGCATCGGACCAGATCTCGGGTTTGGCGCGGGTGTCCCCCTTGTCCGAACCGGCGACGAATGCGGCCCAGGGCAGGTGCGACATCTGCTCGGCGATGGCAACGTTCTTCGCGACTTCGTCCTTGTCGTAGGGCCGTTCGCCCTTGACCACGGGACCGAGGCGGCCGAAATGCTGGCTCATGACGAACAGGGCGTTTTTGCGATATTTGATCGCGTCTTCCATCTTGGCGAAAGGCGCCTGCGCCTGCGCGGCGCCAGCGACGCCGGCCATCAGGACCACACCCAGCAACGGCTTCAACAGTGAATGCATGAAATCTCCTTCTGTAGTTTGTTTTCGAAGGCCGGGACGGCCAGTTTCAAGCGGATCGGGATTCTACCCGACTCGCGCCCGGCGGACACGCGGAAAAAAGCCCCGCATCCGTCCGGACTCGCAGCGGCTAACAGCACCCTGCCGGGTTTTATTCCACAGTCGCAGCCGAAATCGAAAAGCAGCGGGAGCGAGTGCCCGCCCAGTGGAATACCGTTAGATGCGCCGGGCCAGCTCCGCCGCCTTGCCGGTGTAGGTCCAGGGCGCGAGTTCAAGCAGGCGCGCGCGCTCGGCCTCGGGGAGCGCGAGCCCGCCGATGAACTGCCGCAGCGAGTCGCGCGTAATGCCCTTGCCGCGGGTGAGTGCCTTCAGTTGCTCGTAGGGTTCGGGCAGGCCGTGGCGGCGCATCACCGTCTGCACCGCTTCGGCCA
>CAYNVY010000168.1:0-7023 GCA_964400745.1 uncultured Enterobacteriaceae bacterium | reverse complement strand
TCGTAGGGTTCGGGCAGGCCGTGGCGGCGCATCACCGTCTGCACCGCTTCGGCCAGCACTTCCCAGGTCGATTCGAGATCGGCGCGCAGGGCGGCCGGATTGGCTTCGAGCTTGTTCAGCCCCTTCAGGCAGGAGACGTAGCCGAGCAGGCCGTAGCCGAGCGCGACGCCCATGTTGCGCAGCACGGTCGAGTCGGTCAGGTCGCGCTGCCAGCGCGACAGCGGCAGCTTCTCCGACAGGTGGCGCAGCAGCGCGTTGGCGAGGCCCAGGTTGCCCTCTGAATTCTCGAAATCGATCGGATTCACCTTGTGCGGCATGGTGGAAGAGCCGACTTCGCCCGCGACCAGGCGCTGCTTGAAATAGCCGAGCGAGACATAGCCCCAGATATCGCGGTCCAGGTCGATGAGTATGGTATTGCCGCGCGCGAAGGCATCGAACAATTCGGCCAGCGCGTCGTGCGGCTCGATCTGAGTGGTGTAGGGATTGAATTCGAGGACCAGCGCCTCGACGAAAGCGCGCGCGAAACCTTCCCAGTCCAGCGCCGGATAGGCCGCGAGGTGCGCGTTGTAGTTGCCGACCGCGCCGTTGATCTTGCCTGTCAGCCGCACCGCCGCGACGCGCGCGCGCGCGCGTTCCAGCCGGTGCACCACGTTGGCCATCTCCTTGCCCAGGGTGGTGGGCGTGGCGGCCTGGCCGTGGGTGCGCGCGAGCATGGGCGCGTCGGCGAATTCGTGCGCCATGGCGCGCAGCTTGGCGACGACGCCCTCGAGCGCCGGCAGCATCACTTTTTCGCGCGCCTCGGCGAGCATCAGCGCGTGGGAGAGGTTGTTGATGTCCTCCGAGGTGCAGGCGAAATGGATGAACTCGGCCGCGGCCGCGACCTCGGCGTGCCCGGCGAAGCGCTCCTTCAGCCAGTATTCGATCGCCTTGACGTCGTGGTTGGTGCGCGACTCGATCTCCTTCACCCGCGCCGCGTCGGACTCGGCGAAGTCCGTTACCGCCTGGCGCAGCTCGGCCACCGCCGCGGCGGAGAAGGGCCGCACTTCGGGCAGGGCAGGTTCCTCTGCCAGGGCGATCAGCCATTCGATTTCGACCCGCACGCGGTAGCGGATCAGCGCGGCTTCGCTGCAATACACGGCGAGCGGGGCGAGTTGCCTGTGGTAGCGCCCGTCCAGGGGGGAAAGCGCGACTAGCGGTGAGGGCATTTTGCAGTCTTTGACAGTTGCGCGACGGAATGTATTTTATCATGCGCGCACAAATGACTGATGCGGGGCCGATGCGGCGTCGATGCTATAATTTGCCCTGACTACGAACACTTCCGGCCGCTCCCCAATGAAATTACTCGGTTCACTCACCAGCCCTTTTGTGCGCAAGGCACGCGTCGTGCTGGCTGAAAAGAAGATCGAATACACTTTCGAGCAGGAGAACCCCTGGGACGAAAACTCCAGAGTGCCCGACGCCAACCCGCTGGGCAAAGTGCCGGTGCTGGTGCTCGAGGACGACAGCACCCTGTTCGATTCGCGCGTGATCGTAGAGTTTCTGGACAGCGTGTCCCCGATCAGCCGGCTGATCCCCTCGGGCAACCGCGAAAAGATCGAGGTCAAGCGCTGGGAAGCCCTGGCCGACGGCGTGCTCGACGCGGCGGTCGTGATCGTGCTCGAACGCCGCCGCCCGGCCAAGCAGAAAAGCGAGCCGACGATCAAGCGCCAGATGGCCAAGATCGAACGCGGCCTCGCCGTGATGTCCAGGGACCTGGGCGACAAGCCCTGGTGCACCGGCAATGCCTTCACCCTGGCCGACATCGCCTGCGGCGTCGCGCTGAGTTACCTCGACTTCCGCCACGACAACTACGACTGGCGCGTGTTGCACGCGAACCTGGCCAAGCTATCGGCAAAACTGGCCGAGCGCGCGTCGTTCGCCGACACTGCGCCGCCCCCGGCCGCCGGCGAAGCGATCCACAAATAGGGCATGACGCCGCGCACCGCGGCGTCTGCTGTCTAGAACGCGCGCCGGCCCCGGCGCGCAAAGGAAGCGCATGACTTATCTGATACTCGGCCTGGTCGTCTTTCTCGGACTGCATTCGACGCGCATCGTCGCCGACGGCTGGCGCACGGCACAGGTGCAACGCCTGGGCGAAAGCGCGTGGAAAGGGATTTATTCCCTGCTCTCGATCGCGGGCTTCGCCTTGATCGTCTGGGGCTTCGGCCTGGCTAGGCAGCAGCCGGTGACGCTCTGGGTCGCGCCCCCTGCCATGCGCCACGTCGCGGCGCTGCTGACGCTGGTTTCGTTCGTGCTGCTGGTGGCGGCCTACGTGCCGCGCAACGCGATCCGCGCCAGACTGCATCACCCGATGCTGCTGGGGGTGAAGGTCTGGGCCTTCGCGCACCTGCTGTCCAACGGAACGCTCGCCGACCTCCTGCTGTTCGGCGCCTTCCTCGCCTGGGCCGTGCCCTGTTACATCGCCGCGAAAAAGCGCGACCGCGCCGCGGGCAGGCAATATCCAGCCGGAACGATGATCGCTACCGCGGCCACTGTGATCGCGGGCAGCGCAGCCTGGGTGGCCTTCGCCTTCTGGGGACACGGCATGCTGATCGGCGTGCGGCCCTTCGGCTGACGCCCGGTGCCGCGGGCGGAGCGCCCGCCAAGCGATGCAGCGCGCCCGTCAAGGGATGCTGCGCATCGGCAGCGCAGTCGCAGCGCCGTGTGCAGCGGCCGCCTCTACTGAATCACGCCGCCGCCGAGGCAGACTTCCCCGCGGTAGAGCACGGCCGATTGCCCCGGCGTGACCGCCCACTGCGGCTGCTCGAAGCGCAGCTCGAGCAAATCGCCTTCCAGGCGCGCGATGCGGCAGGGCGCGTCGGCCTGGCGATAGCGCGTCTTGGCCGCATAGTCGGGCGCGGCGTCAGGCGCCCTGCCGCCGACCCAGGACAGGTCTTGCGCGAGCAGGCGGTCGCGCTGCAGCAGCGGATGCGCGTGGCCGCTCACCACGATGAGCTCGTTCTGCGCGAGATCCTTTCCGGCCACGTACCAGGCTTCGCCTTCCTTGCCCTCGCCCCTGACCCCGCCTATGCCCACGCCTTTCCTCTGCCCTATGGTGTAGAAGGCGAGGCCGACGTGCCGGCCGATCACCCTGCCCGCGTCGGTGCGGATCGCGCCGGGCTCGTGCGGCAGGTAGCGGTTGAGGAATTCGCGAAACGGACGCTCGCCGATGAAACAGATGCCGGTCGAGTCCTTCTTCGCGTGTACCGGCAGGCCCGCCTCTTCGGCGATCCGGCGCACCTCGGTCTTCTTCAGCTGCGCCAGCGGAAACCAGGCGCGCGCCAGCTGCGCCTGCGTCAGGCGGTGCAGGAAATAGCTTTGGTCCTTGCTCCGGTCCGCGGCCTTGAGCAGTTCGAAGCGCCCCGCGTTCTCGCCCTCTTGCACCTGGCGCACGCCGGCGTAGTGGCCGGTGGCGATGCGCTCGGCGCCCAGCGCGAGCGCGTGATCGAGAAACGCCTTGAACTTGATTTCCGCGTTGCACAGCACGTCCGGATTAGGCGTGCGGCCGGCCTGGTACTCGGCGAGAAAGGCGCTGAACACGCGCTCCTTGTACTCGGCGGCGAAATTGACCGCTTCCAGTTCGATCCCGATCACGTCGGCGACCGCGGCGCAATCGACCAGGTCCTGCCGCGTCGAGCAGTATTCGCCGTCGTCGTCGTCCTCCCAGTTCTTCATGTAGAGGCCCACGACTTCGTGCCCGGCGCGCTTGAGCAGCAGTGCGACCACCGCCGAATCGACGCCGCCGGACATGCCGACCACGACTTTCTCCCCCAGGTGATTCTCAGACGCCACCGGGCACCCTTCCCCGATACCAGTCGTCGACCGGGATCACCAATGCCGGACGGCCGTTGTCTACATACCAGCTGTCGACGGCATAGGCCTGCTGCGTTGCCTTGTCGCGCACGCGCGCGGCCCAATGCACCGCGACGATGAAGCGCGTGCGCCGCACCGGCTCCAGTACCTGGTGAAAGCGCAGCCAGCCGTGCACCTCCAGCAGGCTCAGGAAAGCGTAGGTGTTGGACGAATGGTCGATGCAATCCATCTGCCCGTCCTCGCCGGCGTCGGCGAAATTGCCGCCCTTGTCGCGCCACACCGGCGTCTGCTCGCCGGCGATGGCGTACATGCGGCCGATGACCGCGGATATCGCGGCGCGCTCCGCCGCCGCATCGCCCGCGGCGGCGAGCGCCTGCTGCAGCGGCGCGAGTTGCGCTTCGCTGAAGCTGACCTGCGCCGTGGCGCTGCAGCCGTAGTTGTAGCAGAGCGTGGCCTCGTCGGCGCGCGCGGGGGGCGCAAACCAGGCGAACAGCGCGAGCAGCAGATTGAGGCCGCCCGCGGCTCTATTCATAGACTCTATTCATAATTGGTCAGCAGTTCCAGCGCATGGCGCCGGCCGGCGAGATAGTCCTCTATGCAGCGCAGCACCAGCGGTGTGCGGTGGCGCGCACTCGTCGCGCGGATCTCCTCCAGCTCCATCCACACCGCGCGCACGATGCCGCTGTCCAGCGCCCGCCCGGATTCGTGCTCGCCCAATTCGCCGCAGAAAGCGAACCGCAGGTAGCTCAATTCGGCCGCCCCCGGCGGCCGCGGCTTGCTCCAGAGATAGATGCCCACCAGCGCGCTCGGCCGGAAATGCCAGGCGGATTCCTCCAGCACTTCGCGCGCGCAGCCCTCGAGGAGCGACTCGCGCGCCTCCAGATGCCCGGCCGGCTGGTTGAACATGATCCGGCCCTCGTCCTCCTCCTCGACCAGCAGGAAGCGGCCGCCGCGCTCGATCACCGCGGCCACCGTGATGCTCGGTCGCGCGCCCATGCCGTGCTAGCGCGTGTTCTTGCGGATGAATTCCGCCATGCGCGCCACGCCGTCCTCTATCGCCTGGTTGGAGGCGGCGTAGGAAAAGCGGATGTGCTGGCCTTCGTCCGGCACGCGCGCGCCGAAATGGATGTCGGCGAGCACCGCGACGCCGGCTTCGTGCAGCAGGCGCTTGCGCAGTTCTTCGGAGTCTTTCGCGCCCACCATGCGGCAGGCCTCGGTCACGTTGGGCCAGGCGTAGAACGCGCCGCCGGGCAGCTTGCAGCTCACGCCCGGCACCTTGTTCAGCAGCCCCACGATCAGGTCGCGCCGGGCGAGAAAGCTCGCGCGCATCTTGCGCGGCTCGTCCTGCGATCCGGTCAGCGCCTCGACCGCGGCCCACTGGCTGATGTGCGAGGCGCAGGAGTCGGTATTGGTCACCCAGCGCACGAAGTCCGGCGCAAGCACCGGGTTCGAGGCGTAGCCGATGCGCCAGCCGGTCATGGCCCAGGTCTTGGAGGCGCCGTCGGAAATGATGGTGCGCTCGTACATTCCCGGCAGCGACGCGATCGAGGCGAACTCGCCTTGATACAACAGGCGCGAATAGATCTCGTCGGCGTAGATCCAGATGTCCGGATGCCGGCGCAGCACGGCGGCGATATCGAGCAGGTCCTGTTGCGTCAGGATGCCGCCGGTCGGGTTCTGCGGCGAGTTGAGTATCAGCAGCTTGGTCTTGGGCGTGATCCGCGCCTCCAGATCGGCCGGATCGAAGGCGAAGTCGCGCGCCTCGCGCAGGTACAGCGGCACCGGCACCGCGCCGCAGGCGAGGATCTGCGATTCGTAGATGGGGAAACCCGGATTGGGGTAGATCACCTCGTCGCCGACGCCGTAGTCGGTGGTGCAGAGGATGGCGTAGGCGATGAAGGGTTTCGCGCCCGCGCCGACCACCACGTGCTCCGGATCGATGCTGAGCCCGCGCATGCGCCCCATGTCCGCGGCCGCGGCCGCGCGCAATTCGGGTATGCCGGCCGAGGGCGTATAGCCGTGTTTGCCTTCACGTATCGCCTTGACCGCCGCGTCCTGGATGTTGAGCGGCGTGTGAAAGTCGGGCTGGCCGATGCAAAAGGAGATGACGTCCTTGCCTTGCCGGATGAGCGCGTTCACCTCGGCCAGGACGACAAAGGCGTTCTCGGTGCCGAGTTCCGAGGTGCGGCGGCTGATCTTGGGCATGTCGGTGCGCTCGCTTGTAGGAAAAGCGGCATTTTAGCCTATGCAGCGAACCCCTTGCGGCCCTAAAATCGCGCACCATCGAGAGGGAAACGCCATGCTCATCAACTGCGCCGCCTACCAGGACGGCCGAAAACTGGCCGACATCAAACCGGACGAGATCAGCGACTACGTCAGCCGCCCCGATTGCTTCGTCTGGGTGGCGCTGAAGGACCCGGAACCGGGCGAACTCGCCGCGATGCAGGAAGAGTTCGACCTGCACCCGCTCGCGGTCGAAGACGCGCAGCACGGCCACCAGCGACCGAAGATAGAGGAGTACGGCGATTCGCTGTTCGTGGTGATGCACACCGTCGAGCTCGGCGCCTGCGACGAGATCAAGGTCGGCGAAATCGACACCTTCGTCGGAAAAAACTACGTCCTGTCGGTGCGCAACCACTCGGAGCGAGGACTGGCCGACGTGCGCGCGCGCTGCGAGCGCGAGCCGGAGCTGCTGCGCCAGGGTTCGGGTTTCGTGCTGTATGCGCTGATGGACTCGGTGGTCGACCGCTATTTCCCCCTGCTCGACGCGCTGGAGGAAGACCTGGAGCGGGTGGAGGTAAAAATCTTCGCCGGCTCCTCGCCGCGCGCCAACATCGAGGCGCTCTACGGTTTGAAGCAAAAGCTGATGGCGCTGCAGCACGCGGTGCGCCCGCTGCTCGAAGGCGCGGGCAAACTCTACGGCGGGCGCGTGCCCCCGGTCTGCGCCGGCACCCAGGAATATTTCCGCGACATCTACGACCACCTGTTTCGCATCAACCAGACCATAGACAGCCTGCGCGACATGGCGACCACCGCGATCTCGGTCAATCTGTCGCTCATCACCCTGCAGGAAAACGAGACCACCAAGCGCCTCGCGTCCTACGCCGCCCTGGTGGCGGTGCCCACCATGATCGCCGGCATCTACGGCATGAACTTCAAGCACATGCCGGA
>CAYNVY010000167.1:0-10326 GCA_964400745.1 uncultured Enterobacteriaceae bacterium | reverse complement strand
TGTCCTTCTTCACGATGACGATCAGGTTGTAGCCCTGGAATTCCTTCTCGTAGCCTTTGACCGCGAAAGGAACCGCGCCGGCGATGTTGACGGCGAAGGCCGTCGGCCCGGTGGAGAATCCGCCCACATGCAGGCGGCCCGATCGCATGGCCTCGATTTCCGCGGCGTTCGACTGCACCTGGTAGAACACGACTTTCTTCCCGGTGCACTGGGCCAGGTGGTCGGTAAAGGGCTTGAACACCTTTTCGTACACCGCGGGATCTTCCACCGGCGTGTAGGTGAACACCAGGGTGCCCGGGGTCTTGAGCTTTTTCGGGTCCTTGGGCGTATCGGCCACCAGATCCTTGTTCTCGTCGCAGTAATTCAGGTCCAGGTCGCCGTGGTTCTTGCACGCGTCCTGCGCCAGCGCCGGCAGGGCGAACAGCACAGCCAGCAAGCCGGCCAGAACGATTTTCGGTTTGATCATGAAGTCTTTTCTCCTATGGTTTTACTGTCGCTACTTCTTGCGCGCCGCCTCTTCCTGCGCCCGCTCCTTGTCGAAGCCGGTGCGGTTGAATGGCGTGCCCGAATCCTCGGCCACCTTGCGCACCAGAGCCCAATCGTCCTTGTAGCTGATCGGCAGGAAGCGGTCGTCGCCGAGGAATTCCTTTTTCATCTCCGCGCTGAAGCGGAAATCGAAGAAGCATTTCTTCAGCTTGTCCGCCAGCTGCGGTTCGAGATCGTGCGTGTGGGCGAAGGACGAGGTCGGAAACCGGCCGCTGCGATAAATGATGCGCAGGTCGCCCTCTTTCATGACGCCGCGAAGCACGAAGCGGTCGAATACGTCCGAGGTGATCGGCGCGGCGTCGTAATCGCCGTTGATCACGCCCATCAGCGACTGGTCGTGCTTGCCCGAGTAGAGGACCTTGTAGTCCTTGTCCGGCGTCAGCCCTTCGGCCGGAAACAGCGCGCGCGGCGCCATGTTGCCCGAGTTCGACGAAGGCGAAGTGTGCGCAACCTTCTTGCCCTTGAGATCCGCCAGCTTCTGATAGGGCGCGTCCTTCTTGACGATCACCACCTGGGTGTAGGTGCGCGGTCCGGTTTCATTGCCCTTGATCGCGAACGGCACCGCCCCGGCGAGATTGACGGCGAATCCGGTCTGACCGCTGGCGAATCCCGCGACATGCAGCCGCCCGGCGCGCATGGCCTCGATTTGCGCCGCATTCGACTGTACGGTGAAATAGACCACTTTCTTGCCGGTGCACTGCGCAAGATGTTCCTGCAGCGGCTTGAACAGGTTCTGGTACACCGCCGGGTCCTCGATCGGGGTGTAGGCGAACACCAGGGTGCCGGGGTTCTTCAGTTTCTTCGCGTCCCGCGGCGCGTCGGCCACCAGGTCGTGGTTCTCGTCGCAATAGTTTTGATCCAGATCGCCGCGGTTCTTGCAGATATCCTGGGCTATCGCGGTGGCCGGGCCGGCCATCGCCGCGGCGAGCGCAAGCGCGCGCAATGACTTGCCTGAAAGCATCGATCTTCCTCCCGAATTATTGATTTGGCGCAGCGACTTTAAACAGTGCGCCAATATATACCGCAAGTACCCACCCTACAAGTCGAGCGCCCGAGGCTGCATGCTATGATTCGCGCCCGAGCAACAGCCGGGAATTCATCGATCGCCAAACGCTGTCATCCTCGTTGCCGGACTGGGCAGGCGCGCGCACAAGGCGCGTGCGGCACCGTCAAACGCGCAATGTGTCGCGCAATGTCGCCAAGACCGTCACGGTTGAGTAATATGCCGACTCAGATTTGTCCGTACCATAACGACAACACGCCGGATCAATCCGGCATACGAGGAGAATCGCCATGAAACGTCGTACCTTCATCACCTCGATCGGAGCTTTGGGCCTCTTGGGCGCTGTTCCCGCGCGGGCGGAGCAGCTGACGCGCGACGTGCGTTTCCTGAACGGTTATCCGCCGGGCGGCACCTCCGATATGCTCGGACGCCTGCTCGCCAACGCGCTCAATCCGGTCGTGGGGCAGAAGGTGATCGTAGAGCAGCGTACCGGCGCCAGCGGCTTTATCGCCGCCGAAGCCTGCGCGCGCGCCGCGCCGGACGGCCATACGATCTTCCTGACGTCGATGGGCATCATGACGATCAATCCGCAGATTCCGGGACCCAAGCTGCCGATTGATCCGGACAAGGATCTGACGCCGATTTGCAGCAGCGCCGGCGTGTATAACCTGCTGGTGGCCACGCCTAACGGGCCGTTCAAGACCGTCCCCGAGCTGATCGACTACGCGAAGAAGAACCCCGGCAAGCTGACGTATGCGTCCACCGGCAACGGCACTTCCCAGCATCTGTCCGGAGAGTTGTTCAAGCGGCTGGCCGGCGTCGATATGCTGCACGTGCCCTATCGCGGAGGCGCGCCCGCCATACTCGACATCGTGGCCGGACGCACGAACATGATGTTCGGCAACATGCCCGAATTCATCGGCCAGATCCGGGGCGGCGGCCTGCTGCCGATCGCGTTCGGCGGCGCCAAGCCGTCGCCGCTGTTTCCGAATCTGCCCTTGATCAGCACCTGGCTTCCGGAATACAAGATTTCCAACTGGTTCGGCGTCGTCGGACCGGCCGGGTTGTCGGGCGATTGGGTGACTTACTGGAATCGCGCCCTGAACGCGGCCATGCGCGATCCGAAATTCATGCAATTGATGGCCGATAGCGGCATGGAAATTCTGCCCGGCTCGCCCGAAGACTTCAAGGCGATGATTGCCGCCGACCAAAAGCGCTGGGGCGAAGTCATCCGCGGAGCCGGTATCCGCGCCGACTGAGCCCATGGCGAGCGCGCCCGTTCGAGACTGCCAGAGAGGAATTCATGAAAATAACGGACGTTAGCCTTACCCTGTTTGCCTGGGAGGACATCCCGCCCACCAGCTACGCCGCCCACACCGGGAAATTCGCCGGATCGAGCAAGCTCGGCCTGCTCGCGATCGCAACGGACCAGGGCATCACCGGGCATGCTTTCCTCGGCTCCGCCTATTACGGCGCGGATCTCGATGGCCCCGGCCTGCTGAAATATCTGAAACCGATCCTGATGGGGCAGAACCCGCTGGATCGCGAGCGGCTGTACGAAGCCATGTGGAAGCGCACGCGCACGACGACGGTGCGCACCATAGGCGCGTGCGATGTCGCCCTGTGGGACATCTGCGGCAAGCTCGCCGGCCTGCCCATCCACCGGCTGCTCGGCTCCTACCGCGACCGGATCAAGGCCTACGCGAGTTCCATGATTCTGGATTCCCCGCAGGCGTACGCGGAGCAGGCGCTGTTCTACAAGGCGAAGAACTGGGCCGCCTACAAGATCCATCCGCGCCATCCTTGGCAGGAGGACATCAAGGCCTGCGAGGCGGCGCGCAAGGCCGTCGGCGACGATTTCCTGCTGATGCTGGATGTGGCGTGGAGCTACCAGTATCCCGAAGCCGTCCGCGTCGGCAGGGCGATACAGGAGCTGAACTACTATTGGTACGAGGATCCGCTGCACGACGCGGACATCTACAACTACGTCAAGTTGAAGCAGATGCTCCACATCCCGATCCTCGCCACCGAATATCCCGCAGCGGGGCTCGACGCCTACGCCCCGTGGCTGCTGCAAAGCGCCACGGATTACCTGCGCGGCGACGTGGCGGTCAAGGGCGGCATCACCAACATGATAAAGGCCGCCCACCTGGCCGAGTCGTTCCACATGAACTACGAGGCGCATCACGGCGGCAACTCGCTCAACAACGTCGCCGGACTGCACGTGCTGATGGCGATCAGGAATACCGAATTCTTCGAGGTGCTGCTGCCCGACGGCGCCCAAAAATACGGCCTTGAGAAGGACATCGAAGTGGACGCCGACGGCTGGGTGGTCGCACCGACCGAACCCGGCCTCGGGGCGGCCATCGACATGGATCTGATCAAGGCCAAGACCGTCGCGGTTCTCAACTAGGCCACGCAATGAAACCTATGAAACCTGTCGTACTGCTCACCAATCCCATGGACGCCGCCGGCACGGCGCTGCTGCAGCCTCATGCCGAGGTGCGCCTGGCGCCGGCCTTCGATCACGCCACGTTGCGCCGCGAAGCCGCGTCCGCCGATCTCATGGTCGTGCGCGCCTTCCTGCCGGCGGACATATTCGAGCATGCGCCGCGCCTGCTCGCCTGCGTGCGCCAGGGCGCCGGGGTCGACATGATTCCGGTCGACGCAGCAACCGCCCACGGCGTGATCGTATCCAACGTGCCCGGCGTCAACGCCCAGACCGTGGCCGAATACTGCGCCGCGCAGTTCTTGTTGCTCGGGAGGCGCATCGGTCGCATGGACAGCATGCTGCGGCGCGAAGGCTGGGCCAAGGCGCGCGCGCTGGCGGACGATCTGCCCGAGCTGCACGGCAAGACCGTGGGCATCGTCGGCGTCGGCCATATCGGCGCGCGGCTCGCCGCGATCTGCCACCACGGCCTGAGCATGCGCGTGCTCGGATACCAGCGCCGGCTGGACCGCCTCCCTGCCATCGTCGAGGCCGCGGCCCTGGACCGCATCTTCACCGACAGCGATTTCATCGCGCTGTGCTGCCCGCTCACGCCCGAGACGCGCCATCTGGTCGACGCACGGCGCATCGCCTTGATGAAACCGGGGGCCGTGCTGGTCAATGTCTCGCGCGGTCCGGTGGTCGATCAGGCGGCGTTGGTGGCCGCGCTGCGCGAGCGGCGCATCGGCGGCGCCGGCCTGGACGTGTTCGAACAGCAGCCGCTGCTCCCCGGCGATCCCCTGTTCGAACTCGACAACGTCGTGCTGACGCCGCATCTTGCAGGACTGTCGGTCGAGAGCATGCAGCGCATGAGCGTGATCGCCGCCGAGGACGCGCTGCGCATACTCGCGGGCGAGAAACCGGTCAATTTCTACAACCCCGAGGTCTGGCCCGCCGCAGTCGAGCGCCGCGCGCGGATCGCGGCTGCGACGGAGGCAGGAAAGTGAAAATCAAGAGCGTCAAGGCTATCTGGCTGAGTGTGCCCATCCCGGAATCGCAGCAGCACGTCAGCGATCTGGGACGCACCACTTCCTTCGATTCCGTGCTGGTGCGCGTGGAAACCGAGTGCGGCCTCGTCGGCCACGGCGAAGCGAAAGAGGAAGTCGGCAGCGTCGCCAACTGCCATGCGGTGGCGGCGGCGGTGAACAAGAAATTCGGGCCGACGCTGATCGGCGAGGACCCGCGCGACACTGCCCGCCTGTGGGAGCGCATGTACAACGGTTCGCGCGACCACTACGCGCTCGATCGCGGCCGGGTGTTCCCCATCCTCGGGCGCAGGGGCTTGAGCGTGGCCGCGATCGGCGGCATCGACACGGCGCTGTGGGACATCCTGGGCCAGTCGCTCAAGGCGCCGGTGTGGCGCCTTCTCGGCGGACGCAAGGCGCGGTCCATGCCGGCCTATGCCTCCGGCGGCTGGGCCGGCGCCGACAAGATCGGCGAGCAACTGCTGGGCTATGTGGCGCGCGGCGGCTTCAAGGCGGTCAAGATGCGCGTCGGCGTGATGGACGGCTCGGTGCTGAACTCGGTCAAGCGCGTGCGCGCCGCGCGCGCCGCCCTGGGCGACGACATCGGGCTGATGTGCGACGCGCACGGCACGTTCAGCGTGCCCGAGGCCAAGCGCTTTTGCCGCATGGTCGAAGACTGCGATCTCACCTGGTTCGAGGAACCGGTCACGGCCGACGACAAGCGCGGCTACGCCGAGGTGCGCGCTGCCACGGCGATACCGATCGCGGCCGGCGAAAGCGAATTCACGCGCCACGACTTTCGCGACCTGATCGACGCGCGCGCGGTGGACGTGCTGCAGCCCGACCTCGCGATCTGCGGCGGCATCACCGAGGCCATGCGCATCGCGGCGCTGGCGAGCGCCTATAACCTGAAACTGGCGCCGCATCTGTGGACCGGCGCGCCCGCCTTCGCCGCCGGCATGCACGTGGCGGCGGCCGCGCCGGCCGGATTCATTCTCGAATATTCGCTGGGCGCCAACCCGCTGCTGCAGGATCTGGTCGAGGAGAAATTCGAGGTCAAGGACGGCATGGTGGAGATTCCCGACCGCCCGGGTCTGGGACTCACCGTGAACGAAGATTTCGTCAAGCGCTACGCAGTGCCGCTGGACTGAAGGCGTACCACACCGCTTTGCTTTTCTGGACAAAGGACACCCCATGAAACTCTCACTCACGCTCTCGCGCCGCTCATTCGCTCTCCTGCTCGCAGCGCTGCCCCTCGCCGGCACCGCGCTGTTCTGCGCCGTACCGGCACAGGCGCAGGACAGTTTCCCCAGCAAACAGATGCGCATCATCGTGCCGTTCGCGCCCGGCGGCGCCACCGACATGCTGGCGCGGCTGGTGGGACAGAAAATGGGCGAAACCTTCAACCAGACGGTGATCGTCGAAAACCGGCCGGGCGCCGGCGGCAACATCGGCGCCGAGGCCGGCGCCAAGGCCCCGCCCGACGGCCATACCCTGACACTCGCCGCCGCGGGGTTCATGGCGGTCAATCCATCGGTGTACACAAAGATGGGCTACGACTCGGTCAAGGACTTCCAGCCGATTTCGCTGCTGGTAAACGCGCCGCTCCTGTTCGTGGTCAACCCCAAGGTTCCGGCGCAGAGCGTCAGGGACTTTATCAACCTGGCCAAGGCCAGTCCGGGCAAGCTGACCATAGGCAACGGCGGCACCGGCACGGCGCAGCACCTCGGCGGCGAATATTTCACCACCACGGCCGACATCCAGGTGACGCACGTGCCCTACAAGGGCAGCGCCCCCGCCACCACCGATCTGCTGGGGGGCGTGTTCGACGCGCAGTTCGACAACATGGTGACTTTGATCCCGCACGTCAAGGCGGGCAAGTTGCGCGCGCTGGCGGTGTCGTCGGCGCGGCGCGTACCGCTGCTGCCGGAGGTCCCGACCATCGCCGAAGCCGCCTTGCCCGGATTCGAAACCGGCACCTGGTATGGCATCGTCGCCCCCGCAGGAACGCCGCAGCCGGTGGTTGCGCGCCTGAACCGCGAGGTCAACCGCATCCTGGCCCTGCCCGACGTGCAGGAAAGGCTGCTGGCTCAGGGGCTGGAGCCAGCCGGCAACAGCCCGGCCGAGTTCGGCGCCATGATCCGCTCGGAAATCGCCAAGTACGCGAAAATCGTCAAGGCCGCCGGCATCAAGGCGGAGTAGAGACTATCGATTCGCCTGCGCGCGCACGCGCGGTCCTGAAAGAGGTTTTCGGCTACGCCGCGTTTCGCGGCCCGCAGGCTGAAATAGTCGAGCATGTCGCCTCGGGCGGCGACTGCCTGGTGCTGATGCCCACGGGCGGCGGCAAGTCGCTGTGCTACCAGATCCCGGCTCTCCTGCGCCCGGGCACCGGCATCGTCGTCTCGCCCCTGATCGCGCTGATGCAGGACCAGGTGTCGGCGCTGCGCGAGGCCGGTGTGCGCGCGGCGTTCCTGAATTCATCGCTGCCGGCGGACGCGGCCGGCGCGGTCGAGCGCGGCCTCCTGGCCGGGGACTACGATCTGCTCTATGTCGCGCCGGAGCGGCTGCTGATGCCGCGCTTCCTGCAGCAGCTGGAACGCGTGCAGGCCTCGGGAGGCCTCGCGCTGTTCGCCATCGACGAGGCGCACTGCGTATCGCAGTGGGGCCATGACTTCCGCCCGGAATACATGCAGCTGTCGCTGCTGCACGAACGTTTTCCCGGCGTGCCGCGCATCGCGCTCACCGCCACGGCCGACAGCGTCACGCGCGAAGAGATCGTGCTGCGCCTGGGTCTGGCAGGCGCGCGCCGGTTCGTGGCCAGCTTCGACCGGCCGAACATCCGCTATCGCATCGTGGAGAAGGCGAACGCGCGCGCGCAGCTGCTCGCGTTCCTGCGCGCCGAACATAGGGGGAACGCCGGCATCGTCTACTGCCTGTCGCGCCGCAAAGTGGAGGAGACCGCGGCCTGGCTGGCCGCGCAGGGCGTGGCCGCGCTCGCCTACCATGCCGGCATGGACGCGCAGACGCGCAACCTGCACCAGGCAAGGTTCCAGCGCGAGGAGGGCGTCGTCATGGTCGCCACCATCGCCTTCGGCATGGGCATAGACAAGCCCGACGTGCGCTTCGTCGCGCACCTGGACCTGCCCAAGAGCATAGAAGGCTATTACCAGGAGACCGGGCGCGCGGGCCGCGACGGCCTGCCAGCCGACGCCTGGATGGCCTACGGCCTGGGCGACGTGGTCAACCAGCGGCGCATGATCGACGGCTCCACCGCCGAGGAGCAATTCAAGCGCATCGCCTCGGCCAAGCTCGACGCCCTGCTCGGCCTGTGCGAAGCCAGCGGCTGCCGCCGCGTGCGCCTGCTGTCGTATTTCGACGAAGCCTCGGCGCCCTGCGGCAATTGCGACGTGTGCATCGAGCCGCCGCAGGTCTGGGACGGCACGGTGGCGGCGCAAAAGGCGCTGTCCTGCGTCTACCGCACCGGGCAGCGCTTCGGCGCCGCGCACCTGATCGACGTGTTGCTGGGCAAGGACACCGAGCGCGTGCAGCAATGGGGGCATCGCGAGCTCTCCACCTTCGGCATCGGCAGCGAACTGGACGAGAAAGCCTGGCGCACGGTGTTCCGGCAACTGATCGCGCAGGGCCTGCTCGACGTGGACCACTCGAGCTACGGCTCGCTCAAGCTCGCCGCGGCGAGCCGCGCCGTGCTCACGGGGGGGCAGACGGTGCATCTGCGCCAGCTGCAGGCGGGCAAAGCCAGGACGGCGGCGAAACGTTCCGCCACCGCTAGCGCCGGGCTAGACGCCGCGGCGGCGCGGGTGTGGGAGCGGCTGCGCGCCTGGCGCGCCGCGATCGCGAAGGAGCACGGCGTGCCCGCCTACGTCGTGTTCCACGACGCCACCCTGGCCGAACTGGCGCGCGTGCGGCCGCAGTCCGAGGCCGCGCTGGGCCAGATCTCGGGCGTGGGTACGCGCAAGCTCGAGCGCTACGGGGCGGCGCTGCTCGAGCTGTTGCAGGACTGACTGCGGCCGGCCGCGCATTCCGCGTCCGGATGGCGGGCGGCCGCGGCGATAATGATTCCTTAAGCTTGGCCGCATAGAGTGCGACCCATCGTTCATCACCGATGGGGGCAATATGCATACACTCAAGTCTGTCGCCGCACTCCTGCTTGCGGGCGCACTCGCCCTGACCGGGCTGCAGGCCGCGGCCGCGACGCCGGCGGAAATCCAAAAAGGTTTCGACGCGGCAGCCCGCGCGACTACGCCCGGCTTCGCCGGATTTTCCGCCGAGCGCGGCAAGCAGTTTTTCCACGTAACGCACGGCAACGACTGGAGCTGCGCTTCCTGCCATACGGCCAACCCGGCGGCCAGCGGCAAGCATGCCAAGACCGGCAAGGAGATCGCTGCGCTCGCGCCGGCGGCGAATCCGCAACGCTTCGCCGACGCGGCGAAAGTCGAAAAATGGTTCGACCGCAATTGCAAGGACGTGCTCGGCCGCGTCTGCGCCGCGCAGGAAAAGGGCGACGTGCTGGCCTATCTCATGTCGGTCGCGAAATAGGGGCGGCGCATGAACCACGCAGGCAGGCAAAGAGCTTTCAATTACACCGTCTGGGCGCTGTCGCTGTTGCTCGCCTTCGGCCTGCTGGTCGACAGCGCGCTGGCGGACGCAAGGCTGCCGGCCGCGGCCAGCAAGCCCTATCAGGCCGAGTGCGGCAGCTGCCACATCGCCTATCCGCCCGGCCTCCTGCCCGCGCCTGCCTGGCGCCGCGTGATGACGGGCCTGGACCGGCATTTCGGCACCGACGCGAGCATCGACGCGGCGGCGGCCGCCGCAATCGGCGCGTTTCTGGAACGCAATGCCGCACAGGGCAGGAAGCGCGGCAACGACAGCGGCGCCTTGCGCATCAGCGAAACGCCCTGGTTCAAGCGCAAGCATGACGAAGTGGCGGCGGCGACCTGGAAGCATCCGAAGGTGCAGACGCCGGCCAATTGCAGCGCCTGCCACGCAGGCGCCGAGCGCGGCGACTTCGACGAGCACGCCGTGCGCATTCCGCGATAACTGGAGACTGACATGACCCAAAGCGTCAAACGCATCCTGGTGTGGGACCTGCCCACGCGCGTCTTCCACTGGCTGCTGGCCGCCTCCTTCCTCGGCGCCTTCCTCAGCGCCGAGTCCGAGCGCTATCGCGACATCCACGTCGCGCTCGGCTATACCGTGCTCGGCCGGGTCGGGTTCCGCTGCGTCGGGGGGGGGCTGCGGCCGGGCGACGGGCGCCTTACGTCGTTTCCGAGGCGGCCCGGCCGCGCGCGGGACGTGCCCCCTGC
>CAYNVY010000166.1:0-10350 GCA_964400745.1 uncultured Enterobacteriaceae bacterium | reverse complement strand
CGGCACCATGGGCGGCGGCATCGCCATGAACTTCGCCAACGCCGGCATCCCGGTCACGCTGCTGGAGATGAAGCAGGAGGCGCTGGACAAGGGCCTGGCCACGATACGCAAGAACTACGAAAACACCATGAAGAAGGGCAAGCTGACGCAAGCCAAGTTCGACGAGCGCATCGGCCTGATCAAGGGCACCATGTCCTACGACGACATCCGCGACGCCGACATCGTGATCGAGGCGGTGTTCGAGGAGATGGGCGTGAAGGAGACGGTGTTCAAGAAGCTGGACCAGGTGATGAAGCCCGGCGCCATCCTCGCCTCCAACACCTCGACCCTGGACCTGAACAAGATCGCCGCCTTCACCAAGCGGCCGCAGGACGTGATCGGCACCCACTTCTTTTCGCCCGCCAACGTGATGAAGCTGCTCGAAATCGTGCGCGGCGCAAAGACCGGCAAGGACGTGCTCGCCACCACCATGGCGCTGTCGAAGAAGATCAAGAAGACCGGCGTGGTCTCGGGCGTGTGCGACGGCTTCATCGGCAACCGCATGATAGAGCAGTATTCGCGCCAGGCCGGTTTCCTGCTGGAAGAAGGCTGCCTGCCGGAGCAGGTGGACAAGGCGATCGAGAAGATGGGCTTTGCCATGGGGCCGTTCCGCATGGGCGACCTGGCCGGCAACGACATCGGCTGGGCGATACGCAAGCGCCGCTATGTCGAAAAACCCGACATGAAGTATTCCAAGACCGCCGACCTCCTGTGCGAGATGGGCCGCTACGGCCAGAAGACCGGCGCCGGCTGGTACGACTACAAGCCGGGCGACCGCAAGCCCTATCCGTCGCAGTTGGTGAACGACATGATCATCAAACATTCGAAGGATATCGGCGTCGAGCGGCGCAAGGTCAGCGACCGGGAAATCGTCGAACGCCTGATCTACTCGCTGGTGAACGAGGCCGCCTATCTGCTCGAAGAGGGCATTGCCCAAAGGGCGTCCGACGTGGACATGGTGTACCTGACCGGCTACGGCTTCCCGCTATATCGCGGCGGACCGATGTTCTACGCCGACACCGTGGGCCTGCCCAGCGTGGTCGCGGCGATGGAAAAATATGCCAGGGGCCGCCACGGCGAATACTGGAAACCCGCGCCGCTGCTGGTCAAGCTGGCGGCCGAAGGCAAGACCTTTAATTGAACTGCGCCAGGAGTCTGTACGATACGAGGGGAGATCTCCCCTCGTGCTCCCCTAAATCGGACCGGAACAAAATGAATTTTGTTCCGGGGTCTAAGAGTAATTTCAGGAGAACACCATGACTGATGCAGTAATCGCTTCCACCGCACGCACCGGCCTCGCCAAATCCTGGCGCGGCGCCCTCAACATGACGCACGGCGCCACCATGGGCGGGCACGTGGTCAAACACGCGATCGAGCGCGCCAAGATCGATCCGGCCGAAGTCGAGGACGTGCTCATGGGCTGCGCCACCCCTGAAGGGGCGACCGGTGCCAACATCGCGCGCCAGATCGCGCTTCGCGCCGGCTGCCCGGTGACCACCGCCGGCGCCACCGTGAACCGCTTCTGCTCCTCCGGCCTGCAGACCATCGCCATGGCCTCGCAGCGCGTCATCGCCGACGAGGGCGACATTTTCGTCGCCGGCGGGCTGGAGGCGATCTCCTGCGTGCAGAACGAAGCCAACCGGCACATGATCAACGAGGTGTGGCTGAAGCAGAACAAGCCGGAAATCTACTGGACCATGCTGCAGACCGCGGAGCAGGTGGCCAAGCGCTACAAGATCCCGCGCGAACTGCAGGACCAATACGGCGCGCGCAGCCAGCAGCGCGCAGCCAAGGCGCAGGCCGACGGCAAGTTCGACGATGAGCTCGTGCCCTTTACCACCACCATGGGCGTGGCCGACAAGGACAGCGGCATGCTCATGACGCGCGAAGTGACCTTGACCAAGGACGAAGGCATACGCGCCGACACCACCTACGAGGGCGTGTCCAAGATACGGCCGGTGTTCCCGGACGGCGTGATTTCCGCCGGCAACGCCAGCCAGTTCTCCGACGGCGCTTCGGCGGTGGTGGTGATGAACGCCAAGGTCGCGGAGAAAAAAGGCCTGAAGCCGCTCGGCATTTTCCGCGGCTTTGCCGTGGCCGGCTGCGAGCCCGACGAAATGGGCATCGGCCCGGTGTTCGCCATTCCTAAGCTGCTAAAGCGCACCGGGATCAAGCTGGAAGACGTGGGCCTGTGGGAATTGAACGAGGCCTTCGCCGTGCAGGTGATCTACTGCCGCGACAAACTGGGCATTCCCGATGACCGCCTGAACGTCAACGGCGGCGCGATCGCCGTCGGCCATCCCTACGGCATGTCCGGCGCCCGGCTCACCGGCCACGCGCTGATCGAAGGCAAGCGCCGCGGCGCCAAGTACGTGGTGGTCACCATGTGCATAGGCGGCGGCCAGGGCGCGGCCGGCTTGTTCGAAGTCGCGTAGACCAGAGTAGACCAGGCAGGGCGGCACAACGATCGATGCGCCGCCCGGCATCGGATTGTGAGCCCACCCATGGCAGGCACGAAAGTAGTCAGTGAGATCGGCGGCAAGGTCTGGAAAATCGAAACCCCGGCCGGGACTCAGCTGGCGAAAGGCGATACCGTGCTCATCCTCGAGTCGATGAAAATGGAATTCCCGGTGGCCGCTCCGAGCGCAGGCAGGGTGATCGAAATCTACTTCAAGGAAGGAGAGGTGGTGGGCGAAGGCGACGTCGTCGCGATCATCGAATAGCCCTCCACCGTCCGGCTCACTCCCATGCAATCCAAGATCCTCTCCCGCCGCGACCTCGAATTCGTCCTGTATGAACTGCTGCAGGTCGACAGCCTGACCAGCCGGCCGCGCTACGCCGACCACTCGCGCGAAACGTTCGACGCCGCGCTCGCCACCTGCGAGCGCATGGCGACCGAGCTGTTCGAACCGCATTACCAGAAAAACGACCGGAACGAACCACACTTCGATGGGGAGAAGGTGCACATCATCCCCGAAGTAAAGCAGGCGCTGGACGCCTTCTGCCAGGCCGGCCTGATGGCGGCCGGACAGGACTACGAGCTGGGCGGCATGCAGCTGCCGGCGGTGGTCAACTCCGCCTGCTTCGCCTGGTTCAAGGGCGCGAACGTCGCCACCGCCGGCTATCCCTTCCTCACCATAGGCAACGCCAACCTGCTGCTCGCGCACGGCACGCGCGAGCAGATCGACACCTACGTGCGGCCGATGATGGAAGGCCGCTTCTTCGGCACCATGTGCCTGTCCGAGCCGCAGGCCGGGTCCTCGCTCGCCGACATCAAGACCCGCGCCGAGCCGCAAGGCAACGGCACCTACCGCCTGTTCGGCAACAAGATGTGGATCTCGGCCGGCGAACACGAACTGTCGGAGAACATCGTCCACCTGGTGCTCGCGAAAATCCCCGGCGGGCCGCCCGGGGTCAAAGGCATATCCCTGTTCATCGTGCCGAGGAAGCTGGTGAACGCGGACGGAACGCTGGGCGAGCGCAACGACGTGGCGCTTGCCGGCCTCAATCACAAGATGGGCTATCGCGGCACCGTCAACACGCTGCTCAACTTCGGCGAGGGCAAGTTCAGCCCTGGCGGCAGCGCCGGCGCCGTCGGTTATCTGGTGGGCGAACCCAACCGCGGCCTCGCCTGCATGTTCCACATGATGAACGAGGCCAGGATCGGCGTCGGCATGGGCGCGGTGCTGCTGGGTTACACCGGCTATCTGCACGCCCTGGACTACGCGCGCGGCCGGCCGCAGGGGCGGCACCCGGCGGCAAAGGATCCGGCATCGCCGCAGCTGCCCATCGTGGCGCACGCCGACGTGCGCCGCATGCTGCTCGCGCAGAAGTCCTACGTCGAGGGCGGCCTTGCGCTGTGCCTATCCTGCGCGCGTCTCGTAGACGAGCAGAAGACGGGCGAGAGCGAAAGCGCCCGGCGCGAGGCGGGCCTGCTGCTCGACATTCTGACCCCGATCACCAAGAGCTGGCCCTCGCAATGGTGCCTGGAGGCCAACAGTCTTGCGATCCAGGTGCACGGCGGCTACGGCTACACGCGCGACTACAAGGTGGAGCAGTTCTATCGCGACAATCGCCTGAATCCCATCCACGAGGGCACGCACGGCATACAGGCGATGGACCTGCTCGGGCGCAAAGTCGGCATGGAGCAGGGCCGCGCATTCGAGCTGCTGCTCAAGAAGATGGGCGAAGCGAGCGAAGCGGCAATGGCTAGCGCATCGCCGCTGCTGCAGGAATGTGCAAAAGCGCTGGACGCCGCGGCGCAGGAGGCCGCCACGACCACGCGGGCGCTCCTATCCGGACGCGACGCCAATCTGATGCTCGCCAACGCCTCGGTCTATCTGGAGATGCTGGGGCACTTGGTGATCGCCTGGACCTGGCTGCGCCAGGCGGTGCTGGCCGGACGCGCGCTCGCCGGAGCACACGGCGACGACAAGGCGTTCTACCAAGGCAAACTGCAGGCATGCCAGTATTTCTTCCGCTACGAGTTGCCCAGGACCGCGGCGCAGAACGAACTCCTGCGCCGTCTCGATCCGACCTGTCTTGAGATGCACGACGAGTGGTTTTAGGCGATAGCGCCAGCGCTGCAATGCGGCGTTTTGTCTGGCGAATGGCTGGTTCCGTCGGCAACAGACATTCGCGCACTCCTGCTACTGGAAATGAGTCGGATCAGGAGGACTTCGATTTCTCCCCGACCTCGCACGGTGAGTTCGCCCCGGGCTAGGGATTGGCGCCCTTTCGACAACATCAACATTGCAATCGGCCGCGCGCAGGCGCAGCATCTTGTGGACCCGATGCTGGGCGGCGCAAAATCGGCAGCAAATTGCGACTATCGACCTGACTCGCGAAAAATAGGGACAACATTTGCCATGGCATGCCCGTGACCGAACTCCAGACCGCCACACCTGCTGCCCAGTCGGATCCGTCCGCGGACGCGGCGGTGCAACTCCTGCAACTGGCTGCCCGACTGCACATGGCGGGCGGTGATCCGCTCGCCTGGCGAGCGGCTCTCAAGACTTGCAGTGACTGGTTAGGCTGCACTGGCGTACTCGACCTGACGGCCGAGGGGCACCAAACTGAACCTGACGCACTGGACGCGCTCGCCGGCCGTGTAACGCACTGTGCTGGTTATGGCACTGGCGCCTGCGGCGGCGTGTTGGAGGACCCGCTGCGACGCGCCCGCTGTGCCGCGCTGGCTCCCCACTTGCACGAAGCAGCAAAGGCATCTCGTAACGCACTGCATGCCACGTTCTTTGATCAGTCGCCGCCGATCTGGATTCTCGACCGCGGCGGGCGCGTGCGGGATTGCAACGTCCGGGCAAAGGCAATCACCGCCGTGGGTGAGCCGCTTGCGGTGATGGACGGCCTTCTCGCGCCTGCCATGCCCGGTGGCGGCGCACGTCTTCGTCGCATATTGACTGACCTTGACCACGAGACACGTTTTTCATGGCCCAATCTGAATGATGGCGAAACGACGCTACTCCTGCGCCTGCTTCCCGCCGGCAGCGGCATCGCGGCTACACTGCTGCCCGAACCTGCCGGGGCCGCGGAACTGGCCGCCCTGTTGGTCCTGCGCCTCAAGCTTACCGTGCGCCAGGGCGAACTCGCCGCCCACCTGCTCGCGGGCCTGACACTGAGCGATGCGGCGCGCGCGATGCGCATTTCCCGCGGTACCGCCAACGAGCATCTCGGCGCTCTCCTGCTCAAGGTCGGCGCGCCGGATCGCAAAGCATTGCTCGGCATACTTCGGCGCGCCGTGACCGGATAGGCCCGCGCTCCCGCCGCCCGGGCTGACGCACCGGCGGGGTTTTTTGCATCGGTCCGACAAGGACTCTCAAAGCCCCTACCCCACACATTGCGGGGGTCCAAGTCGCGCACGACGATGCAAAGCCCGGCATCAGACTGAAAACCCAACCGCCGCACCCATTGCGCTGTGAGTGGCTGCCGGTTGCCTCGGCTTGCACCCCTACAAGGCGCTGGGGTTCTTTATCCGACACGTGAGCAGCATCCGCGAACGGACACACGATCAAAGGTGCATTAACATTATGATTTAATATACTTTTACAACTTCGGCATGGAACGTGCTTAACACCCTGCGATGGTTGCCGCTCTGCCGAAATTGTGGGGCAAGAGCTCAACCAGCCCTCACCACTTCCCGAATACGTCACTGCTCAATGGAGAATCGCGATGACTTCAGTACGCAACACCCGGCAACCTAAACTGAAAAGCCTGTTTCCAGTCGCGGCGTTATTGCTGGGAATAGGTCTGGCGCCCTCCGCCAGCGCAGTCCAAATCAACGTGGTTCCCTGGCTGGCACCAAACGCGTATGGGTCGCCGTCTTTCGCAACGGCGCAGGCCAACGCGGTACAAGCAATGTTTGCCGGTGTTACCAGTTTTGGGACACCCGGTACACCGGGCTACTTCCAGGCGCAATCCAACGTCACGACTGCACAGAACGTGGTCACCGGCTTCAATTCCTGGCTCGGGCAAACTAACCCCGGTTCGACCTTCGGTTCCGCATTCGCCAGCGAATTGGGAAATCGCATGACCTTCGCCCTTAGAGCCGACGGCCAAGGCAGTCAATTCTCGATTTCCCAAATGGCGCTGTCGGTGGTGAGCAGCGATGCCCCATACAATGCGCTGAATTACAGCTGGGCTGCTGGAGGATACAACTACGGCCTGGGGTTTCAGGGTGTTCTCAAAGGGTCAGACGGAATGCTCTGGACCGGTGACGACCTATTCGTGACCAGCGGGGCAAATACCCAGCTTGTGGATGGACTGGTCGGACGCGGTTCCGGCAACTCGTTTGCCGCGTATTGCGCCGGATGTAGCCTCGCCGCCCAGCAGGCGGCGATCGACGATGTCGCATCGTATCCGGGTTTTGATTTCACTTTTACCGGAACGTACACGATAGGCGCCGACTCTGGGAGCGGGACATTTAATATATCAGCGGTTCCCGAGCCCGCCTCTCTCGCACTTCTCGCCTTCGGCTTGGCCGGACTCGGATTTAGCAGGCGCAAGAAAGCCTAACCACAGCAGCGCTCACCCGTACCCCGCTTCGGCGGGGTTATTTTTTCATGAGGAGAGGACGGTAATTCGGCTGATACCGGCCGTGCTATAGCAACGATTCTTGAACAGCTAGGGGATCGCCTCTGGCCGTCAGACGCCACATCTAAGCTATGCAATTTCTTGCCGACAAGATTTAGAGAGAAGAATTCTCCAGTCGGCTTGAGGTGCCCGCTTTCTTGAGGCAGTCACGCCACCTTCAGCATGAAATCCACATGGACCGCATCGTACGGAAAAACCCCCCGCCTCGTCGCACTCAATCAACCCTGCGGCCAGTAGCGCATGCACGTCGGTATGCACGCCGCGCAATTTCCCGCAAAGCAAGCGGCCCGGCACCCGTCATTACCTTGAGGATGTCCCAACGCAGGGGCGTCGACGTGCGCCATAGCGCACGCTCATCGACAAAGCCGATGAAAGGCGACGCGCGCTTGCCCGTGGTCATTGCGCGCTTGAAATGAGCTTTGATCTCCGCGCGCGAAGCGACGCCGATGGTTACGGTGTTTGTCATATCACGTTCTCCAGTCGTCGACGGCGGTCCAGAAGTCTGTCAGAAGCCGTTCCAAGTCGCTGTCTTCAAAATTGCGTACTACCGAGCAATATGCGTCGAGTGTGATATATATTCGTCATTTCCTCTATTACTAGATCGCAAGAAATGGACACTCAAAAGCCCAGCGTGGTTTTCGGCACCGAAGACCTGTTGACGAGCCTGTGCAATTCGATCAGCAACGTGCTGACTGCCGCAACCCACAGCAAGATTCGCTATTCCGGCATGGTCCAGCGCATCACCAAGACCTGCCTCAAACCCGACATCGGCTGTTTCGTCCTGTTCGACGGCGCTTTCTCCGGGCTGGTGATCATCAATTTTTCCGCCCCGTCCGCGATGGAGTTGTACGAGAGCTATATGCTGAACATGGGCATCCCGAAGGAAGGCCTGGCCATTTCCCACACCTCGGACGAAGTCAGCAATGTGATGGGCGAGCTGATGAATCAGGTGGTCGGAGACTTCTCGGGAAAGGTGGGGCGCGAGCTGCAGACCCATATCAGCCAGAACCAGCCCAAGATGCTGGTGCTCAACAAACAGGTGATATTGAGCGTGGACGCCCATCTCGATAATCCGGAGGCCCGCCGCGTGACCTTCTACACCGGCAACAACCACATCTTCTATCTCGAACTGGCCATGGACAGGACCGAATTCATCAAGTTGTTCGAATTCGAGTCCCCGGAGGCGCCCGACCCGGACAAGCTTTTCGCCCAGACCCATGCGCAACCCGCGGCGCTTGCCCGCGATGCGCAGTCCAACGATACCGACGATCTGCTCAAGTCGCTCGATATGTGAACGGCCCTGCGGGCGGATTCTCCACTAGCCGGCCCCCGAATTCCAGATTCCGCGTCAATTGCACCAAGGAGGTTTTCCCGATGAGCGTGAAAAAACTGATGGACCTGACCGGCAAGGTCGCGCTGGTCACCGGCGGCTCGCGCGGCCTCGGACTGCAGATCGCCGAAGCCCTGGGCGAGCAGGGCGCCCGGCTGGCGCTGACCGCGCGCAAGACCGATGAACTGGCGCAGGCGAAGGAACATCTCAGCCGCATGCACGCTCAGGTGTTCACCCTCCCCTGCGACCACAGCAAGGCGGCCAGCATACAGCCGGTGATCGAGCAGATCATCCAGCACTACGGGCAGATCGACATCCTCATCAACAACGCCGGCACCACCTGGGGCGCCCCGGCCGAAGAGCATCCGCTGGAGGCGTGGCAGAAAGTGATGGACCTCAACGTCACCGGCCTGTTCCTGACCACGCAAATCGTGGGCAAGCTGTCGATGATTCCGCGCCGCTACGGCCGCATCGTCAACATCGCCTCCGTCGCCGGCCTGTTCGGCAACGACGCGCGCATCCAGAAATCGCTCGCCTACAACACGAGCAAGGGCGCCGTGGTGAACATGACGCGCGCGCTGGCGGCCGAATGGGGGCAGTACAACATCACCGTCAACGCCATCGCCCCCGGCTTTTTCCCCTCGAAAATGACCAAGTACATCCTGGGGCAGATCGGCGACACCGCGATCGCGCAGACGCCGCTGGCGCGCCTGGGCGGCGAGGAAGACCTGAAGGGCTTGGCGGCGCTGTTCGCGTCGGATGCCGCCGCGCACATCACCGGACAGATCGTCGCCGTGGACGGCGGCGCCACCGCGATATAGGACAGGACGCGCGCACGCCGGTGCGGCCGCATCCCCGGTGCGGCCGCACCGCGGGCCCGCGGCGGCAACGAACCCCACAACCAGAGCCCTGCCTGAATGAAACTGAGCCTCTCCAAAGAGTACGGAACGCCGCTGCCCTTCATCGATCATCTGGGCGTGGAACGCGTCGAAAGCCACGAAGGGCGCGCCCTGCTCGCGCTCGAGCTCAAGCCTGCGTTCCTCAACAGCTGGAAGGCGGCGCACGGCGGCGTGATCATGACGCTGATCGACAGCGCCATGAGCCTGGCGGCAAGGATCCACCTGCAGGGCGCGCCGGGCGGCATCCTGACCATAGAGATGAACACCAAATTCATCAAACCGGGAACGGGAAACAGGCTGATCGCCGAGGGCAAGGTGATAGGCGGCGGCAGGACGACGCTGTTCTGCGAAGCCGAGGTGCACGACGAAACCGGCACCCTGATCGCCAAAGGCATGGGCACACTTAAGCCGGTCAGAAAGAAGGAGGCCTAGCCCCCTAGCAGCGGCGCAGCGCTTCCTGATTCCGGCATTTCGTGGCACCATGCAGTCATAAGAAGAATATTTCGTTTGCCTTTCCCACCCGCTAGTCCCTTGGAGGAGCCCGCATCTTGAACATCAAGCAGTGGTTGCTGTCCGCAGTTCTGTTTACCCTGGCACAGGCAGCTTACGCCCAGACTGTGCTGAAAATGGCCCACGTCTACGTTCCGGGCAACATCTGGTTCGAAACCGCGGAAGCCTACGCCAAGGCGGTCGAGCAAAAATCGGGGGGCAAGGTCAA
The DNA here is from genome assembly GCA_964400745.1 of uncultured Enterobacteriaceae bacterium. Lineage (GTDB taxonomy): Bacteria > Pseudomonadota > Gammaproteobacteria > Burkholderiales > SG8-39 > 2-12-FULL-64-23. Next base: position 257 of record CAYNVY010000166.1, on the reverse strand, counting down.
GATTCAAATCGCCCACTCCGGCTCCACCGGCGACTGGCCGCAAGCGATCGAGGGCTTGAAAATCGGCGTCAACGACATCGTGCTGCAATCGATCGGAACCCTGGACCGCTACAACATCGTCGCCGGCGTCGAAGCCTATCCTTACCTGGTGCGCGAAGTCGGACACTTCAAGAAGGTCTATTACGGACCGGTGGGTGCAGAGCTGTTCGACGAGATCGCGAAGAAGACCTCGTTTCGCATCATCGGCGCCGGCTATC
>CAYNVY010000165.1:0-10379 GCA_964400745.1 uncultured Enterobacteriaceae bacterium | reverse complement strand
AAGGATCAACCACTTACACGATCACCCATTTTGCACAACTTGACGCACACAACTCCGATTTGTGCCAATCGATTGACAGCCGATCACGTTGTCGCCCTCGAAGTAGCGCAGTCCGCGTCCGCAATTCATCCGTTGCGCGGGATAGGAAGGCGTGCAAGTGAATGCGCCGGTCTCCCGACTGAAAGAACCTTCGCTCAACTGCCACCCGCTGGGGCAGGCCACTTCGGCGCTGCGTCTGTCGTCGCGCCTGTCGTCGCGTCTTTGTCCCCGCCCCTCGCCGACCACACTGACCTTAGTCCCGGCCACGCCGCCGCAGCCAGCGGTCTGATTCACGGTCTGTCCCGTAGCGGTAATGGTGTACTCGCCAGGCCGGGTAAATGTGTGCGCGAACTCGCCCGAGAACAAACCGTTTGTCCGTCCCATGGTATACGTTTCGGGCGAGGCCTGGTCGCTGTAGGTGATCCATACGCCGCACTGGCTCTCATCGTTGCCTTGACCCGAGACTCTGAACCTGACTGTGGCATTGCCATCCTGCAAAACGACCCGGTTCGCCTCCGGAACGATTGCGGTAATGTTGTTGGCAGCCCATGCTGCCGGCGCGAATGTGATAGTGACAGCGGCGAGCGCTGCAATCGAAGTGCGGATCATGACGGTGTCCCTTTAAGAGGCTGCACCCAATGATGCCCAAGCGACTGGCGCGAGTCCGTGCGCTGGCGTACGGTAGCCCCCTCCGGGCCAACTAATACCGATTCCCGGACTTTCGGTATAGCGTTCCTCAAAAAAATGCAAAAGGCCGGCTCGAAAACCGTCCTAAGTGCATGAAAGTGGTAGCCAAGGGCGGAATTGAACCACCTATTCGAGTCAAGCCGTATGCACGGGTGCGAATGGATTAGCGAGCGAGGCTAACAGACACCTTGTCGGTGATTTGCTTTTCCCAAACGGTGATCCCTGGGAGCCCGGATTCCAACTTTGTCACTTCTTCGGCGACAACCCAATTCAATTCGCGGTCACCTTCAATGTGACACTGTTCGAGTTTGGCCAGATAGATCACGCGATCCCTCTCGAACGCAGCCTTTGCGTCTGCCGGAGTGTTATATCGATTCTTGTCGTCGATAAAATCCTTGATGTTTGCGACTTTATCCATGAGCCTTTGACGCAGGAGATTCCTGGCCCGGTAGTCAAGCGTTTCATTTGCCGGCGTAACGCGATAGCTACCGGGAATGCTAGTCGCCGGAGTCGTGATCTGGTAGCTGATTCCCGGCTGGATATTGGATGCGCTTGTCGGCTTCTTGTCGCGAAAATTGAGGAGAATATCCCCGACGTTCGGAATATTCGCTTTCAGAAGGAACTCCTGCACCTTGCCATCCTCGGCGTGCGGGGCACCCAATTCCAGGAAATACGCGCTTCGAGCGGTGTAAACATAAAGTCCCTTGTGGCCGTATCGTTCGCCGGGAAGAATCGCGAATCTGTCGTTGATTGCGACACCGATGCCTCTCGCACAATCCATGTAATTCAAGATTGAAGGAGAGTCGGCATGGGCTAGAGTCGAACTGAATAGCATGAGGAATATTAGCCGGGCCAAGATATTCATAGCGCGCACCTTGACCACGGTTGCCCTTGGATGTGCCATCACAGGCCCAGTCGGCTTCGCCGCCGGCACTGCAACGCCTATTCGCATCCCGCAGATGTTCTTCATGTAGCTTCCCATAGCCGCAACGTTACTATTGAAGTATAGAATTAACAATATTATATAACACTATGATTGTCAATTGAATTTAAATGCACTTTATGTCCTCTGTGGGGTGCACTTATTTCACTTGTGGACGCATCGAACAGGCGGGCGATCTAGACACACACTGCCTTCTATGCCCTTGATTGCCTCGAATACGGCGATTACACGCAAGGCGCGCCGCTTGAGGTCTAGGTGCTTTTGTTCGGCCATGAAGGCTTCTACGCCGACACCTCACGCCCCTTTTCGGAACGTATCGCACTGACTCATGTCCCCGCTTTGGAATCCCTTGTTGAACCACCGCACCCGCTGTTCGGATGTTCCGTGGGTAAAACTTTCCGGCACCACGTAACCCTGCGCCTGCTTTTGCAGGGTATCGTCTCCGATGGCGGAGGCGGCGCGCAGGGCCTGTTCGGCTTCGCCGGGCTCAAGTTGGTGTTTGAGCACGTCGGCCTGACGACCCCACAGCCCGGCCAGACAGTCCGCCTGCAATTCCAGCCGCACTGACAGCGCATTGCCCTGATCCTTGTTGGCGCGCTGTTGTGCGGCGCTGACTTTGTTGGAGATGCCGAGCAGGTTTTGTACATGGTGGCCCACTTCATGGGCGATCACGTAGGCTTGTGCAAACTCGCCTCCGGCACCGAAGCGGGTTTCCAGTTCATGAAAGAACTTCAGATCGATATACACGCGCCGATCATTGGGGCAGTAAAAAGGTCCCATGGCCGATTGACCTTGACCACATGCCGTTGGTGTCGCGCCCGAAAACAATGTCAAAGTCGGTTTTTCGTAGGTGCGGCCGAATTTGCGGAATTCCTCGGTCCAGATGTCTTCGGTGGACCCCAGAACGCGCGCGACAAAGCGGCTGGTTTGATCATTGGCCGGCGGTGGGCGCGGAGTTCCTGCCGTCACATTGTCTGCCGTGCCGTCCCCCAGCAGACCCATCAAGGTGCTCGGATTGATACCGGTGAAATAGCTGACGACGAGCACGACAATGATGCCGCCGATGCCCAGTCGTCCGCCGGATAAAATGCCCCCACCGCCCGATCCGCGGCGGTCGTCAATCTGGTCGCTTTCCCGTTGGTCGTCCAATCTCATTTGACGAACCTCGTGAAGGAATCAGGAAACAACAGGTCCGGCGGCCTATCTCCTGACAATCCCTGTACAGGAGCCATGTTTCTAACGCTAATCCGATGCGCTGTATGTACGCTATCACGCATAGAAGTACATCACAGGCTACCGGCCAGGCCTCAACTCACAGCTCGTCTGGCGCCAAACCGTTGCGCTTCAGGTTGTGGGTCGCTGCAAGCACGTCTTGTAGCGACCTTCGACGCGATTGGCGAACCATTCGCTGGTTAGGTTTCGCGTGATTTTCGGGCTACTCAATCGGATCTGCGGTAGCGCGGCGCGTGGCGCCGGATACCCGCTCAGCTTGTCGGCGAGTTCGAAGACCCGGGCATAGATGCGGGCTTTCTCGAAGCCCTGCGCTTTTTCGAGTTCGAGCTCGCGGCGAATCTCCTTGTTGCTCATGTCAATGCGATGCGACATCGCGCGTAACGCGAGCTCCGTGCTGCCAGGCTCGCCACCGGACTGCCCGCGGCCGTGGTGCAGCAGGTCGCCATCCAACTCAAGTGGTATCCCGGACACTTCGGTGACGGCTTTCTGGAAAGCAGCGTTCCGGCTGGCGTATTGCCCCGCATTGAAATCGGCGAAGCGATAGAGATGCTGCGTATAGGGGGCGGGGTAATCGAGCAAATGGGCGATTCCGAAATAGACGCCCCCGCGGCGGGTGAACACTTCGTGCCGTATCGTCGTCGAAACTGGGTATGGGTACGCCTTTGACTCTCTGAAGGCTTCGGCGAACGCGATGCTGACCTGCATCGGACCGCCCGTGCGTACTGGATTTCGATCGGCAAACAATGAATTCCCGAACGGCACCCGGCCAATGAAGTCTTCGTAGATCTCGCTCAACTGCCGTTCTGTCTTCACCGCGTTGAGGCGCTCGCTGTAGGTCTTGCCATTGGTCGAGGGGATCGCCAGTGCGGCGTCCAGGGCAATGCCCGGAATGCCGGCGTTTTCCAGACGCTTGTCGATCTCTTTGCGTGCGATAGTTGCAAGCCCTGGTATCGCCGGATCGACCTGAAATCCGGTCTCCTGACTTATAACGGCGACGGTCGCACAAATGTTCTCGGGTGTAGGCGCGATATCCAGCGCAGCAAGGGCCGCGTATATATCCGTCGCCCAACCGGACCGTTCGCTCACACCGTCCGGAAGCAAGCGCGCCACCAGAGCACGCCCCTCGGTTGCACTGAGCCGCCGATAGCCGGACGAACGCGATGAATCCTCCACCGACGCGCATCCCGCCAACAAAACGATCAGTCCTACCGCCAGCACTGTCCGGGGTCTCGAATCCATTTGTCTGCAATTTGGCTTTGTCATCGAAAAAAAACGAGGCTCTCCCGGTTATCAATTAGGAAATGCTGATCTGGTTGTGTCTAAGGCTCGGATCACCTTGACGAATGACCACGACCGTGTTGTCGCGTTGCAGGGTTACTGTGGTGACACCGGGATGAGTATGATCGGTCTTGCAGATGGTGCATTTCATCACGCCCTCCATCCCTTGATTGTTTCAGCACTCTATACCGACCCGCGGACTTTCGGTGTAGCGCCCCCCCAAAATGCAAAAAAGCCAGCCCGAAAGCCAGCCTAAGTGCATGAAAAATATTGGTGGCCAAGGGCGGAATTGGACCACCGACACACGGATTTTCAGTCCGCTGCTTTGACTACCCTTATTGCGGAGTAAATCGCGCTAAATCGCATTGAATTTTCAATTTCTGCATGTCAACGGCCGATCGTGTATTCTGGAATGCACGGTACAAATTCCATTTTCCGTCCTCAGCTATTGCGCATCAATGTGGCCACGGCAATATCCTCATCGATATCGGGCCAATGCACGCCGACACCCTTTCCGATCAGTCGCCAATGCAGCCTCTGTTCCGAGGTGGCATCACGCAGCCTCGGAAACCACTCTAACGGCGCCGATATCTCACGACCGTCTGCCAAGATGAAGTGCAAAGCGGCGGCATCGATTGTCACATCGATCGCGTGGGGATCAAGTCGGATTGCCAAAGTGCTCATTCCATTTCTCCAAAAGCAGCACGCGATGCTCGATTACCAATGACCGCACGCGGGTTAGCTCATGGCTGCGGAATCCTTCGGACTCGGCGAGTTCGACCGGGTTCAGCCAGTATTTTGCCACCTTGTCGCCATGCTCGACATGCTCGACATGGATATGCGACGGCTCCGATCCTTACCCGCTGAAGAAGAAAAACCGAAACCCAAGTAGTCTCAGGACGGTCGGCATGTCGCGTAGTCTAGCCCATCATGCGCCCTTACGTTTCTTGCCGACTCGTCGCGCGGCACTCCCAGCGCCAATGCCGACTTTCCAAGAAACGCAAAAGGCCAGCCCGAAAGCTAGCCTAAGAAAGCCGATACACTCCCGACCGGTGGTCCCTGACCGCTGTCCCCGAACCCGCCTCCCTCGCCCTTCTCGGACTCGGTCTAGCCGGTCTCGCATTCAGCAGGCGCAAGAAAGCGTAATCGCAGCAGCACTCACACAGACCCGCTTCGGCTGGTTTGTCGCATTTGGGTGTCTGCAATCGAGCATCGAAATGTAATGGTGGGCGGCTGCAATTGCCGACTACGGTCTATGGCGCCCTCAATCTATAGATTTCGCCGTGCCTGAAATGGCACTGAATGGATCCCGAATCAGGGATTGTTGCCCAGCGCCCTGATCAGATTGCGCACTTCAGCCGCTGCATCGGGGTCGCGGTCTGCTTCGCTGACGGTCAGCGCGCGCTCGTAATAGGCCCGCGCCGCAGCACGCTCGCCTCCCAGCGCGCTGGCGCGGCCCAGGCCGACGAGATCGAGATAAATTTTGCGAGGCAATGCGAGTTCCCGGTCGATGGCAAGCGCTTCGGTCAGCGCTGCGAGCGCAGCGGCAGCGTTGCCTGCGCGGATCGCGACATTGCCGGAGAGGCGCAGTGCATTGGCGGCTTCGACGCGGTCGCTGGATCCGCGGCTTGCATCGAGTGCAGCTCTTGCGCTAGCAGCGGCAGCGGCAGTACGCCCTTGTTCCAACGCCAGCTGACCCCTGAGGTTGTTGATCGTAGCGGAGAGCGCGCAGTCCTGCTGGCCGCACGAGGCCGCCGCCTTCTCCAGCCATTCGGCGGCATCCGCATGGCGCCGTTCGTCAAAATCCAGCACCGCACGGCGCAGCCCCGCCTGCGCCAGGCGCGCGCTCGGGAAGATCAGCCTGGATTGATCGAGCACGGGCGCGAGGCTGGCGCGCGCTTCGGCATGTTTCCCCAGGCGCTGGTAGGCGATCGAGAGACTGATCGCGTTGGCGGCGATGCCGTCGACGTTCTCCACCGACTGTGCCATGCGCAATGCCAGCTGGTATTGCTGCACCGCGCCCTCCAAGTCACCGCTGCGAAAGCGCTGCTCGGCCCTGCGGTTCGCCTCGATCGCCCCGGCCTCGCGCGCGGGCAGCGTCTTCCCCGGCTGCTGAACGCAAGCCGCAAGCGGCGCCAGTGCGGCGAAAAGGAGCAGCCGAATGGCGGCGCGATGTCTCATGTCAACGCGGCGCGGCCGCCGCTGCCGGCGAGCGGCCCGGCCCCGCCGATTCGAAACTGTCCACCGCCAGAGTGCGCATGGTCCGCGCCTCGACGGCATTGCTCAGCGGCCAGACATTGCGCGCCGCGCCGAGGATTTCCTGCCCGTCGCGCACCAGGTCACCGCCGTCGCGGGCGAGGTTTCCTCCCTCGCGCATCAGCGCCGGCGCCTGCTTCAGCGTTTCGTTCAGGGTTTCGCCGTTTCTGCGCGTCTGCTCGCGCACCTGCTCGGCGGCCTGGGCGAACGAATCGAGGGCCGTGGCCAGCTTGCCCGAGATCGCCGGCAGTTGTTGCTCCGCCTGCGCGCCGATACGGGCGGCGGCACCGAAACTCGCCTGCATGTCCGGACTGACGGCGAGCACGCTGCGGTCGACGTCGCGCAGCACCTTTCGCGCCTGCAGATTGGTCTCGGGCAGTTGTTCCAGCAGAGCGCGCGCCGCCGCTGCGGACTTGCGAAAATCGCCGTCCGGATGGTTGATCGCTTCAATCGCCCGATGCAGTTGCGCGAGAACAGGCGTCACCTGGTTCTTGAACTCGTCGATCAGTTCGGCCACGCCGCGATTGGGCACGAATTCGATCATCTCCCCGGCGACGACCGACCCGGTCCCGCGCAGCGGATCGGTGCTGGGAACGATCTGGATGTTGCCAGCGCCGATGTATCCCTCCCGCAACAGCCGCGCGCGCGAACCCTTGGGCACCTGCGCCAGGTAATCGCTGACGATGGAGAGTTCCACCTTTACGCCGCGTTCCGAGATCAGCATGGACTTTACGCTTCCGACTGGCAGGCCGTACAGGTTGACCGCCATGCCCTTGTTGATGCCGAAGACGTCCGCGGCGTGGAAATAGATCGACGCGTGGCGCACGAACGCGCCTTGCTTGTAGCTGATGAGACCGACCGCGCCGAACAGGACAAGCATTGCGGCGATCAGGAACAGGCTGACCTTCTTTTCGATCCCGGCAAAGCGCCCGGGCGTGGCGTATTCGTCTTGCATTGCGTTCTCCTTGGCGGCTTTGGCCGCGGCGTATCAGCCGCCCAGCACGTCCTCCAACTGCACGAAAGTCCCCCCCGGCTGCCTGGCGAGATACGTGTTTGCAAAGTACGGCAGGCGCATGCGCTCGGCGCTGTCCAGTCCGGAAGAAAAGTTCTCGAACAGCACCAGATCCGGCGTCTCCAGCAGAATCCGGACAAAACCGGTCATTTTCTTCTCCAATAACGTCATTTCCTCGGGAAGTTTGCCGAGCAGCGTCTGCGGCGTCCCTCCAAGTTCGGTGATCAGAGCATATACCTCTGCGGCATTCCCCCGCAGCCGCTCCGGATGGTGGCATCCAAGCGGCAGAATGATGTTCTCCCACGCGTTGAGGCTGCTGAGCAAACCGCCTTCCGCCGCCAGGAATGCCAGGCGTGCACGCAGCGCGATGCGCTCCTTCATGCTAAGCGCGTTGACCTCGGCGCCCAGCAGAACCAGCTTCAAATCCGGATCCGGCTTCATTTCGAACATGGCGGCCAGCAGCCGCGTGCGGTGCGCCGGATTCGCGATTCGGATGCGCAGGCTCACGCCTGCGGGCACCCATATCCGGCCGTCGGAACCGGCGTCCGGCGGAAGTTCACACGCAAGCCCCACGCCAGAGATTTCCAATGCCTGTGGCGTCACTGCATTCGCCGCCGCCTGGTTTGGGGCATTCACAGTTCGGCCGTCACCAGACCGAAAAACAGCACGCCGAACACGAGGTAGGCGAAAACGACATTCAGCAGCAGCACGATCAGGGTGCTTTGGGTCACCGCGCTGATCGCCGCCTTGGGAATGGCGTTGATCGAATTCCCCGGCGGGTGCAATCCGTGGTAGCAGGAAACGACCGCAATGCTCACGCCGAACAGCAGGCTCTTGAGCACCGAGTAGACGATATCCATCGGGCTCGCAAGCAGGAAAAACCGGTCCGCCAGATCATCGAACGTGGCATTCACCACCAGCGCGCTGAGCAGCATGCCGCCGCCTACCGCGATCACCTGTACATAGAACGTCAGTATCGCGGTCGACACCGCCATGCCGACCACGCGCGGCACGACCAGATAGTCGAAGGGATTGACGCGCATCAGCCGCAGGCTCGCAATCTCGCCCGTGATTTTCATCAGAGCGAGCTCCGTGGCGATGGCAGTGCCGCTTCGCTGCAGCACCAGGAACGCCGCGAGCAACGGTCCCATCTCGCGCAGCACCACCCACAGCAGGATCTTTACGGCGAGCGCCGCGTCGGCCTCGAGTACTTCAATCACATAGACGATGACGAGCGTGCCAATGAACGCGCCACGCGTGACGAACCCGGCCAGCGCGCTGGCTCCGATGAAATAGATCTGGCGCGTCAACTGCTCGGCCATCGGCGGCAGCTTGAGTACCGCCAGCCGGCGCAGCACATGCCCAAGCAGCTGCATGCAGCCTTCCAGATCGCGGTAGGCGCTGATCATGGCCATGCCACCTCCAACAGCGTTATCTACGATAAGACCAATTGAAACGAAGAGATTGCCAGCAAGATCGACCCGCTCTGGCGCCCATGCTATCGGATTGTAAGCGATCCCGAATTAGGGATGGACAATTCAACGGCGCTCCGGGAATGCATTCGGCCCTTGCAGCCGCAGTCAAATAAAAGATCCTATGTCGAGCGGTCTCGACCGACCGAGCCTGCGGATTGGCTCGCCCGCCGTGAATTATGGATTCTTGTTGTAGCTCTCGAGTTTCTTGTACAGCAGCCGCACTTCCAGCATGTTGTGGACGCGCGTCTTGACTTCGACCAGGTCGAACGGTTTGCTGATGAAATCCTTTGCGCCGGCTTGCAACGCACGCAGCCTGTGGTCAGGTTGGGCGGTGATCACCAGGATCGGAAGGCGGCTTTCCGCATCCTTTGTCTTGAGGCCCTCCATCACCTGGAATCCATCCATACCGGGCATCTGCAGGTCGAGCAGGATCAGGTCGTAGCGGTTCTTGCGATGCAGTTCGCAGACCTCGTGCGGATTCATGGTCGAGGCAACGCAAGCGTAGCCTGCTTCACCCAGCAATCTCTCGAGCAGCCTGACATTGGCCGCCTGGTCATCAACGATCAGGATGCTGGCGTTGAGAATATCGGGCTCAGTAACCATCATGCCGGTTTCCTTTTTCGACTGTGCGGCCTGATTCCGTTTGCGATAATTTCAGGGCAACATCCAGCGCATCCATGAACTCGGTGACTTTGATCGGCTTGGTCAGATAGCGGAAGAATCCTGCCTCCAGGCCGCTCCGGGTATTGAGTGGCATTGCATTTGCACTGAGCGCAATGACCGGGATGTGCGCTGTGACCGGGTCTGAGCGCAGGATTTTCAGGGCTTTGAAGCCGCTAATGTCAGACAGGTTAATGTCCATCAGGATCACATCCGGCCGGGATTCGCGTGCAATCTCAATGCCGCCATTCCCGTTCACAGCGGTCAGCAGGCGAATATTGTAGTGGCGCGCGATGATCTGCTCGACCAGCTTCAGGTCCGCCGGATTGTCTTCCACATAGAGTACGGTGTGCATGGGACCAAGGTCAGGTGTCGTTTGCATATCTGCTGCTCCGGTCGGCCCAACCTGCATTTGTTGAGCCTTCTTGGTTGGCATATTATCAACTAACCTGATTTCCCTGACACTGCCTTAGTTCCCATTCAGGTAACACGCTTGGATCCCCACTGTGTCCAGGGTTTCAGTCGATGCCGGGTCGATAGCGAGGATTGCGGCCATACATCCAGAGTTTTGGCGGAGCTATGAAATCCGGCGATGTGCTGGGCTCACCAGGCGGCGTGGACACAAACGGCCGCGAAGATACCAAGCTGTCGGCCGGAGTCGGGCGGAAGGAAGCCGTGTGCACACAAATTGCACATGGATTCCAATTTGTGCCACGAAAGAGATTCCCGCTCTACATAGGATGTGCGTAGTGGCACATCCTTTACAGTTTATACCGGACACATCCTTTACAGTTTT
>CAYNVY010000164.1:0-10398 GCA_964400745.1 uncultured Enterobacteriaceae bacterium | reverse complement strand
CCGACCGTGTCGAGCACGTTCATCGACAGGCTGCCGCGGTAGGGCGCGTCCTTGCCGGCCATGTTGAGGCCGGCCACCCGTCCGTGTTCGGTGGCGGTCGGCTGCAGCGCATGCACCACCCATTCGCCGGTCGAAAAATCGCGGCCCTGCGCCACGTCGCCGGCGGCGTAGATGCCGGGCACGGTGGTTTGCATGCGGTCGTTGACGACGATGCCCTGGTCGATCTCGGCGCCAGTGCCCTCGAGGAACGCGACGTTGGAGCGCACGCCGGTGGCGAGAATGATCAGGTCGGCGTCGAAGCTCTGCGTGTCCATGACGAGGCGCGGCCCGGGTTCGATGCGCTCGATGCGTCCCTTGGTGACGACGTTCACGCCCTTGCCCTCGAGCCAGCGTTGCAGGAGTGCGCTGCCCGCCGGGGTCATCATCGAGCGCAGGATCTGCCCGACCCTGCCGGCGATGACGGTGAGATGCGCGCCGCTTTCCACCAGCGACTTCATGCAGACACCGGCGACGAAGCCCGCGCCGACCATGACCACGCGCGCGCCGGGCTTGAGCTTGGCGGCGATCACCCGGGCATCGTCCAGGGTCCAGCAGGTGACCACGCCGGGCAGGTCGGTGCCGGGCACCGGTGGCAGCGTCGGCGAGGAGCCGGTGGCCACCAGCAGCCTGTCGTAATCGAGCACCGCGCCATCGTCGAGGTCGACCGTGCCGCCGTGCGCGCCGGCATGGACCTTGACCGCCTTGCGGTTGAGATAGCGCACGCGGAGATTGGCGAAGTGCCCGGGGCTCTTGCGCTGCAGGGCGCCCTCTTCGGTGATGCGCCCGGTCAGTATGTAGGGGATCGCCATGCGCGCATAAGGCTCGCCGCGCTCGCCGCTGACCAGGGTGATTTCGCCGGCGGGATCTTCCTGCCGTATGGCCTCGGCGGCCTGCACGCCGGCGGGGCCGGCACCGATCAGGACGTATTTCATGGACGCTTCCTCGCTACGCATGCCTGGCTCAGGCTAAGAGCTCATTTCAAAACGAGGGGAAACATCCCCTCGTGCTCCCCTATTTCAGGTGCCATTTCGGTAATTCTGAAATGGCTTCTAGGTTTCAATTATAGTCGCCGTATCGCAATTGGTGAGGCCATGCAGCCGGCCATGAGGTCGGCCGAAAGATCGGCCGAGCGAATTCGCGCGTGCTCACGTAGAATCGGCGGCAACCCACGCCCCGCGCGGATAGCCTGAAATTTCCCCCATGCGCATTACCCTCAAACTCTACGCCATGCTCAGCGATCACCTGCCGCCCGAAGTGGGCGGCCAGCGGCGCAGCGGCAATGCCTTGCCGCTGGACGTCCCCGACGGCTCCAGCGTGCAGGCGGTAATCGACCGCTTCCATCTCCCGCCCAGGCTGGTGCATCTGGTGCTGGTCAACGGCGTGTACGTTCCGCCGCAGGCTCGCCCCGGGCATGTCCTCGCCGCGAACGACGAACTCGCGATCTGGCCGCCGATTGCCGGCGGCTGAGCGATCCGCGAGCGCATGCGGCCGCGATGAGTCCGCCGTGACCCTGCCGCCGGCCGCAGACAGCGACGAATGGCTGCTATCGCGCGAGATGGGCTGCACGCGCGAAGAATTCCTGCGCTGGCTGCCGGGCGCGGCGCGCCATGCGCCGATGCAGTTGGGCGCCGACAAAGCGCTGGTGCAGGCAGGCGGAGCCAGCGTCGAAATATCCTTCAGCCCCGCTCCTCCGAGAAGAATCGCCCTGGTGGCTATGCCGGTGCTGAAGGTGTCTTTTCGCTTTTCGGGCGCGGACGCAGAAGCGTACCGCGAATTCCTGGCTTATTTCGATCTCTACACCAAGCGCGGCGGCGGTTGAACTCGACATTCAGGCGCTCGCCTCCGGCACCCAGCCGCCCTCCGCCTTTGCAAACCGCGGCGAAGTAAACACGCCGTGCACGCGCTGCGGCCAGTGCGCGCCCATGGCCGCGAGGTGCGCGCGCCAGGCCGATCCCTGCACCATCGCGACGACGATGCCGGCGATCTCGACCCCGCCCTCCACCTTGGCCAGCAGGTCCAGCGCAGCCGAGGTCGTCTGCCCGCTGGAGACGGCATCGTCGATGATGACCGCGCGCATTCCCTTGAGCCGGGGCAGCAGGTTCGGATCAAGGTAGAGTATCTTGCCCGCTTCGGGCGTGGTGAGCGAACGTACCGGCACCGACAGCGCCTCCTCGTACCAGAATTTGCGCGAATAGCCAAGCGGCACGAAATTGGGCATGCCCAGGCGCTGCGCCACCAGCGGCGCGAACGCGAATCCCAGCGTGGGCAGTCCGACGATGACCTGGGGAGACAGCGGCCGCGCGATCTCGGCCATGAAGCCGGCCAGCGCGTCCACGACTTCGAAGGACGCCTGATTCGCGATCAGCGAAGCGACTGCGCGCCCGGGCGCACCGGCGACGCGGCGCAGCGGCAACTCGAGATAGCTGCCGTCGGGCAGGCGCGCAGGATACGAATAGCGAAACGGCGGCTGCGGCACGACGGGGACATCCGCGGCTGCGCGTATCGTCTGCCAGGATGCCGTCGTGGGGCGGATCCATTCGTCGCCGCCTTCGGTGGCGTCGTTCGAAGTATTGGTCATGGAAAACTCTCAGCGTTCAAAGATGGCAACGAAAGGTGGGCGGCGGCGCGCGTTCCGAATTTTACTTGAAGCCTGTTGCGAGTCGGTCGCATCGCTATGCGTTAGGCCGGCTTGTCGCGCATCGGCAGCAGCCAGGCGAGCACCGCGCACTGGGCCGCGGCGATCAAACCGAAGGCAAGCATGTAGCCATCGGGCGAATAGCGGCCGTCAACCACCGGAAACAGGCGCAGCACCGCGCCGACTCCGAACTGGCACAGGAATGAGAAAAAGAACATGACCACATTGAGCGCGGTGTTCACGCGGCCGCTCATCTCCGGCGGGAAATACGGCGTCAGCAGCGCGTAGGACAGCGCGGCCGAGATGTTGCAGAAGCCGAGCACCATCAGCAAAGGCATTTTCACCGCCACCAGGTCGAAGGCGATCGCGATCACTGCCGCGACGCCGATCGCCGTACCCAGTTTGTACAAACCCATGCGCGGCACGCCGCGGTCGGCCAGAAAGTCCGCGAACCAGCCGAAGAACAGCGCGCCCAGCGAGTAGGCCAGCGCCGTGGCGAACATGTGCGCTGCCATGGCGGGGCGCGTAAAGCCGCCGACGTCGGTGAGCCAGGGCGCGAGCCACAAGCCCTGCAGCGCCTGATAGGCGCCGTGGCACACGATCAGCGGCAGCCCGATGCGCCAGAACGGCAGCGTGCCGAAGATGCGGCCCATGCGCGCAAACGCCGCGCGCCAGCTTTCGGCCGCGCCGGGCAGGGGCTTTTCCGGCACGATGAAGAAAATCGCCGCGGCCGACAGCGCGCAGCCCGCCGCCATGCCGAGAAACACGACGCGCCAGCCAAACGGCGCGAGCAGCGCCTCCAGCGGCGAAGTCGCTGCGAGGCCGCCGAGGCCGCCCCAGGCGATCATCCAGCCGTTCAGGGTCGCCAGCCGCGCGAGCGGAAACCACAAGGTGAACGCCTTGATGCTGCCCATCAGGCAGGCGGAAACGCCCAGACCGATCAGTGCGCGGCCCAACGCCAGTTGGCCGAAGCTTCCGGCCAGCGCAAAAATTAGCGAACCCAGCGCGGCGATGCCGAGCAGCGAGGCGACCACGCGGCGCGGGCCGTAGCGGTCCAGAAACACGCCCACCGGCACCTGCATCGCGGCGAAAGTGAGCAGATACATGCTGGTGAGCAGGCCTACGTCGGCGGGCGAGAGCACAAATTCGGCCGCGAGATCCTTGGCGATGACCGCATTGACGTTGCGAAACACGTAGGAAAAAAAGAAACCCGCCGCGAACGGAGCGAACACCAGGGCGAGCAGCCGCGGCGGCAGCGATACGTCGACACGCGCTTGATCTGGGGAAGACACCGCCCGATTCTAAGCGATGCGGGCAAGCTGCCGCCATCGGCACGTAACACGGTACGCTGCAACAATTGCCACCGCGCGGGTCAAACTGTCTAAAATGCACGCATGAGACGCTGCAATTTTGGCCCGCTTTCACTGCTGCTTGCCACAGCGTTGCTGCTTAGCGCCGCCGCTGCGCGCGCGGCCGTGCCCGCCGTGGGTGCGCCGGCCCCCGCATTTTCCCTCGCGGACCAGACCGGCAAGCCGCGCAGCCTCGCCGAGTTCCGCGGCAAGTGGGTGGTGCTGTATTTCTATCCCAAAGACGACACTCCCGGATGCACCGAGGAGGCGTGCAAGTTCCGCGACGACATATTCGCGCTGGAGCAGATGGGGGCGCAGGTGGTCGGGGTGAGCCTGGACGACAGCGCGAGCCACGCGCAGTTCGCGAAGAAATACAATCTGCCCTTCCCGCTGCTGGCCGACACCTCGGGCACGGTCACCCGCAGCTACGGCGCCCTGACCGAAGGCAGCCGCTATGCGCGGCGCTATACCTTCCTCATCGATCCCGCAGGCAAGGTTGCGAAGGTGTACACCAGCGTCGAGACTTCGCGCCATTCGGCCGAAGTGATCGCCGACTTGAAACGATTGTCCAGGCGTTGAATGCCGCCCGGCGGTGGGCCGCGCAACAACGGCGGCAGACGCCGGCGATCCCATTCGGTCAGAACGTCAGTCCGTCAGAACTTGACCACGTAGCCGGGACCGTCGATCAGCGGATACTGGGCGAATAGCGCCTCATCCACTTCGATGCCCAGCCCCGGGCCCTGCGGCGGCGCGACGCAGCCGTCGCTGCCGATCTCGTAGGCTTTGCCGAACATGTCGCGCAGCGGATTGAATTCGGACACGCAGGATTCGAAATATCCGGCATTTTCGGTCGCGGCGAGAAAATGCAGTGTGGCCGCGTGATTGATGCCGGTGGCGGAACTGTGCGCGTGCAGCGGAATCCGCCAGGCCGAGGCGATGGCGGCGATGCGTATGCCCTCGGTGATGCCCCCGGTCTTGGACAGGTCCGGCTGCCATACCTGTACCGCGCCGCTCTCTATCATCTGGGCGAACTCGAAGCGCGTGAAGTGATTCTCGCCGGCTGCGATCGGCACCAGCGGCGTGATGGCGATCGCCGCCCGATACGAAGCGAAATCGTTGCAGGCGAAGGGTTCTTCCAGCCAGCCGGCCTTGATATCGGCCAATACCGGCAGCACGCGGCGCACGTCGGCAATGGTATAAGCCGTGTTGGCGTCGGTGAGAATGTCGATGTCCTCGCCCAGCACTTTCCTCACATGGACGACGCGCTCGATGTCGGCCCTGGCTGAATCCCCGATGCGCAGCTTGAGCGCCCGGTAGCCCTGGCTGACATAGCGCTGCGCTTCTTCCGCCAGCGACTCCTTCGCCTGAAAACCAAGCGCAATGCCGCCGGCATAGGCGGGAATGCGCCGGTGGCTGCCTCCCAGCAATTTGTACAGGGGCAGATTGGCGGCTTTGCCGCGAATGTCCCACAGGGCCATGTCGATGCCGGACAGACCCATGGCGGCCGTAGCCCCCTGGCCATGGCTGGACAATTGCATCCGATGCACGCGCTGCCACACGCCTATGGTGTCGTGCGCGTCCATGCCCAGCAGCATCGGAGCCAGCGTATTGTGGATCATGCTGACGACGGCGCCCGGGCTGCGTCCGGGATGCGACTCGCCGTAGCCGACGAGGCCCTCGGAGGTGTCGACGCGCAGGATGATGGTATCGCGCTTGGTCGTGTTGCCTATGCCCATCTTGACCGTCTTGCCCTCGGGGAGCTTGTAGGAGAGGGGGATGGCGGTGATTTTGGTGATATTCATGCAGGACTCCAGTGCAAAGCTTGGCGTTGGTCGCCGGGATAGGATTCGTGCAGCGCCGAATACTGCGCGTCACGGTCCGCTAGTGTTCGGTATCGGCATCCTTGCCCAGCGCACCGGGAAGTGCCTCGTAGGAGACTGCAATATTGCCGATGTGCAGCCGCATCGCCTCGGCCGCCGCCGGCGCGTCCCGCTGTTCCATCGCGATCAGCAAACGGCAGGGTGGGAGCGTTAGCGCGGCGCCGATGAGTGATCCCGTCTAGAATGATGCCATGAAACAATCGGCCGGTGCACTGGCTTTACCTCTTGCCGCCTTCGTTCTGGCGCTGGCTCCGTCGTTCGCATGCGCATTCGATCCGCAAGGCCATCGCGGCGATTTGCTTTTACGCCGCGCCGCTCGCTTGCTGGCGCTGATCGCATTGGCGCTGGCACCGCAGTTCGCCTCGGCATTTGATTTGCAAGGCCATCGCGGCGCGCGGGGCCTGGCGCCCGAGAACACCCTGCCCGCCTTTGCGGCGGCGCTGTCGCTGGGCGTCAGCACGCTGGAACTCGATACCGCGATCACCAAGGACGGCATCGTGGTGGTGAGCCACGACGCGCGCCTGAATCCGGATATCACGCGCGGACCCGACGGCCGCTGGCTCAACCCGCCGACGCGCGCGGTGCGCGAGCTGACGCTGGACGATCTGGAGCACTTCGATGTCGGCCGGATCAAGCCCGGCAGCGAATACAGTTCGCGCTATCCCGACCAAAAGCGCGCCGACGGAGTACGCATGCCCACGCTGGCACAGGTGTTCCAGCTTGCGCGCCGCGCCGGCAACACCGAGGTGCGCTTCAACATCGAAATCAAGACCTCGCCGGAAAAGCCCGGCGATACCCTGGCGCCGGAGGCGTTCGCCAAGGCGCTGCTGGCGACGATAGAGCGCGAAGGCATGGCTGCGCGCGTGATCATTCAATCCTTCGATTGGCGCTCGCTCGCGGCGGTGCAGGCACTGGCGCCGAAAATACCGACCAGCTACCTGAGCGCGCAGCAGCGCTTTCTGGACAACATCGCCGCAGGCAAACCCGGCGGCTCGGCCTGGACCGCGGGCATTCAGCTTGCCGATCAGGGCTCGATCCCGAAAATGGTCAAGACTGCCGGCGGCGCGATCTGGTCGCCCTATTTCCCTGAGCTGAGCGCCGATCTCGTGAAAGAGGCGCGCGCGCTCGGCCTCAAGGTGATGCCCTGGACCGTGAACAAACCCGAGGACATGGCACGCGCAATCGACTTGGGTGTGGACGGGCTGATCACCGACCGGCCCGATTTCCTGCGCAGCGTGATGGCGGAAAAAAACCTGCCGCTGCCGAAAGCGACGCCGGTCGCGCCCTGATTATTACGGGGCGCGACCCCCGGTTTATTTCCTGGCGTCGGCTATTTCCTGCCGCTGCCGGGTTCCAGCATGCGATAGATCTCGGTGTGATCCGCGCCTTTCAGTTTCGCTTCTGCGTCGGTCCAGGACTTGAGCAGCGTTTCGCCCAATAGCGTCTCAGCGCCAACGCTTTTCGCCAGATCGGTAGCGATGTTGATGTCTTTTCGCATCAGCGCCAGGCTGAACCCGGAATTGAACTGGCCCGATACGATGAACTGCATCAATTTGTTCTCGGTGCTGTTGTTCTTCCCGGTCCCTACATTCAGTACCGCGACGATCTTGTCCGGCGCGATGCCGAAGTCGGCGCCGACCTTCAGCGCCTCGCAGGCGGCGAGCAAGCCGGCTGCCGAGACGTAGTTGTTGAGCGCCTTCATCGCATGCCCGGATCCGAGCATGCCGGTTTCGATGACCGACTTGCCCATGGTCAGGAACAGCGGCTGCACGCGTTCGATCAGCGCGTGCTCGCCCCCGGCCATGATCGCGAGCGAGCCGTCCACCGCGCGCTTCACCCCGCCCGAAACCGGCGCGTCGATGAAGCCCACGCCGGCGGCTTCGAGCCGGGGCCCGAGTTCGCGCGTCACCGACGGGTTGGACGAGCTCATGTCGATGACGACGGCGCCTTTTTTCAGGTGCGCCGCCAGCCCGCCGCCTTCGCCGAACAGCACTTTCTTCACCACGTTGCTGTCTGGCAGCATCAGGATCACGACTTCGCAGTTGCGTCCGATCTCGGCCAGGCTGCCCGCCTGCGCGCCGCCGACGGCGCAGACCGCCTTCAGCGCCGCCTCCGAGGTGTCGTGCACGTAGAGCGGATAGCCGTGGGTGGCGATGCGCTTCGCCATCGGCAGGCCCATCATGCCGATGCCGACGAAGCCTACCGCGTACTTGCCTTCGGCTGAGCTCATTTCTTGCTGTCGACCTCGGCGAACACTTCTTTCGCGACGCGCATCGCGTCGAGCGCGGCCGGCACGCCGCAATACACCGCAGCC
Organism: uncultured Enterobacteriaceae bacterium; assembly: GCA_964400745.1. GTDB lineage: Bacteria > Pseudomonadota > Gammaproteobacteria > Burkholderiales > SG8-39 > 2-12-FULL-64-23. Next base: position 2,181 of record CAYNVY010000164.1, on the reverse strand, counting down.
TGCAGGAACACCTCGCGGATTTCGGTGCGGGTGATGCCGTTGTTCAGCGCGCCGAGCACGTGCAGCTTGATTTCGTGCGGGCGGTTGAGCGCGGTCAGCCAGGCGAGGTTGAGAAAGCTGCGGGTCTTGCGGTCCAGTTCCGGCCGGGTCCAGACCGCGCCCCAGCAGTATTCGGTGACCAGGTCCTGCATCGGCTTGCTGAACTCGTCCGGCGCCTTGACCGATTTGTCCACGTATTCGGCTCCCAGTACCGCCCGCCTGACTGCCAGGCCTTCGTCGTAGCGTTTCTGATCCATGGTCTTCTCCTGTGGTGATTAGTTGATTTGGCGATTGGTTGATTTGCTAATTGATAGATTCGTACTTGTCTTGCCGGCTATTGGTGTGCCGCCTGCGGCCCCAGCAGTGCGGCGCGGAAGCGGTTTTTCAGCAGGGAACCTTCGCGCGGCGGCAATACCAGCGGCAATTTCTCCATGTCTATTTTCACCTGCGCGAACAAGGTGCCCTCGCCCGAGTAGATCTGCTTTTTCAGCTGCGATACCTCGGCTTGGGTGCTCACATTGAAACTCTGCACGAAGCCGGCGGCTTTTGCCATGCCGGCGAGATCGACGCCGTGGCCGGTATGCGTCTCCTGCTGGCCCGTTTCGCCGTAGCGCTCATTGTCGAGCACCACGATGGAGAGGTTGCGCGGCGCCTGTACGGCGATGGTCGCCAGTGCGCCCAGGCCCATGAGCATCTCGCCGTCGCCGGTGATGACCAGCACGTTGCGTTTGGGCTGGGCCAGTGCGAGTCCGAGGCCGATCAGCGCCGCTCCGCCCATCGCCCCCCACAGCGGAAAATTCAGGTCATGGTCGCCCGCGTGGGTGATGTCCCAGGCCGGCGCGCCCAGGCCCGCCACCACCAGCGCCTTGCCGCGCCCGGCGAGCAATTCGCTCACGACTTCACGCCGGTGCAGCCGCTTTCCGATCAGCTTGCCTATTTGCTTAGCTGTTTGTTTGCCTGTTTGCTTGCTCGTGTATTTGCTCATTTGGACACGCTCTGGGTGAGTTTCCTGAAGTCCTTCGCGCCCTGTATGCGCTGCCCGAGCAGCAGCGCCACCGGGCGATAGGTATTGAACGCGAGGCGCATGGTCGAGGACACCATTTCGGTCACCTCCTCGGCCGCATCGGCGCGCTTGACGATCACGCCCGACGCCTCCAGCACGGCCTGCGTGGTATTGCCCATGGGAATCTGCGCCGGATTGAATTCGCCGTGGTCGCCGCGCATGGTGACCAGCATCAGCAGCGGAAAACTGCAACCGACCGACAGGCTGAGCATGTTGATGCAGTTGCCCACGCCGCTGCTTTGCATCAGCAGCACGCCCTTCTCGCCGCCGAGCCAGGCGCCGGCGAGGATGGCCACGCCCTCTTCCTCTGTGGTGAGCCGCACTACGCGCATGGATTTGTCTTTTTCGCACAGTTTGATCAGGCGCGCATGGCCCGCGTCGGGCACGATTGCGACCTGGCGCACGCCGGCTTCCTTGAGGAGTGCATGCACCTCTTCGGGCCAGCCAGGCTCGGCAGTCTTCTTCTTCATAGGGGTTCCGTAAATAGGTAGGGACAAGGGAACCCGATAATACAATAATTGGGGGCGCATTCCCACGCCGCCGATGCGACGAGGCTTCGATGCCAGAGCTGATGCAGCGGATTGATGCGTCGCGCAGCGACAGTGCGGTAAAATCGCGCATGCACATTCAAGCACTCCGCCAGTACCATGAGTAAGCCCGCCGACACGGCCGCCGCGCACGTCACCAACTTCGTCCGCAACGCGATCGACGCGGATCTCGCCTCGGGAAAATATGCCTCGCGCACCTGGGGCGGCGTGCCCGGCCCGGCGGCCGCGCACGCCGGAGCCCCTGGCGATCCGGCGAAAATCCGCACGCGCTTTCCGCCCGAGCCCAATGGCTACCTCCACTACGGCCACGCGAAATCGATCTGCCTCAACTTCGGCCTGGCGCGCGACTACGGCGGCGTGTGCCATATGCGCTTCGACGACACCAATCCGGAAAAGGAAGAGCAGGAGTACGTCGACTCCATCCTCGCGGCGGTGCGCTGGCTCGGCTTCGGCTGGACGGCCAACGGCACGGAGCACCTCTATCACGCGAGCGACTACTTCGACGCCATGTACCAGGCGGCGGAATACCTG
>CAYNVY010000163.1:0-10421 GCA_964400745.1 uncultured Enterobacteriaceae bacterium | reverse complement strand
AAGTGTTAACCATGTCTCCGGTATAAAGTGTCAACCATGTGTCCGGTCAACACCCTTGAAGTTTGGTGCCGGGTAAAGGATTCGAACCCTCGACCGTCGCATTACAAATGCGCTGCTCTACCAACTGAGCTAACCCGGCGTGCGTGGCGGATATTATACGCGGCGCAAAGAGTGCCTACTTGCGCCTACTTGACCCGCCGCAGCGAGGGCTTGCCCGAGGGGCGCGGCGGCTCGGGCGGAATGTCGCGGCCTTGCTCGGCGCCCTCGACGGCATTGGCCGAATCGGCGGGCGCCGGCACGTCCGAGGGCGTGACTTCGAACGACAGGCCCTGCCCGTTCTCGCGCGCGTAGATGGCGGACACGACGCCGATCGGAATCGAAATGTCGCGGCCCGTGCCGTTGAAGCGGGCGGAGAATTCGATCAACTCGTTGCCCAGCTTGAAGCGCTGGACGGCGACCGGCCCGATGTTGAGCACGATCTGGCCGTCCTTGACGTACTCCATGGGCACGCGCGTGACCGAATCCACAGTCACCGAAAGATAGGGCGTGTAGCCGCTGTCCACGCACCAGTCGTAGATCGCGCGCATCAGGTAGGGCTTGGTCGAAGGATCGGGCATGTCAAACTGCTGCAGTTAGACGATCGGGCGGCCGCGCCGTGAGCGGGGCCGCGCCATGCTCACTTGCGCATCACTTTTTCGGAAGGCGTCAGCGCTTCGATGAAGGCCGGGCGCGAGAACATGCGCTCGGCGTATTTCATCAGCGGCGCCGCCGGCTTGCCGAGGGAAATGCCGTAGTGGTCCAGGCGCCAGAGCAGGGGCGCGATCGCCACGTCGAGCATGGAGAACTCCTCTCCGAGCATGTACTTCTGCTTGACGAAGATGGGCGCGAGTTCTGTCAGCCGGTCGGCCACGTGCGATCGCGCCTTTTCCTGCTGCTTGACGTTGCCTTTCTCCAGGATGTCGATGCGGCTGAACAGCTCCACCTCGAAATTGAACAGCAGCAGCCGCGCGCGCGCGCGCATCACGGGGTCGGGCGGCATCAGCTGCGGATGCGGGAAGCGCTCGTCGATGTATTCGTTGATGATGTTCGACTCGTACAGCACCAGATCGCGCTCCACCAGCACCGGCAGGCGGTTGTACGGATTCATCACCGCGATGTCCTCGGGCTTGTTGAACATGTCGACATCGATGATCTGGAAGTCCATGCCCTTTTCGTAGAGCACGATGCGGCAACGCTGGGAAAACGGGCAGGTGGTACCTGAATACAGATTCATCATAATCGCTACAGCCTTTTCAAAATGAGACGGGCGCCGCCCGCCTCCGCAACCGGCCGCCAGTGCCTGGCGGCCCGCTTCCAGATCAGTGCACGTCTTTCCAGAATTCCTTCTTCAGGAGATAGACGAGCGGCCACAGGGCGAGCAGGAACAACAGGAGCACCGTGCCGATCTGCTTGCGGCTGGTGGCCGCGGGCTCGCCCATGTAGACGAGAAAGTTCACCAGGTCGCGCACGGTCTCGTCGTACCGCACCGGCGTCATGCTGCCCGGCTTCACCAGTTCGTACTTGACCGATTTCGCGCTTGCGCCGTGCGCGTCCTTCTTGTCGGCGCCGTCCTGCCCCTTGGCCGCCTGTTCGACGCGCACGCGCTCGCCCTGCAGCTGCCACATGGGATTGGGCATGCCGACGTTCTCGAACACGACGTTGTTCCAGCCGGTGGGGCGGGCGGGGTCGCGGTAGAACGCGCGCAGGTAACTGTAGAGCCAGTCGGCGCCGCGCGCGCGCGCGATGACCGAGAGATCCGGCGGCGCTGCGCCGAACGACTGCTTCGCCTCTTTGCGGATGAAGCTCACGCTCATCAGCTCGCCCACTTTGTCGCTGCCGAACATCAGGTTGTCCTTGATCTGCGATTCGGACAGGCCCAGTTCCATCAGGCGGTTCCAGCGCATGAGCGAGGCGCTGTGGCAGTTGAGGCAGTAGTTGACGAAGGTGCGCGCGCCGCTTTGCAGGCTGGTGACGTCGGTCGGATCGATCGGCGCGGAGTCCAGCCTGACGCCGGGTCCGGAGGCCAGCGCCGGCGCCGCCCCGCTGATCAGCGCGGCGGCGCAGAGCAGGCACGCCGCGAGCAGGCGCGCGCCGCGAAATACGATCTTGTTTCCTGTCGGGGTGATCGGCGTATTCATTAGTGAGTCACCCTTTCCGGTTCGGGTTTGGTCTTGTCCACCTTGGTGTACCAGGGCATCAGGAAGAAGAACGCGAAATAGATCAGCGTGCAGATGCGCGATGCCACGGTGGCGCGGTCGGCGTTTCCGGCCCAGGCGCCGAACTGGCCCCACACGGTGATCGGCTCGGTGCCCAGATAACCCAGCACCAGGAACACGATCACGAACGCGGTGAGGGCCACCTTGAAATGCGTGCCGCGGTAGCGGATCGATTTCACCGCGCCGCGGTCCAGCCAGGGCAGCAGGAACAGGATCATCACCGACACTCCCATCGCCACCACGCCCGGGAACTGCGAATTGAACAGCGGCGGCACCGCGCGCAGGATCGAGTAGTACGGGGTGAAGTACCACACCGGCGCAATGTGCGCCGGGGTCTGCAGCGGATCGGCCGGGACGAAGTTGTTGTACTCGAGGAAATAGCCGCCCATCTCCGGCGCGAAGAACACGATGACCACGAACACGATCAGGAACACCACCACGCCGAGGATGTCCTTCACCGTGTAGTAGGGGTGAAACGGAATGCCGTCCAGCGGTATGCCGTTCGCATCCTTGTGCTTCGTGATCTCGATGCCGTCCGGGTTGTTCGAGCCGACCTCGTGCAGCGCGAGCAGGTGCGCCGCCACCAGGCCGAGCAGCACCAGCGGGAAGGCGATCACGTGCAGCGCGAAAAAGCGGTTGAGCGTGGCATCCGAAACGACGTAGTCGCCGCGTATCCAGAGCGAAAGATCCGGTCCGATCAGCGGGATGGCCGAGAACAGGTTGATGATCACCTGCGCGCCCCAGTAGGACATCTGACCCCAGGGAAGCAGGTAGCCGAAGAAGGCCTCGCCCATCAACAGCAGGTAAATCAGCACGCCGAAGATCCAGATCAGTTCGCGCGGGGCGCGGTAGGAGCCGTAGAGCACCGCGCGAAACATGTGCAGATAGACGCAGACGAAGAAGGCCGACGCGCCGGTCGAGTGCATGTAGCGGATGATCCAGCCGCCCGGCACGTCGCGCATGATGTACTCCACCGAGGCGAACGCCAGGTTCGCGTCCGGCTTGTAATTCATGGTGAGGAAAATGCCGGTCACGATCTGGATCGCGAGCACCAGCATCGCCAGTCCGCCGAAGTAATACCAGAAGTTGAAATTCTTCGGCGCATAATACTCCGCCAGATGCGCCTTCCAGGTCGAAATCAGGGGAAACCGCTGATCGACCCAGGTGAGCGCACCGTCAAGGGCGACCGAGCCGGTTCCGGTTACGGGGGGTTTTTCTGCTGCAGCCATGCGCTATGCCCCTTTCTTGTCGTCGCCGATGAGAATGCGCGTATCGGAAAGATACGCGTGCTGTGGCACTTCCATGTTCACCGGCGCCGGCGCGCCCTTGTACACCCGGCCGGCCATGTCGAACTTGGAGCCGTGACAAGGACAGAGAAAGCCGCCCGACCAGTCCGCGCCCATTTCCGCCTTCGCCTCCAGCGGCTTGGACTGCGGCGAACAGCCCAGATGCGAGCAGATGCCGACCAGCACCAGCACCTCCGGCTTGATCGAGCGCGTCGGGTTCTTCGCGTAATCGGGCTGCATCGGCACGTCCGACCCGGGGTCGGAGAGATTGCTCTCGACGCTGCTCATGCCATCGAGCATTTCCTTGGTGCGGCGCACGATCCATACCGGCTTGGAGCGCCATTCCACCGTCATGATTTCACCCGGCTCGAGTTTGCTGATATCGACCTCCACCGGCGCGCCCCCTGCCTTGGTGCGCTCCGAGGGCATCCAGCTTGCGGCGAACGGCAACGCCCCGGCCACGCCGGCGGCGCCGCCGGCGGCGCAGGTCGCGATCACCAGATTGCGCCTCGTGTTGTTTACTTGCTTATCGTCACTCATTGAAAGGTCCTCGATATACAAGAATATGCCGCGTGCAGGAGCTTGCGATTATACCCGAAAGTACCTGTCGGATTAAAGTTTTTTAGGCTAACAACATGAAATTAAACAACAAAAGTGGCTATAGATCGCCTCCGGCACGAAGCCGGATTCAGACCGGATTGGGAATGTCGATGAAGCTGTGCGCAAGGCCGAAGCGCGCCGCAAGATGTTCGCCCAAGGCCTGCACGCCGAATTTCTCGGTGGCGTGGTGGCCCGCCGCGAGAAACGCCACGCCGGACTCTCGCGCCAAATGCACCTGCTGTTCGGAGATTTCGCCCGTGACAAAAACGTCGGGCCGCAACTGGATCGCCTGCTCGAAAAAACCCTGCGCCGCGCCGCTGCACCAGGCGACATTGCGCACCTCTCGCGCCGGATCGCCGATCGCCAGGGGTTCGCGCTCCAGGCGCTGCGCGATCCGGGTCGCGAAGGCATCCAGGCGCATGGGCGCCTCCAGAGTGCCGATCAGGCCGATTTCCTGATCGGCGAAACGCCCGGTTTCGATCAAGCCCAGCCGCTTGCCCAGTTGCGCGTTGTTGCCCAGTTCCGCGTGCGCATCGAGCGGCAGGTGGTAGGCAAACAGGTTGATTTCCTTTTCCAGCAGGAGCGCGATGCGCGCGCGCCGCGTGCCGGTGACGCAGGGGTCGTCGCCTTTCCAGAAATAGCCGTGGTGCACCAGGATGGCGTCAGCGCCCAGCACGTGCGCGGCCTGCAGCAAATCGAGGCTGGCGGTCACACCGGTTGCGATACGGTGTATTTCGCCCCGCCCTTCCACCTGCAGCCCATTTGGGCAATAATCCCGAAATCGGGAAACATCAAGCAAGCCTTCCAGGTAACGGTTCAATTCCTCGCGCTGCATTGCGGCATCCATCGCAGTGGCCAGCGAGGATTGTACCTGCAGAAGGGGCAGTCCCCTTTTCCCCGGGACATGGCTTGGCGAATATGGACCGACAGCAGGAAAAGGGGGCTGTCCCCTTTATTGCTTCCCCAACATTAGGACACGCACGCGATGTACCGACTCTGGCTGACCTTCGCGCAAACAGCCACGCTATGCCTCGCGGTCCTGTTCGTCGTGGCGACGCTCAAACCCGAGTGGCTTCCCGGAAAATCGGGCGGCACGACAGCCGTCAACCAGGCGGAGCCCTCCTCCGGCGGAGCGCGCACCGCTTCCTACAGCGAGGCCGTGCGCAAAGCGGTGCCGGCGGTGGTCAGCATCTTCACCAGCAAGGAGGTGAAGCGGCCGCGCAATCCTTTCATGAACGATCCCCTGTTCCGCCATTTCTTCGGCGAGCGCTTCGAGGACGAGGCGCAGCGCGCATTCGGCCTGGGTTCGGGCGTCATCATCAGCTCCAAGGGCTATATCCTGACCAACCAGCATGTGGTCGAGGCCGCGGATGAGATCGAAGTCGCCCTCTCCGACGGCAAGAAGCTCGCCGCCAAGGTGGTGGGCAGCGACCCGGAAACCGACCTCGCGGTATTGCACGTGCGTGCGCAGGACCTGCCCGCGATCACGCTGGGCCAACCGGACAACCTTAGGGTCGGCGACGTGGTGCTGGCCATCGGCAACCCGCTGGGCGTAGGGCAGACGGTGACCATGGGCATCGTCTCGGCCCTGCACCGCACCGGCCTCAGGATCAACACCTTCGAAAATTTCATCCAGACCGACGCCGCGATCAACCAGGGCAACTCCGGCGGCGCGCTCATCGACGCCTCCGGCAACCTGGTCGGCATCAATACCGCGATTCTGTCGCAGTCGGGCGGCTCGATCGGCATCGGTTTCGCCATTCCGGTTTCCACCGCCAAACAGGTGATGGATCAGCTGATCGCGACGGGCGCGGTGACACGCGGCTGGGTCGGCGTCGAACTGCAGGAGATCACGCCCGATCTGGCCGAATCGTTCAAACTCGGCACGACGGCAGGGGTGCTCGTCGCGGGCGTGCAGCGCGGCAGTCCGGCCGATCGGGCCGGCATCAAGCCCGGGGACATCATCATGCAGGTGGACGGCAAGCCGGCGAAGGACCCCGATTCGATGCGCAACCTGATCGTCGCGCTGGCGCCGGGCAAGGTGGCGACGCTGAAACTCAAACGCGGCCAGAACGACATGGAACTGCAGGTGAAGGCGGGCAAGCGCCCCGAAGTCAAACGCGTGGTCGAATAGCCCGGCTGAGCGTCATCCGCCCCAGCGCACGGCGACCGCGCCCCACACATAGCCTATGCCCGCGGCGATCGCCACCATGAGGTCACCGTCATTGAGCTTTCCCTGCTGCAGTCCCTCGTGCAGGGAGATCATGAAGTCGACCTGGCCGAGGTGGCCGTAGTTCTCCAGGTACACCGTCTGCTCCGGTCGCAGGCCCAGGGCTTCGAGCATGACGGCGTGCATCGAGCGCTTGAAGTGCAGCACGTTGAGGTAATCGATGTCGGCGCGCGTCGCGCCGCTCTTCGCCAGCGCGCGGTCGATGCACTCGAGCCAGTTGCGCATCGAAACTTCATTCAGCCCGGTCTTCATGTGCTCGGCATCGAACACGCGCAGGCTGCGGTTTCCGGCGGCGCGCAGCAGCGCGAGTTCGGCCTCGGGCAGCGTCTCTATCGGATGCTCCGTGCCGCCGTAGAACACCCCGGTGTCGCGCGCGAAAGAACCGTCGGTGATGATGTGCGCGCCGAGCACGAGGTTGCGCCCCAGGCCCCGGCGCAGCAAAAGCGCGCCGGCGCCCGTGGCCAGGTCGTACATGAAGGACACGTCCGGGTCGGTGTAGTCGATCAGCTCGCCGTTGCGGTAACCGCCGACGATCAGCGCCGTGGCGATGTCAGGATCGGACAGCATCATGTCCTTGGCGATCTTGATCGCCGCCACCGTGGTATTGCAGCGCTGCTGGATGTCTATCCCCCAGGCGCGGCTCGCGCCTATGCGCGCCTGGATGTAGGTGGCCGACGTGGTCAGCGGATATTCCTTCCACTCTTCGCCCACGCACAGCACCAGATCGATCTCCAGCGGATCGATGCCGCTGCGCTCTATGGCGTCCTGCGCGGCGCGCGCGCCCATCTCCTGCGTGCCGTCGTTCGGCCCCGGCACGGTCTTGCGCACGATGCCGAGCTTTTCCCGCACCGCGGCTTCGCTCCAGCGCCCCCCTGTGGCCGCCGCCAGATCCGCGGCGCTCATGCTGTGCTCGGGCAGGTAGAGGCCGTAGCCGAGGATGCCGACGTGGTTCATACCCCTTTGTTCTCCAGATTGCGCACCAGCACCAGCGCCTCGCCGTCGCACACGATGCGCCCGTCTGTGGCGACGACTCGCGTGGAAAGGTTGACCAGCTCCTTGTCCGCACGCAGCCGCGTGACGGCGACGCTGGCCGTGAGTTTTTCCCCGGGGTAGGCGGGCGCCGGATAGCACAGCGCCTGTTTCATCCAGCCGGTGCCGCGCCCCGGCAGGCGCGTGCCCAGCAGATCCGAGAACATCCCCGCCAGCAAGGGCCAGGGCACGATGCGGCCATCGAAACCGCGCGCGCGCGCGGCGCCGTCATCGCGGAAGATCGGGTTGCGATCCCCCACCAGATCGCCGTATTCATCCAGATCGGCTGCTGAAAATACGCGCGCGCTGCTCGCCGTCGCGCCTGGCCGCAGGCCGTAGAGGGTCGCGTCGCCGGGTTCGGCGCTGGATGCGTAGGGCGCCATCGCCGGCAACTCCGCGCCCGCGGCGGCAACGCGCGCCCTTCCAGTCGCGGTCGGCAGCGCAGCGCCGTCGGGGCCGGGCTTGCAGACATCGGTGCTTATATCCAGAATGCCGCCGGCATCGCCTTCCACCGCCAGGCGCACGCTGATCGGGTCGTTGACGAAGGTCGGGTTGGGAAACATCAGGGTCTGTTCCAGCTGCACCGCGCCCGGACCGGGAATCAGCTCCGCCAGCGCCTTGCAGATGCAGCCGTAAAGCAGCATGCCGTGGGCGACGGTCGCGCCGAAATGGCTATTGGCGGCGAAGGCCGGATCGCAGTGGATGGGATTGTCGTCGCCGCTGAGCCTGGCGAAACGGTCGAAGTCCGCCTGCAGCAGAACGCGCTGATATCGAGCGCCAGACCCCGCGCGCCGATCCGAATTCACCCCCGGTCCCCGAACTCGCGCCGAAGCCGTGGCTTCTCCACCTTGCCCGCCGCGTTGCGCGGCAATGCGGGGATGAACTCCACGTGTCTGGGTGTCTTGAAACCGGCGAGCCGCGACTTGCAATAGGCGATCACGGATTCGGCGCTCAGTTCGGCCCCGGGTTTGAGGGCGATGATGGCCTTGCCGACCTCGCCCCACTTGTCGTCGTGCACGCCGATCACCGCAGCTTCGGCAACGCCTTCCAGCTGGAACAGCACGTTCTCCACTTCGGCCGGATAGACGTTCTCGCCGCCGGAGATGTACATGTCCTTGGAGCGGTCGACGATATAGTAGTCGCCCTCGTCGTCGCAGTAGGCAATGTCGCCGGTGCACAGCCAGCCGTCCTCGAACGCCTTGGCCGTAGCTTCCGGATTGTTCCAATAGCCGGGCGTGATCCCCGGGCCGCGCAGCAGCAACTCGCCGCGCTGGTTTGCCCCCAGGATCTTGCGCGTGGCGCTATCCACGATGCGGCCTTCCACATACATCACCGGCTTGCCGACGGTTCCGACCTTCTTGCGCGCCGTCGCTTCGTCGGTGAGGAACACGGTCGGCCCGGTCTCGGTCATGCCGAAGCCGTAACAGATGGTGATGTTCTTGGCGAGATATTTCTCCAGCAGGACTTTCGGAATCGGGGCGCCGCCGCAAGCCCAGCTGCGCACTCTGGAGAAATCCGCCGCCTCGAAGCGCGGGTGCTGCGACAGGAACAGGTAGATCGCGGGTACGCCGAACATCACCGTGACGCAGCCTTCAAGCAAGTCCATGGTCTTGTCCACGTCGAACTGGCGCATGATGAGCGTTGTGCCGGCGCACATCAGCATCGGATTCATGTAGAGGTTGAGGCCGCCTGTGTGAAAGAACGGCAGCACCGAAAGCAGCGTGTCTTCGCGCGTCATCCCGGTGGCCAGCATGCCGTTGACCGCATTGGTGAAGGCCATGCCGAAAGTCTGTACCACGCCCTTGGGCTTGCCTGTGGTGCCCGCGGTGTACAGCAGGTACCAGACGTCGTCGTGCTGTCTCCAGGGCATGACGACGCTCGCCCCGGAGGCGCTCGCAAGGCTGGCCGAGTAGGACACGGCGCCTTCGCGCGCATCCCCCAGCACCATGCGGTGCCCGATGCCGAATTCCTCGGCGAGCGCCATCCCGGTCTGCTCGAATTCGACGCCGAAAATGAAAACCGAGGGCTTCGCATCTTCCACGATGCCGCGCAATTCTTCCGGCGACAGACGCCAGTTGAGGCAGACCATGAACGCGCCGATCTTGCCGCAGGCATAGAGCAGCTCCACGTACTCGGCCGAACTGTGCGCCAGAACGGCGACGCGATCGCCGGCCTTGACGCCCCAGCGCCCGCGCAGGAATTCGGCGCAGCGGCTCGCCCGCTCCTCGAGTTCGGCGTAGCTCACCTTGCGCCCGGAAAACAAATCGACCAGCGCCGTCTTCTCCGGGAACTGCTGCGCGTGCTTGACCAGCCAGTCAGGGATGAGCATGAATCTCTCCTAATCTTCTGAACCAGGGTAATCGCGGAAATTGCGCAGGAAGCCATCGACCCCCTGCATCGCCGCCGGCTGCACGATCAATTCCAGAAACCGCCTGCGTTCGGCCTCCAGGTCGGCGGCCAGTTGCGCGCGATCGCCCCACAGCAGGCGTTTGGCGGAACGCAGACTGGCGGCCGGGAAAGCGGCCATTCGGCTCGCGGCGGCGGCGGCCGTTTGCTGCAGATCTTCGGCGGCAACCACCTCGTTGGCCACCCCCCAGGCCACCGCTTCTTCGGCGCGCACGCTGCGGTTGTGCAGCAGCGCGGCGGCCGCGCGATGAACGCCGGCGACGCGCCCGAAAAGCGCGGTCCAGCCGCCGTCGGGACTGAACCCGGCGGTCACATAATGGGCTTTGAACACGGCTTGCGGCGCAAGATAGACCAGGTCCGCCGCGAGCACCAGGCCGATGGAACCGCCGCTGACCAGACCGTGCACCGCGGCGACCACCGGCTGCGGCAGATCGATCAGCGCCAGGATGGCCTCGTTCAACTTGCCGACCAGCCCGGCCGAATAGGCGCGCAACGCCTCTGCGCTGCCGCCTTCGCGCTGAAAGCGGCGCATGTCGCCGCCGATGGAGAAGGCCGGCCCCTCGGCCGCGAGCAGCACGGCGCGGCAATCCGGGTCATTGCGCAGCTGCGCCAGCG
>CAYNVY010000162.1:0-10580 GCA_964400745.1 uncultured Enterobacteriaceae bacterium | reverse complement strand
CGACGTGCCCCTGGTTTCGCGCGTCCAGATCCAGCACCAGATCGAGGCCGCCTATTCGCGCCAGGTGAACCTGCCCGCGGGCGGCGCCGTGGTCATCGACCACACCGAGGCGCTGGTCGCGATCGACGTCAACTCGGCGCGCTCAACGCGCGGCAGCGACATCGAGGAAACGGCATTCCGCACCAACCTCGAAGCGGCGGAAGAGATCGCGCGCCAGCTGCGTTTGCGCGACCTGGGCGGCCTGATCGTCATCGACTTCATCGACATGGAGTCGCAGCGCAACCAGCGCGAGGTGGAAACGCGCCTACGCGAATCGCTGCACTTCGATCGCGCCCGCGTGCAGATGGGCAAGATCTCGCGCTTCGGCCTGATGGAACTCTCGCGCCAGCGCCTGCGCCCTTCGCTGGGCGAGGGCAGCACCATCACCTGCCCGCGCTGCAACGGCATCGGCCATATCCGCGGCATAGAATCCACCGCATTGCATATCCTGCGCATCATCCAGGAAGAGGCGATGAAGGAGAACACCGCCGCCGTGCACGCCCAGGTTCCGGTGGACGTGGCGACTTTCCTGCTGAACGAGAAGCGCACCGACATCCACAGCGTCGAGGCCCGCCTCAAGGTCAACGTGGTGCTGATCCCGAACACGCACCTGGACACACCCAATTACCAGATTTCGCGCCTGCGCCACGACGATCTGAACCAGGCCGAGCCCCTGCCCGCCAGCTACAACATGGTGCAGATGCCGACGGAAGAAGAGTCCAAGCCCTTGGCCAGCATGGAGCCGAAAGCGGCTCGCGTCCAGGCCGCGGTGCAAGGCATCACCCCGGGCGAGCCGGCGCCTGCATCCACGCCGAAACCGGTCGAAGCCGAAGCGCAGGCAGCCGCGAAGCCTGGCATCATCTCGCGCATCATGGGTTGGTTGAAAGGCGATGCGCCGAAAGTGGAGGCGGAAGCGAGCAGCGGCATCCGCCCGTCGCGACGCGAACCCGCCAAGCGCGAACCGCAGCGCGAGCGCGGCGAACGCAGCGAACGAGGCGAGCGAAGTGAACGTGGTGGCCGCGGTGGCCGCGGCGGCCGCGACCGGCAGGAACGCGGAGGCAGAGATGGTCGCGAGGGACGAGAGGCGCGTCCGGCGCAAGGCGAAGCCCGCCCGGCACAGGGCGAAGTCAACCGGCCGGAGCCGCGCGAGCCGCGTCCCGAGCGCAACCGCGGCGAGCGCCCCGAGCGCGCGCCGCGTGACCCGAATGAAGTGCGGGAGCCTCGTCCCCCGCGTGAACCACGCGAGCCGCGCGAGCAGCGCCCGCCGCGAGCGCAAGCCCAAGCACAAGGCGAAGCACAGCCTGGCGCCGAAGCCAGACCGCAGGATGAGCAGCGCCCCGAAGGCGGCGAATCCGGGCGCAGCCGTGGCCGCAGAGGCCGTGGCGGTCGCGGGCGTGGCGAACGCGGCGAGCGCACCGAGCGCGTCGAAACCGGGGAACATATAGAGACCGGCGAGCGCGCCGAGCAGGCGGAGCACGCAGCACGGGCGGAGCGCGCGGAGCGCGAGAATGAGAGCAGTATCCAGGCCCAGGCACCGGAGCAGCAAGTGGCGCAGGAGCCGATATCTGCGGCCGTGGTCACGCCTGATGCGGCTGAAGCGCACCTCGTGCCGGTGGCGCCCGTCGAAATTTCGGCGCCGCTGCCCGCTGTTGAAGCAGTGCAGACCGCGCCAGAACCCGTGGTGCAGCCGGCGCCGGTCCTTGCGCCGGAACCGGTACAGGTCTTCGCACCGGAGCCGGTGCGCGCCGAGCCGGCCGCCGCGCCTGCACCCTCGGTCGAAGTGCCCGCCGTCGATGTCGAGAAGGCGCTGGAACAAAGCGGACTGGTGCTGGTCCAGACCGATCCGGGCAAAGTCAAGCCGCCAGAGCCGGTTGCCGCGCCGCAGCCCGTGGCGGCAGCACCGCGTCCGCGGCGCGCACCGCCGCCCGACACCGGGCCGCTGCAAATCGTCGAAACGAAGAAATAGGCTGTTTGCGCGGAAACAATCAGGACGGCCAAGCCGATCGGCTTGGCCGTCTTTTTTTCTTCGTCACATCAGAGGGCGCTATTTGGCGCCGTATCGCGTCGGGCAGCACACGCGCGACTTGCTCACCGTGCATCTCGGCTATGCGGAAGAACAGGTCCTCGAATTGGCGTCGCAGCGGGTCATCGAAATTCCGCAATAGACCGCGCTCTCGATACGGCGCACCGGTTTCGATTTCATGCTAGATTCGGGCCTCGCGCTTGCGAGCGGCGACAGCGTCGGCAATAGAAAGAACCGCACCGACGGTTCTCGGATCACCGACCGATGCTGCGCCGATTGGAGAAACCAAAGGAGGCCTCATGAGAAACTTCAGCATTTTCTTGTCCACGGTTTGCGTTGCAGCCGGGCTTGCGGCGGCGCCAGCCCTGGCGCAGACGGCGAAGCCGATCCGTATCGGCGTGCCGGCCGCGATGCAGCTTCAGGTCGGGCGTGATACGCAGGACGCGATCAAGATGGCGATCGACGACCTCAACGCCAAAGGCGGCGTGCTCGGGCGCAAGCTCGAAATGGTCGTGGCCGACGAAACCGAAAATCCGGAAACCGGCATCAGCGCGATCAAGAAGCTGACCGCCGACGAGAAAGTCGACGTGCTGATCGGCGGCTACACCAGCGGCGTGACGCTAGCGCAGTTGCCGCATATCTCCGCCGCCAAGACCATCTATCTCGGCGTCGGCGCGGCCTCGCCCGCGATCACCGCCAAGGTGAAGACCGATTACGAAAATTACAAATACATCTTCCGCGTCGGGCCGCTGCACTCGGGGCATCAGGCGCGCGAGTTGACCAACTACATCAGCATTTTCGTCAAAGGCGAACTCGGCATCAGCAAGATCGCCATCGTCGGCGAAAACGCCACCTGGGTGCAGGGCCTGGCGCCGCTGCTGCAGAAAGGGGCGGCGGCGGCGGGCGTGGACGTGCGCATGACCGAATATTTCGACTCCCAGACTTCCGATTTTTCGCCCTTGTTCTCCAAGGTCAAGGATTCGGGCGCGCAGTACCTGATCGTCATCCTGTCGCACGCATCGAGCGACGTGTTCGCCAAGCAGTGGCACGACTCGCGCTTTCCCATGCCCTACGGCGGCATCGACGTGAAGAGCATGGACGGCGATTTCTGCGAGCGCATCGGCGGCAAGTCGATCGGGGAAATGGCGGTCAATTTCGCCGTGCGCGCGCCGATCACGCCGAAGACCATTCCGTTCTTCGACGAGTTCAGGAAGCGCACCACGCGCTCGCCGGTATACACCGCCTTCGGCGCCAACGACTCGGTCTACATTTACGCCGAGGCGGTACAGCGTGCGAAGACCACTGAAGCGGGCGCCGTGATCAAGGAACTGGAGAAGACCAGCTATACCGGGATTCCGGGGATCATCCAGTTCGACGAATTGCACGATGTGAAGCCGGGCACGGCGACGTTTAAGGGACCGGCCTATCTCCTGGCACAGTGGCGCGACAAGTGCGCGCGCGAAGTGGTCTACCCGAAGAGCATGCGCACCGCCGAGTTCGTCTACCCGGCCTGGATCAAGAAATAGCGCCTTCGTTGAAGAATCGTCCGCGGTTGCCGGTGCTCGCGCCCGCAACCGCGGACCACGCCTAAGTTCAAACGGGGGCTGCCTTGCTCGAGATATTGATCGTCGGCGCGGTAAGCAGCGCCATTTACGCCATGCTCGCGGTCGGATTCACGCTGATTTTCGGCGTCGCCCGGATACTCAACCTGGCGCACGGTTCGTTTTATGCGCTGGGCGCTTACGGCGCCTATTTCTTCACCGCGCAACTCAAGCTGCCCCTGCCTGCCGCGGCGGTGCTCTCGATCGCGCTGGTGGCGGTGTTTGGCGTATTCGTCGAGCGCGTCCTGGTGCGGCCGATGCGCAGCTCCCAGCTCGCGGTGCTGATGATCACTCTCGCGGTCGCGCTGGTCGTCGAGCAGGCGATGTTCCTGACCTTCGGTTCCGAGTACCGCAACGTACCGGCCTTCGTCGAAACCAAGTTCACCATCGGCGGGGTCGACGTCGGCGGGCAGAGGCTGCTTGCGCTGGGCGTAGGGGTGGTGCTGATCGCGCTGCTGTGGAGCTTCATTCAGTTCACGCGGCTGGGTTCGGCGATTCTCGCCATATCGCAAGATCCCGAAGCGGCCAAGTACATGGGGATTCCGAGCGATCGCATCTTCTCCATCGTGATGGCGATCTCGGCTGCGCTGGCGGCGGCAGCCGGGATACTTGCCGGCCCCTTCCTGACCGTGCAGCCGACCATGTGGCTGCTGCCTATCGTAAAGGCCTTCGCCATCGTGGTGGTCGGCGGACTCGGGTCCATCCCGGGTAGCATCCTCGCGGCGCTGATGCTCGGTTATGCCGAGACCATCGTCGGCTACACCGTCTCGACCTCCTGGACCGAGATCGTATCCGTGCTTGCGACCTTGCTCATGCTGGTGGTTCGACCCGCGGGCATGTTCGGCAAGCGCGCGGCGTTCTGAGGCGCATATGTTCGGAAAACGCATCGATTACGTCGGCGCAGCAGGCTTCGTCGCATTCATGGCGGCGCTGCCGCTCCTCTCCGGCAGCAACTACCTGATCGGCGTGCTCACGGTGAGCGTGATCTACGGCATCTGGGCGGTGAGCTGGGATTTCATGTCCGGCCTCACCGGGCGCGAGAATTTCGGCCACAGTCTGTTCATCGGCGTCGGCGCCTACACCGCCGGCTTTCTGAATACGGGGTTCGGCCTCAGCGGCTGGTGGAGCCTGCCGGCGGCGATGGTCATGGCCATGGTGTTCGCCCTCGTGATCGGCCTGCCTACGCTGCGGCTCAAAGGCCCCTACTTCGCGCTCGCCATGCTCTCCGGCGCGGTCATCATGCAGCGACTGATGCTGATCTTCTGGGAGCATACCGGCGGCGAGGAAGGCATCAACGGCATCGAACCGCTGATCCGCTCGCAACTCGGCTTCTATTACTTCGCCCTCGCGGCGCTGGTGCTGGTGACGGCCTTGCTGCTGGCCCTCGCGCGCTCGCACTGGGGGTTGATCCTGCGCGCGATCCGCGGCGACGAAGCCACCTGCCAGGCGGCCGGGATAAACGTCACCTTCTACAAGATCGCATCGCTCATGATCAGCGCCGCCTTCGCCGGCGCCGGCGGCGCGATCTACGCGCATTACCAGCTGCAGGTAGCGCCGCAGCTGTTCGCCGTGGTCACCTCGATCACCATCATCACCATGGTGTATGTCGGCGGCATGGCGAGCATCTACGGGCCTGTCGGCGGCGCCATCCTGCTCGTGCTGCTGACCGAACTGCTGCGCAATTTCGGCGAGTGGCGCCTGATGATTTACAGCTGTACGCTGATCCTGATTCTGTTCTTCCTGCCCAACGGCCTGATCGCGCCCACCTGGCGGCGCCTGCGGTCCAGATTCGCGAGGCCGGAATGAGTGCGCTGCTCGAGGTATCCGGGCTCAACAAGCATTTCGGCGGCCTGCATGCGGTCAAGGACGTTTCGTTTTCGCTGGCGCCGGGCGAGATCGTAGGCATACTCGGCCCCAACGGCGCGGGCAAGACCACGCTGTACAATCTGCTCACCGGTTTCATTCTGCCCGACAGCGGCAGCGTTCTGTTCAAAGGCCGTTCCCTGGGCGGCCTTGCGCCCTATCGCATCGCGGGCCTGGGCATCTCGCGCACGTTTCAACTGTGCCGCCCCTTCGTCGGCATGAGCGTGTTCGAGAACGTCATCGTCGGCGGCCTGGGTGCGCACAGCGCCGATCGCGCCGGTCTGGACGCGCGCGCGCTGGCGTTGCTCGATCAGGTGGGATTGGCCGAAAAGGCGCAATTTCCGGTTGAAACCCTGTCCTATGGAGATCAGCGCCGCTTGGAAATCGCGCGCGCGCTGGCGGCGAAACCGGCGCTGCTGCTGCTCGACGAACCGTTCGCCGGCCTGGGCAGCGGGGAAATCGCGGACTTGTCTGCGCTGATTCGCAGCGTGCACGCCGAACAGGGCCTTACGGTATTGCTCATCGAGCACAAGCTGCATGAGTTCATGCGTCTGGTCGGGCGTGTGATCGCGCTGGACTTCGGCGAGATCATTGCCGAGGGCGTGCCCGATTACATCGTGCGCCACCCGGCCGTGGTCGAAGCCTATATCGGCCGCGGCGACGAGCAGACCGAGGAGCACGCCGATGCTGCTTGAGATTCGCGATCTGTCGGTCGCCTACGGCAAGGCGGTCGCGCTGGAAAATATTTCGATGCGCATCGCCGAGGGCGAATTCGTGGCCGTGCTCGGGCCCAACGGGGCCGGGAAATCGACCTTGCTCAAGGCCATCTCGCGCGCCCAAGCGTCGACCGGCACGCTGGAACTGCGCGGCGAGTCGCTGCAGCGCCACGCCGCACACGAGGTGGTCGGCATGGGCGTCTGCCACTGCCCGGAAGGGCGGCGTCTGTTCCCGGAACTGACGGTGCTCAAGAACCTGATGCTCGGTGCGTATCTGCAGAACGACAGAGCCGTCATCGATGCCGAACTGGCCGAAGTCTACCAACTGTTCCCCATCCTCAAAGAGCGCGGCGCGCAGGTCGTGAGCACCCTCTCCGGGGGGCAGCAGCAGATGGTCGCGATCGGCCGCGCGCTGATGGGCAAGCCGTCGCTGCTGCTGCTCGACGAGCCTTCGGTCGGCATCGCGCACCGGCTGAAAATGGAAATATTCGGCGCGATCAAGCGCATCCAAAAGCGGGGCACCGCCATCCTGATGGCGGAGCAGGACGCACAGTCGGCGCTGCGCATCGCCGACCGCGTCTACGTGCTGGAGCACGGCCGCGTCGGCCGGGAGGGCTCCAGCGCGGAGCTCGCCGCCGACGACTATATACGCCAGGCTTATCTCGGCGTGGCTTGAACCTGCCTCGCCGGCACCGACGCGCCCCCGGCGGGTCCCAGCGGAACGCGCCTTGTTGTCGGCTATAATTTCAGCATGAAACTCGCGACTTTCGAACACCTGGGACGACAACGCATCGGTGCTGTTGCCGCCGACCTGCAGCGCATCGTCGACCTTGCGGCTGTCCACGAGCATGGCGCCTTCGCCAGCATGCAAGCGCTCATCGACAGCGGTGCGGCCGGCCTGCGCCAGGCCCGGGAAGCGGAAGCGGGCGCGCCCGCTGCGGCAGTGCTGGAGCTCGGCCAGGTGAAACTGCTCGCACCCCTGCCCGTGCCGATGCAGATCCGGGATTGCCTGGTCTCGGAGAAACTCTTTCGCCAGGCGCGCCTCGCCAACCTCAAGCTGCGCGCCCAGAAGACGCCGGATCCGGAAGCGACGATCCGCAAGGGCATCGAAGACGGCATCTGCACACCGCCCCAGGTCTGGTACGACCAGCCGATCTACTTCAAGGGCAACCGGTTCTCCGTGATCGGCACCGAAACCGACATCGAGTGGCCGCCCTACTGCGAGTTCTTCGACTACGAGCTCGAGATGGGCATGATCGTGGGCAGGACCGGGCGGGATATCTCCAAGGCGGCGGCGCGCGAGCACATCTTCGGCTACACGATCTTCAACGACATGTCCGCGCGCGACGCCATGAACCGGGAGATGGTGGTCGGGCTTGGGCCCGCGAAAGGCAAGGATTTCGACACGGGCAACGTTATCGGTCCGTGGATCGTCACCGCCGACGAGATTGCGGATCCTTACAACCTGCAGATGACGGTGCGCATCAACGGCGAGTTCCGCTCGCGCGGCACGCTGTCCGACATGCACCACAAGTTCGAGGACATGATCCATCACATCTCGAAAAGCGAAACACTGCATGCCGGAGAGCTCATCGGTTCCGGCACGGTGGGCGACGGATCGGGGCAGGAGCACGGCAAGTACCTGAACCCCGGCGATGTCGTGGAAATGGAAGTCGAAAAAATCGGAATCTTGCGCAATCGCATTGTGAAGAAATAGGAATTCCATGAATATCCGCAGCTTGATCGCCGTCTTCAGTTCGCTCGCGCTCATCGCAATCGGGACCGCGCACGCACAATCAGGCGGGCAGATACGCATGATCGTGCCCTACGTCCCCGGAGGCGGCACCGACACGCTCGCCCGGCTGCTGGCGCCTGCCATCGGCGCCGAATTCGGCCAGCAGGTGATCGTGGACAATCGGCCCGGCGCCGGCAGCACCATCGGTACCCAGATCGTGGCCCGGGCCGCACCGGATGGCCAGACGATAGGCATGATCGATGCCGCCTTCGTTTCGAACCCCGGCCTGTACAGCAAGCTGCCTTACGACACCCTGAAGGATTTCGTTCACGTCGTCATGGTGGCCACCTCGCCGCTGGTGCTGTGCGTGCACCCCGAGGTAAAAGCCACGCGCCTGGCCGAACTGCTGGCGTTGGCCAAGGCCGACCCAGGGAAACTGAGCTTCGGCTCCGCGGGCCGGGGGGGCGGGACGCATCTCGCGGGCGAGCAGTTGCGCACCGCGGCCGCGATCGACATCCTCCACGTGCCGTACAAGGGCGCGGGCCAGCAAATTAACGACCTGCTCGGTGGTCAGACGACGATGGGATTTTTCGTGCCCGGCGTGGCAAAAGGACATATCGATTCGGGGCGGTTCCGCGCTCTCGCGGTGACTGGTTCCAAACGACTGGAGATCTTCCCCGGCGTAGCGTCGTTCGCCGAGGCGGGATATCCATCCGTCGATGCTTCCGGCATGAACGGCATCGTCGCGCCTGCCGGGACGCCGCGGGAGACCGTCATGCGGCTCAACGCTGCGGTGGTTCGCGCGCTGCAGGCGCCGGAGATGCAGAAGCGTCTGCACGACATGGGGTTCCAGGCGGCGGCCGGCAGCCCGGAAGACTTCACCCGCATGCTGCAGGCCGGCATTCCGAAGATGACCGCCGTCATCCGGGCGGCGGGCATCCAGGCTGACGAGCAGTGACGGGCTTCCCTATCTTTTGAGTGAGTATTGTCTAGTCAAGATGGTGATCGGCATGGGCTCTTGCCCACCGAGCCGGGCACAGAAGTCGGCCTCTGGAAATGAACATAGCCGAGGGCAGGAATCCGCCAAACGCTGAAGGAAATGGAATAGTAGCGCTTGGCGGGTGGGAGCAATTTTGGCGGTTCGATGTCGCCTCCGATGATTGTGATCGGGAGGCGACATGAATTACGGCGTCAACGTGAAGATTTGCGTTGCATCCGCCGCGGATACATCCCTGCTCACCGTCTGGGTCGTGTAGCCAATCGCGGATCCTTCAACGGTATATTTGCCGGCTACGCCAGCCTGTGCAAGCAGCACGATCGGCAGCGTCGCACTGTACTGACCGAGCATCGGCGCACCAACGGGCAAGGTCAGCGAATAGCCGAACGGAGACAAATCATCCGCGGCCACGAGCTTCGCCGTTACGATCGGAGCCGCGACGGTCGGGGGGGTAGCGAGGGATTGCTTCGCCGTCACAAAAGCGGCGGTAGTCGAACTGAGCGGGTTCAGGGTTTGCGTGCCGCTGATGACACGGGTGGCAGACACCGGCAGTGCGATCGGCGTGACGTTGTTACTGACGATCGTGACACTGGTCGTGGTTGGGACCGGCACGGCGGCAATTACTGCCGTCGCGCGGTTGTCGGCCGTGACAACGACGTCGTAGTTTCCGGGCACGAGGCGGCCAAGGAAGAATTCGCCGGTTTGCGTGTTCGGCGCGGTGGTCTGAACGATCACGCCATTCTGCTGCGCCGTCACCATGACGGTGCTGCCGATCAGCGCGAGATCGACGTAGCCGTCAATTCCGTTGAGCACGAAGGGGATGACTTTGACCACGGGCTTCAGCGCATAGGTTCCGTTGCCGCGCTTCACGATGGACTTGCAGGCGTCGAAATCGAGCAATAAGTCGACACGTTGTCCGGCTGCCACGTCGAATTCGTTGACCAGCTTGATTCCGCTTTGCACTGCGCTCGGGGTAACCAGGGGGGTCTCGATACCGCCAGTAGGAACAACGGAGTTCGCCAGGCCCACGGAGGTGTTCGGGTCCAGCACCAGGCGCAACTGCGTGTAATGCCCCGCTGTCAGCGGCGTTTCGCCCAGGCTGTTGAGTGCGCCGTTGGTCAGGCTGAGCAAGTCGATTTTGCGTGCCGGGTTCAGCGTAATGTCGGCCCAGCCGGCGTCGGTGTCGGAGGCACTGCTGCTTTGGTGCGCGCGTACTTTGACGACAGTGACATACACTTTGTCGAAGCCGCACGCTGGCGCGTCGGTCAGAGAAACGCCGAGCGTACCCGTACCCGCTGCCGGGCTGGCATCGCCGCCTCCCCCACTGCTGCCGCATCCAGCGACGAGCAGCGCCAATAGTGATGCCATCACCCATCCCAGAAATCCGGATTTTGGGCGATTGTCGAGTGTTCTCATTTGATTTTCCTTGAAGAGTGGCCGCCAATGGTGTGCGCGGGAATTGCGGTTGAAGTACGGGATGCAGCATTGTGAGAGCGCGAAGATGCGCTTTCCGGCGGCGTCGGTCTGTGCGTCTCGCCACACAACGCGATTGGTAGTGTGCCGAGTTATGTGCAAAAGCGCCCGTAGTGCAAAAACAGGGGTGGTC
>CAYNVY010000161.1:0-10644 GCA_964400745.1 uncultured Enterobacteriaceae bacterium | reverse complement strand
CCAGGTCATCGATGAAGGAGGATTCGTTTTTTATTTCCGCCTCGTTTACGCCCAACTGCTCGGCTACGATTTTCTTGACCCGCTGTTCAACCTTTTCCATTTGAATCTCCTTCCTTTGATTTTTGGCTGCGAAAACAGCCCTGCATTTTACCAAAATTCATACGCGAACGTTTTCCAAAAATTTCGACCGTCACGCCATGTACATGCCGCCGTTGACATGAAGCGTGGTGCCGGTGATGTAGCCGGCCTGGGGCGAGGCAAGAAACACGACCGCGGCGGCCACGTCCTCGGGTTTGCCCAGGCGGGCAAGCGGTATTCGGCCGAGGATCGCCCCGCGCTGCTGCTCGTTCAGCGCGCGCGTCATGTCGGTATCGATGAAGCCCGGCGCGACGCAGTTCACCGTGATGTTGCGGCTGGCTATTTCCTGCGCCAGCGCGCGCGTCATTCCGGCAATGCCTGCCTTGGCCGCGGCGTAATTGATTTGCCCGGGGTTGCCCGAACTTCCGACCACCGAAGTGATATTGACGATGCGGCCCGCGCGTGCCTTCATCATCCCGCGCAGCACCGCGCGGGACAGCCGGAACACCGATTTCAGATCGGTGTCGATCACGGCGTCCCATTCGGTTTCCTTCATGCGCATGGCCAGATTATCCTGGGTGATGCCCGCGTTGTTGACGAGAATTCCGGGGACGCCGTATTCCTTCTCGATCTGCGCCACCAGCGCTTCGATGGCGGCGCCGTCGTTGACATCGAGCACCGCGCCTTTCCCGCCGAGCTTGGATTCGGCGAGAAAGTCGGTGATCGCCTTGGCGCCGCCTTCCGAGGTCGACGTGCCGATCACCGTGGCGCGCTGCATTCCCAGGCCGAGCGCTATGGATCTGCCGATGCCGCGCGTGGCGCCGGTCACGAGTGCGATTTGCCCCTGAAGCATGATCAAGCCCCTTTCATCTGTTCTACGCCTTGCGTGACGCTGGCCTGGTCGGCAAGCGCGATCGATCCCAGGCTGCCCTCGATGCGCTTGGTCATGCCGGCCAGCACCTTTCCCGGTCCGCATTCTGCGACGTGGGTGACACCCTGCGCGGCGAACGCGCGTATCGTCTCCACCCAGCGCACCGGATGGTAAGCCTGGCGCACCAGCGCATCCTTGATTTGTGCCGGTTCGCCATAGCTCGCCACGTCGACATTATTGATCACCGGGATCTGCGGCGCACTGAACGCGACGTGCTCCAGGTATTGCCGCAGGCGCTCCGCCGCCGGTTGCATCAAGGCGGAATGAAACGGGGCGCTCACCGGCAGGGGCAGCGCACGCTTGGCGCCTTTGGCCTTGGCCGCGTCGCACGCGCGCTTTACCGCCGCGGCGTGGCCGGCGATCACCACCTGGCCCGGCGTATTGAAATTCACCGCAGCCACGACCTCGCCCTGCGCGCTCTCGGCGCAGGCCGTGCGCACGGCGTCTTCGTCCAGTCCCATGATCGCGGCCATCGCGCCCTGCCCCTGAGGCACCGCTTCCTGCATCGCCTGCGCGCGAAAACGGACCAGCGGCAGCGCGTCGCGAAACGACACGACTCCGGCGGCTACCAGCGCCGTGTATTCGCCCAGGCTGTGTCCGGCCAGCACTGCCGGTTCGGCGCCGCCCTGGCCCAGCCAGGCGCGATACGCGGCGTACCCTGCCGTGAGCATGACAGGTTGCGTATTCACTGTCAGGCCGAGTTGCTCCGCCGGCCCTTCGGCCATCAATTTTCCGAGATCCTGGCCGAGCGCGTCCGAAGCTTCGGCAATCACCTCGCGCACTACGGGCATGTCGCCATAGGCCTGCATCATGCCCACCGACTGCGATCCCTGTCCGGGAAATACGATTCCGAGTTTCATCGATTCAGGCTCAATGTCGAATTAAAATTGCACCAGCACCGCACCCCAGGTGAATCCGCCGCCCACCGCTTGCAGCATGACTTTTTGACCGGGTTTGATCCGGCCGTCGCGCAAGCCCGTATCGAGGGCGAGGGGCACAGAGGCGGCCGAAGTGTTGCCGTGCACATCCACGGTCACGATCACTTTCTCCGGCGGCAGGCCCAGGCGCTTCGCGGTCGACTCCATGATGCGCAGATTGGCCTGGTGCGGAATCAGCCAGTCGATGTCCCCGATCTGCAGCCCGCATTTTTCCACCGTCTCGCGCGCCACCTCGTCCAGCACGCGCACGGCAAACTTGAACACCGCCGGCCCGTCCATGCGCAGGAACGGATCGCCCGTTACCTTGCCTCCGCCTACGCTGCCCGGAACCGAAAGGATGCCGGCGTAGCTGCCGTCGGCATGCAGGGCGCTTGCCAGGATGCCGGGCCGGGTGTCCGCCTTCAGTATGACCGCGCCGGCGCCGTCGCCGAACAGCACGCAGGTGCCGCGGTCTTTCCAGTCGAGGATGCGGGAAAACACTTCCGCGCCGACCACCAGGGCGCATCGGTACTGCCCAGAGCGGAGGTACATGTCCGCAGTGGCCAGCGCATACACGAACCCGCTGCATACCGCCTGCACGTCGAAGGCCGGGCCGCCCTTGATGCCCAGTTTGGCCTGCAGCAGGCAGGCGGTGCTGGGAAAAATGAAATCCGGCGTGGAGGTGGCAAGAATAATGAGGTCGATGTCTCCGGCGGCGATGCCGGCGCTGGCGATCGCGGCCTTGCTCGCCTCCAGGGCGAGGCTGCTGGACGTTTCGCTCTCCTGCGCCAGATAGCGCTGGCGAATTCCGGTGCGCGAGCGTATCCACTCGTCGGAGGTGTCCATGCGCCGCTCGAGATCGGCGTTGGTGACGGGGCTGTGCGGCAGATAGCTGCCCGAGCCGACGATTCGGGAATAGATCAAGCCGCTCTCACTCTGTCTTGGCCCGCTGCCTCCAGGCGTTGGGAAATTCGCTGCAGCACATCTTCGCGCACTTCGCAGAATGCGCGCTCGATCGCGTTCTGAAAGGCGAACACGTCGGCCGAGCCGTGGCTCTTGACCACGATGCCCTTCAGGCCG
Organism: uncultured Enterobacteriaceae bacterium; assembly: GCA_964400745.1. GTDB lineage: Bacteria > Pseudomonadota > Gammaproteobacteria > Burkholderiales > SG8-39 > 2-12-FULL-64-23. Next base: position 7,638 of record CAYNVY010000161.1, on the reverse strand, counting down.
AGCAGGCTGGCGCCGTTGTACCGGCCCGGGTCCACGCGTCGCTTGAACGCCGACAGGACGGGTGTGGCGAGCGCGCCGCAAAGGTAGGTAAACCAGTTGCGCTTGAATTCCTCGGTGAGGAAAGTGCGCAGCATCTTCGCCAGACCCTCGGCGGTCTTGAGCGCGACATTGCCGACGAAACCGTCGCATACCACCACGTCGGTGGTGCCTTTGAAGATGTCGTCGCCCTCGACATTGCCGTAGAAGTTGAGGCCGCTCGCGCGCAGCAATTCCGCCGCCTGCTTCACAACCTCGTTGCCCTTTATCTCTTCTTCGCCGATATTGAGCAGGCCGATGCTGGGGCGCTCCTTGTGCTGCATGGCTGAAACCAGGGTAGACCCCATGATGGCGAACTGCAACAGATGCTCGGGGGTGCAGTTCACGTTCGCGCCCAGGTCGAGCATGTAGGCCTCTCCTTTGATGGTGGGCATGATTCCGGCGATGGCGGGGCGGTCGATTCCGGGAAGGGTCTTGAGCACGAAGCGCGCGATGGCCATCAGCGCGCCGGTGTTGCCGGCGCTGACGCAGGCATGCGCCTCGCCGAGCTTGACCAGATTGATGGCGACGCGCATGGACGAATCCTTCTTGCCGCGCAGCGCCGAAGCGGGTGCTTCGTCCATTTCTATCGCCTGGCTCGCATTGTGCACGCGCAAATGCGGGCCAGGGGCGGCACGGTGGGCGCGCAACTCGGCTTCGATCGATTCCTGCAGTCCTACCAGGATGATGTTGCCGCGCGGATGCGCCTTATGAAAAGCCAGGGCGGCAGGGACCGTCACACGGGGGCCGTGGTCGCCCCCCATGCAATCGATGGCTACCGTCGTTTCCATTTAGTGGTGATCAAACCGGCCTGCTGCCGGGCAAACGGGGCACCGCCCGTTCGCGAAGCGCCGAGCGCGCCTATTCGCCTTTGGACTTGATGATCTTCTTGCCACGATAATAGCCGCTGGGGCTGATATGGTGGCGCAGATGCGCTTCGCCGGTGGTCGGCTCGACCGCCAGGGGCGGGGTGGTGAGAAAATCGTGCGCCCGATGCATGCCGCGCTTCGAGGGCGATTTTTTGTTCTGCTGAACTGCCATGTCTGTGCTCCTTACCTATTCAATTTAGTTCCGGCTAGACGCGCTGCGCGCATCAGCCTTCACTCGAACTTCGCTTTTTCAGCGCGGCCAGTCCTTGAAACGCCGGTTCCCTGGCCGAGCCTCCCAAGTCCGCCGCTGCGCTGCACCGTTCGTGCTTCGGCACCATGGGCAAAGCGAGCAACACTTCGTCTTCAACCAGGGCGGCAACGTTCATCTCCCGCCCGGCCAATACGTGTTCCACCTCGTCATCCGCAGCCGCCATTTCGGCTTCGCTGGAGGCCAACTGCAAATGCGCCTCAAGGTGCAGGGGCAAATCCAGACTGCCCATGCAGCGCTGGCATTCCAAGCGTACACTGCCGTCCACAAGCAAGCTCAAACCCGGCCTGCCGCGCTCGTTGATTTCGCCTGTCAGGACAAAATCGATGACCGAGGCCGCACACCCGGACTGGGCCAGCCGCGGCAATGACTCCAGGCCAAGCCGCCCCTCAAGCACCGCCGAGTTGCGTGCGAACGCCAAGCCATCAATGGCCGCCGGTTGCAACATAAGGCGCGCATGATATTATTTTTGCCTGGCACTGTCAAAGGAAAAACAAAATTTTCAACACCTTGCTGCGGATTTGCCTGATTTGGGCGCTGCTCGCTCCGGCCGCTGCCCAGGTCTACAAATGGGTGGACGAAAAAGGCGTAACCCACTACGGCGAGCGCCCTCCGCAGGGAAGAAAGGCCAATGAAGTGGAACAGCGCCTGAGCAACCCCGCGCCGGCGCCGGGAAAGACTGCACCGCCCGACTGGAAGGAACAGGAGATCGAATTCAACAAGCGGCGCATCAAGGCGGAACAGGCCGAGGCCAGGAACCAGAAGCGGGAAGCCTCACAGCGCGAAACGTGCAAACAGGCGCGTGACCGCCTTGCCCTGTACAAATCGGCGCGCGGGTCGTTCCACCTGGACGAGAAAGGTGAGCGCGTGTGGCACAGCGACGCCGAGCACAACGCCACGATCGTGCGCCTGGAACAGCGGGTCTCCGAGCATTGCCGCTAGCAGGTTCAGCAAGGTCAGGCGGCGTTTTGTTGCGCAAATTCGCGCAATTCCATGGTTAAATCCGGCCCCATATGCAAGCCCACTATCCAATCATTCTCGCTTCCACCTCGAAATACCGGCGCGAGCTACTGGCGCGACTTGGCCTGCCCTTCGACGTCGCGGCGCCGGACGTAGACGAAACCCCGCTGCCGGCTGAGCCGCCCGAGGCGACTTCCCTGCGCCTGGCCAAAGCCAAAGCCAGGGCTGTGGCCGGCCGCTTTCCTCAGGCGATCGTCATCGGTTCCGACCAGGTGGCGGTACTCGAGGGCATGCCGCTGGGCAAGCCCGGAAACCATGCCAACGCGGTGCGCCAGCTCAAGGCCATGCGCGGCAAGGAGGTGGTATTTCATACGGCCCTGTGCCTGCACCACGCGGCCAGCGGCCGCACCCTGACCCGCGTCGTGCCTTACTGCGTGCGCTTTCGCGCTTACAGCGACGAACAGATAGAGCGCTACCTGGAGCGCGAACAGCCCTATGACTGCGCCGGCAGCGCGCGCTGCGAAGGCTTGGGCATCGTGCTGATCGCCGAAATGCGCGGCGAGGACCCCAACGCGTTGATCGGATTGCCTTTGATCGCGCTGACCGAGATGCTGGCGGAACTGGGCGTGAGCGTGCTGTGAGCGGAACGCACGGAGCGGGAACCGGCACCCTGTATCTGGTTCCGGTCACCCTGGGCGAAAGTCGGCTGGCTGCAGTCATACCGCAGGAAGTTCAGCAGTGCGTGCGCAAGCTCGAATATTTCATTGTCGAGAATCCGAAATCGGCGCGCGCTTATCTGAAGCAGGTCGGCACGGCCAAGCCCTTGCAGGAATTGAACATCGATGCGCTCAACGAGCATACGCCGGACGCAGCCGTTGCGGCGCTGGCGGCGCCGCTGCTCGCGGGCCACGATGTCGGCGTCATGTCGGAGGCCGGTTGCCCGGGCGTCGCCGACCCCGGCGCGAAGCTGGTGCGCTATGCGCATCAGCACGCCATCCGCGTGGTTCCCCTGGTCGGGCCTTCCTCTATTCTGCTTGCGCTCATGGCATCGGGGCTGAACGGCCAGAGTTTCGCTTTCCACGGCTATCTTCCTGTGGCCGATATCGAGCGGGAAAGGACTTTGCGCGATTTGGAAAAGCAGTCTCGCCGGTTGAAACAGACGCAGATCTTCATCGAAACGCCTTACCGCAATGAGAAACTGCTGCGCGGCATTCTCGGCGTCTGCGCAGATGCCACCCTGCTCTGCATCGCGGCCGATATCACCCTTGCCGGGGAAGACATCCGCACCCAGAACATCGCTACCTGGCGCAAGGCGCCACCCGGACTCGACCGCCGGCCGGCGCTGTTTCTGCTGCTGGCTGCTTAGGCGAAGGTGCAGTTGGCTAGCGCAGCCGGACGCTTTCGCGCAGCGTAAAGTCGGCGAAACTTTGCGCAGCGGCCGCGCCAAAGCGCTTGGCGATGCGCTCCACCGGGTTGGATTTACGGGTGTAGTCGATGATGGACTCCGCTTTGATCACGTCGCGCGCAACCGATTCGACGCTGCCGAAACCATCGGCCAGGCCGAGTTCCACCGCTCTTTGCCCGGTCCATACGAGGCCGCTGAACAAATCCGGATCGTCCTTCAGCCGGGTACCCCTGCCCTTCTTCACCACCGCGATGAACTGCTGGTGTATGTCTTTCAGCATGCCGAGCGCGTATTCCCTCTGTTGCGGATCGACCGCCGAAAACGGGTCCATGAAACCCTTGTTCTCGCCTGCCGTGAGCAGGCGGCGCTCCACGCCCAGCTTTTCCATGCCGCCGGTGAATCCGAACCCGTCCATGAGCACGCCGATGGAACCGACCAGGCTCGCCCTGTTGACGTAGATTTTGTCGGCCGCGGCGGCGACAAAATAGCCGCCCGAGGCGCAAACGTCCTCCACCACCACATACAGCGGAATATTGGGATAGACACCGCGCAAGCGCCCGATTTCGTCGTTGATGATGCCCGATTGCACCGGGCTGCCGCCGGGAGAGTTGATGCGCAGGATGACCCCTTGCGTTCCCTTGTCCTTGAACGCGCTTTGCAGGGCGCTGTTGATCTTTTCGCTGCTGGCCTCGCCTTTGGCGTCTATGACCCCGTCGAGTTCGATCAGCGCCGTGTGCTTGCCATCGGCCATCATGTCGCCGTCGCCTTGCCACTCGAACAGCATCACGATCAGGAACGTGACGTAGGCCAAGGTCAGTAGCTTGAAAAAAATACCCCAGCGGCGCGCCTTGCGCTGCTCCGCCAGCGAGGCAAAAGCCAGTTTTTCCAATGTTTCCCGCTCCCAGTTCTTTTCCGGTTCCGCCATCGCCTCAACCTTTCGCTTTCACATAGACCTTGCCGCCGGCCTCGAACGCATCCAGAACGATCAGGCTTGCGCCGCGGCAGGGGCCGCCGCGGCACGCGCCGCTCTCCGGCGCATATAGCGCGCCGTGAGTCGAGCATATCAAATACACTCCGTCGGCATCGAAAAACTTCCCCTCCTTCCAGTCCAGTTCCACGGCGATATGACCGCAGCGGTTGACGTAGGCGCGCACCTGCCCATCGTGGCGTATGGCGAACGCGGCGATGCTCTCGCCCTGTCGGCCGATTTCGAAGCGCACGCCGTCGCCGCGCTCCGCGAGTTCCTCGCTGGCGCAGATCAATTGCGCGCCATCCCCGGCAAAACCTGCGCCCGGGCCGCTCAGGCGTTGTTCTTCAGCCACGGCGCCAGATCCTGGGGGGCGTCGATGCAGGCGAGCGGATTGAGCGCCGTGAGGCTGTCCCGCGGATGCGCGCCGTAGCTCACCCCCAGCCCCGCCACGCCCGCGCTCACCGCCATCTGCAGGTCGTGCGTGGTATCGCCTATCATCAGCGTCGCTTCCGGGGCGATGAGCAATTCCTGCATCAGTTCCTGCAGCATGGCCGGGTGCGGCTTGGAATGCGTTTCGTCGGCACAGCGCGATGAATCGAAAAGCGGCTTTAGCTGCGTTCCCTCGAGCACGCGGTTCAGCCCCGCCCGGCTCTTGCCTGTGGCGACCGCCAGAATGTGCCCGCTTTCCTTCAGTTCGATCAGCATTTCGCGCACACCGGCAAACAGTTCGATATCCGGATCGCGCGCCATAAAGTGATACTTGTAGCGCTCCGCCAGTTTGCCGTAGTCGCTGCGGGGCAATTCGGGCACAGCATAGGACAGTGCATCCTTCAGGCCCAGTCCGATCACATGCGAGGCGCGCTCGCGCGTCGGCATCGGCAGGCCGAGATCGGCGCAGCTTTGCTGAATGCTGGCGACGATGGCCGCCGCCGAATCCATCAGGGTTCCGTCCCAGTCGAAAACCAGCAGTTCAAATCGTTTTGGCATGAAATCTCTATGTTGGGTTGGATATAAAATTCTCAAGCTCCCGCGGCAACGGCGCCTCGAGTTTCAGCCTGTCTCCGCTCACCGGGTGCGCGAACGCAAGCCTCCAAGCGTGCAGGAACATGCGTTTCAGGCCCTGTTTGGCCAGGCGCTTGTTCAATTCGAAGTCACCGTACTTGTCGTCGCCCACGATGGGAAACCCAAGATGCGACAAATGCACCCGGATCTGGTGCGTGCGTCCGGTCTTGAGCTGCGCCTGCAAGAGACTGTAGTCGCCGCAGGCCCGCTCCAGTTCAAATACGGTGTGCGCTTCCTGCCCGTCGTCGTCCACGCTGACGCGGCGCTCGCCGACCCCGGTGACATGGCGCTGCAATTTCAGTTTCACGTGCTGCTTGCCCGCCGGCCATACTCCCGGGACCAGCGCCAGGTAGCGCTTGTCCATCTGGCCGTTGCGGATCAATTCATGCATGGCCGTCAGCACCGAGCGCTTCTTGGCGAGCAGCAGCAGGCCCGAGGTGTCGCGGTCCAGCCGGTGCACCAGTTCGAGGAATTTCGCCTGCGGTCGCGCCAGCCGCAGCTGTTCGATCACGCCGTAGCTGATGCCGCTGCCGCCGTGCACCGCCAGGCCGGCGGGCTTGTTGGGGGCGATCAGGCCATCGTCCTCGTACACGATGGGCAGATCGAAGGCCGGCGGTTTGGACGGCGCCGCCTTCGCGCCCAGGCGCAAAGGCGGGATGCGCACGCGATCGCCGTCCTGCAATTTGTAGGTCGCGTCCACGCGCCCGCTGTTGACTCTCACCTCCCCGCTTCTGAGGATGCGATAAATATGGCTCTTGGGCACGCCTTTGCATACTTTCAGCAGAAAATTGTCGACGCGTTGTCCCGCGGTTTCAGAGTCAATTTCCACCAGCTTCACGGAAACTTTACTTAAACCCTTCATTTTGCTTATAATGTTCTCACTGGCTCAGTCGCGGGACAGGGTTTGTGGCGTCGAAATGACATTTTCAAACCTGAACACGTCCCCGGTTTTGCGGCCCGGAAGGCCGTAACCCTGGGTAATGCGGTTAATATCGCTCACCGGAAGTAGCGAGAGTGTAATTGATTTGGCGCGCTGCAAGCAGCGGCAGATTGAGGTTTTCCGGGTATTCGTGCCGGAGACAAGTTCGACAGACCCAACCGATTCCCCTTCCACTCCCATATTTCATACAAGACTGGAATGCATCGCTAAGCCCCTGAACATTTAGGCCCAGGTTTGTCCTGCCCGAAGTTTGTCCTGCCCATGCGCGCGCAGGAGTGATAATTTTATGAAGCGCATGCTGTTTAATGCGACACAGGCGGAAGAACTCCGTGTCGCCATTGTCGATGGTCAGAAACTGATAGACCTGGACATCGAATCCGCCTCGAAAGAGCAACGCAAGAGCAACATCTACAAAGGCGTCATTACCCGCGTCGAGCCCAGCCTGGAGGCTGCGTTCATCGACTACGGCACCGACCGCCACGGTTTTCTCCCGTTCAAGGAAGTCGCACGCGCCTATTTCAAGGCCGGGGTCGACGTCGGTCGCGCCCGCATCCAGGACGCGATCAAGGAAGGCCAGGAACTGCTGGTCCAGGTGGAAAAGGACGAGCGCGGCAACAAGGGCGCCGCCCTCACCACTTTCATCAGCCTGGCCGGGCGCTATCTGGTACTGATGCCCAACAACCCGCGCGGCGGCGGCGTTTCGCGCCGGGTAGAGGGCGAGGATCGCGAGGAACTGCGCGACACCATGGACCAGCTTCCGGTTCCGCAGGGCATGAGCGTGATCGCGCGCACCGCGGGCATCGGCCGTTCGGTCGAGGAACTAGACTGGGATCTGAAATACCTGCTGCAACTCTGGCACGCGATCGAAGAAGCCTCCAGCAGCCAGAAAGGCGCGTTCCTGATCTACCAGGAAGGCAGCCTGGTCATTCGCGCCATCCGCGACTACTTCAACCCGGAAATCGGCGAAATTCTGATCGACACCGACTCGATCTACGAACAGGCGCAGCAGTTCATGGCGCACGTGATGCCGGACAACGTGAACCGGGTGAAACGCTACCGCGACGACGTGCCCCTGTTTTCGCGCTTCCA
>CAYNVY010000160.1:0-10673 GCA_964400745.1 uncultured Enterobacteriaceae bacterium | reverse complement strand
GCTTCGAGCACCGCGCGGCTGACGTAGTTTTCGGAAGCGATCAGCTCGATGTGGTTTTCCTGGCGCAGATTCTCGGCCTGGATGGTTTGCCACAATTCGCCGTCGATCGCGGCCAGGCTGTTGTTGAGCGAAGACATGGTGTGCCGTCTGCGGAGGGTGGATAAGCCTTGATTTTAGCACGCAGAAACGGGGGGCTCTGCGGGTTTCCAGAGGGGCGCACAGGTGCGTCCGGGCCGCATGCGGATGTTGGTTTGGCTATTTAACTCAATGATTTATATGCAAATTGTAAAAGCAGCTCGCGCATCAAGGCAACTGGCACAGCGCCTTGATGTCGGCGTTGCCGCCGGAGATGACGATGCCAACGCGCTTGCCCTTGTAGTCGTGCCGGCCATCGAGCTTGCCCTCGAGCAGAGCGGCGGCGGCGAGCACGCCGGTGGGCTCGGCCACGATTTTCATGCGTTCCCAGATCCAGAACATGCTGCGCAGCAGCTCGGTGTCGTTTACCGTCAGCATGTCGTGCACATACTGCAATACCAGCGGGAAGGTCAGGCTGCCGAGCGAGGGCGTGCGCGCGCCGTCGGCGATGGTGTCCGGGTTGTGGCAGCTTTGCAGTGTCTTAGTGCGAAACGAGCGCGTGGCGTCGTCTCCCGCTTCGGGTTCGACACCGATCACTCTGCATCCCGGTGACCAGTGGCTGGCCGCCACGGCGCAGCCGGAGAGCAGTCCCGCGCCGCCGCAGGGCACGAGCAGATAGTCTAAGGGTCCGGTCTCCTCGATCAGTTCCTTCGCTGCGGTCCCCTGTCCGGCGATGACGCCGGCATGGTTGTAAGGTGGAATGACAGTCAGATTGCGTTCTCTAGCCATGTTCACCGCCAGTTCCTCGCGCTTGGCCGTCTTCGCGTCGTAGGTGATGACCTCGCCGCCGTAGCCGCGTGTGGCCACAATCTTCACCTGCGGCGCATCCTGCGGCATGATGATGACGGTCTTCACGCCGAGCAGCGTGCCCGCCAGCGCCACGGCCTGCGCGTGATTGCCCGAAGAGTAGGAGAGGACGCCGCCGCGCTTCTGTTCCGGGGTCAGCTGCGACAGCGCGTTGAACGCGCCGCGAAACTTGAACGCGCCCATGCGCTGGAAATTCTCGCACTTGAAGAACACCGTGGCGCCGGTGCGCGCATCCACCGTGCGCGAAGTCATCACCGGCGTGCGCCTGGCATTGCCCGCGAGGCGTTCGGCGGCGGCGGAAATGTCGGCGTGGCCGACGGGCGGCGCGGGATCGTTGACGGGTGCGTTCATGCGGCTTCTCTTGGCAACAAGCGAATGCGGATTCTACACTCGGCGGCGAGATGCGCGCTCGCCGCAGGCGGCTTGGCGCAGGGTCAGGGTGAGTTGCGCGTCTCCGCGCAGGGCTTATCTAAGGGTCAGAGTCAGTCGCGTGTCCCCGCGCAGGAGCAGGATGCGCAGCGGCCGTTCCGTCTGGCGCAGCGCCGAGAGCAGTTCCGGCACCGAACGCACGCGGTTGCGGTTCACGCCGTAGAGGATGTCGCCCGGACGCAGGCCGGTCTGGGCGCCGGGGGACTTGGGTTCGATCCGGGTGATGATCGCGCCTTCGACCATGCCGTAGGCCGGCATGCCCGGCTCGATGTTGGACACGCGCACGCCGGCGAGCTGCGGCACCGCCTCCCCGGGAATCTCGGTCATGGTGAACAGTTCCGCGATGCGCAAGCGCAGGCTGAGCGGCTTGCCGCCGCGCTGTACCCGCAGCTCGACCTCTTCGCCCACCGGTGCCAGACCCATGCGGTTGCGCAAATCGGCCGAGCCGCGCACCGGCTTGCCGTTGATGCTGAGCACGATATCGCGCGGTTTCAGGCCGGCTTTTTCCGCCGGCGAGCCCGACTCGATCTTGACCACCACCGCGCCATCGGCCGAACCGGCGGCCAGCGTCTGCGCCAGTTCGTGCGTCATATCCTGCGTCACCATGCCGACGCGGCCGCGGCGCACTTCGCCGAAGCGGATGATCTGCTCCATCACCGTGCGCGCCATGTTCGACGGCACGGCGAAACCGATGCCGGCGCTGCTGCCGGAGGGACCGATGATGGCGGTGTTGATGCCGATCAATTCGCCTTCGAGGTTGACCAGTCCGCCACCCGAGTTGCCGGGGTTGATCGAGGCGTCGGTCTGGATGAAGTCCTCGTAACCTTCGATGCCCAGACCGGTGCGCCCCAGGGCGCTGACGATGCCGGAGGTGACCGTCTGCCCGATGCCGAAAGGGTTGCCGATCGCGACCACGAAATCGCCCACGTTCATCGCGTCCGAATCGCCGAACTTGAGTTCGGCCAGGTTCTGCGCCTCGATTTTCAGCACGGCGATGTCCGTGCCCGGGTCGGTGCCGACCAGCTTGGCCTTGAAAGTCCGCCTGTCCTTCAAGGTCACCACGACTTCCTGCGCGTTGTTGATGACGTGGTTGTTGGTGAGCACATAGCCGCGGGCGCGGTCGACGATCACGCCCGAGCCCGCGCTCTGCTCGCGCGAGGGTTGGTCCGGAACGTTGAAGAAGCGCCGGAACATCGGATCGCGAAACAGCGGGTTGTCCTCCATGGGCGAGCGCGTGACCACCGAAATATTGACCACGGCCGGCGTCACCTGCGACAGCATGGGCGCGAGCGTCGGCACGCCCTTCAGATTGAGCGGCAGACCGGAGGGCGCGGCGGGTGCCGCGAGCAGCAGCGACAGGGCGAGGACGATACGCATGTACATCGGTAAATACCCCACAAAAATCGTTCGAAATTTCTGCACATAGTATAAACGGTGCGCGGTCCCGAGTGAGGCGCGGGGTCAAGCTGATGTATATTGCGATTGTCGCGTTCAACGCCGCCTCTTGCGGAGAGGCTTCGTGTCCGAACTGCTGCGCCGTGCCGGCGCAGACGCAGATGCCGAGGAGATCGCTCCCATGGATAACCGCAGATACTTCGGCCTGGACGCCCTGCGCGGGGGCATGATGATGCTGGGGATCGTTTTGCATGCCTGCATGCTCTATCTCGCTGACCCGCCGGCGCGCTATCCCTTTCTGACCGATCACGACACCTCGCCCGTCTTCAACGCCATCCTTGCGTTTATTCACGCCTTTCGCATGCCGACGTTTTTCGTGCTGGCCGGTTTCTTTACCTCGCTGCTGGTCGAGAAGCGGGGCCTTCGAGGCACTTATAGCAACCGCGCGAAGCGGATTCTGGCGCCGCTCGTTGCCGGTGCGGTGACGATACTGCCGATCACCGGCCTGTGCCTGATGTCTTTCATGGTCAGCGCGCGCTTCGGCACGCACGACTTCATTCCCGCCAGGGATGCCTATGAGACGTTCAAACAGGAACTGATCGCACGCGGCGTCCCCATCGAGCAACCGACGCTCGGGCACCTGTGGTTTCTGTATTACCTCTGCTTCTTCTACCTGTTGATTCCGCTGTGTGGTTTCCTGGCGCGCGTCAGCCTGAAGTTCGAGGACGGCGTCAAGCGCTGGCTGGTTTCACCCTTGCTGCTGGTGGGCTTCGCGCTACTGACGGCGGCAAGCCTGTGGCCGTTTCAGGGCGGCACGGTGTTCATGGAATATTCCTTCGTGCAGCCGCACGTGCCGGCCTTGCTCTATTTCGCACTCTTCTTCGTATTGGGTTACCTCTTCCACCACTACCCCATCTTCTTGCCGGCCCTGGCGCGAAACGTCTCGTCCTGGGCGGCGCTCGCGCTCATCCTGTTCCCGTTGTCGCTGTATGCGAGCCACCTCGACGCCGGCGCTCCGGGCGATAACGTCGCGCTGCATCTGGGCGCGGTGCTGGCACAGGGCTCTTGCACATGGGTTCTGGTCTACCTGTTCCTGGGCAGCGCGCTGCGCTTTTTCGACCGCGATTCGCCCTGGATCGTCTATGTGTCGCAATCGGCGTACTGGGTGTTTCTGGTGCACCTGCCGCTGGTATTCCTCGCCGGCTGGTGGCTGGTGCAATTCGATCTTCCCGCCCCGCTCAAGTTTGTCCTCGTCTGCGGCTTTACCTCGGTCGTCGCTTTCCTGACATTTCATTACTGGGTGCAGAAAACCTGGGTCAGCGATTTTCTGTACGGACGCCGCTTCGAACTGGACTGGCCCTGGCGCAATTCCGGTTCGGCGCGGCAGCCGTCGTCCCCTTCGTCCCCGTCCTCCCCGTCGTCCTCGTGACACGCAGCCGGAGCCAGGCGCGACGGTGTGCGTACGGCTGCTCTGGATCCGAAGATCTGGCGCAGTCACGTTTTCGTCCCTTTGATTGACATACAATCGACCATGACTATCAGCAAGATCGAATGTTGGGTGTTCCGGGCGCCGATTAAAGCGCCGGTGAGTACGGCGTTCGGCACGATGACGAACAGGCCCGCGCTGTTCCTGCGCTTGAGCGCAAGCGACGGGGCCTGGGGCTGGGGCGAAGTCTTCTGCAATTTCCCGCAGGTCGGCGCCGAGCACCGCGCGCGCTTGATCGACAGCTTATTCGCGCCCTTGCTGCAGGGCAGTCCGTCCGACGACCCGCCGCGCCTGCGCGAGCGACTGGAGGAGCAGACGCGCCGCGTAGCGATTCAGTGCGGCGAGCCCGGGCCGTTTGCGCAGATCATAGGCGCGGTGGACCAGGCCTTGTGGGATCTCGCGGGCCGCCGCGCCGGGCTGCCGCTGTGGAAACTGCTGGCCGCAGGCAATAGCGAAAGCACTGGCGAAAACACTGGCGCAGGCAGCAAGCGCGTGCGTGTCTACGCGAGTGGACTCGGGCCGGACCGTGTGGCGGAAACGGCTTTGCGCAAGAAGGCCGAAGGCTTTGCCGCATTCAAGTTCAAGGTCGGTTTCGCCGCGGAACGAGACCGGGCCAATTTTGCGGAGATTCGCGCTGCACTGGGCAGCGAAGCACGGATCATGGTCGACGCCAATCAGGCATGGTCGCCCGCCACGGCCGCGCAGAGAATAGCCGAGTTGGCACCCTTCAATCCCTACTGGGTCGAAGAGCCGCTGGCGGCGGACGAGCCCGTCTCGCGGTGGCGTGAACTCGCCGGTCAATGCGGCGTGCCTCTGGCGGCAGGCGAGAACCTGCGCGGCATGGGGGCTTTCAAGGAGGCATTGGATGCCGGTTATCTGGCTTTCGTCCAGCCCGATGTCGCGAAGTGGGGTGGCATTTCCGCCTGTCGCGACGTGGCAAGACTGGCAAGCAGCCGCAAGGCGGTGTTCTGTCCGCACTGGCTGGGCGGGGGCATCGGCCTGGCCGCCTCTTTGCATCTTCGTGCCGCCATGGGGCCCGAAGGCTACGCCGAGGTCGACGCCAACCCGAATCCGCTGCGCGAGGAAGTGTTCTCGCCCAGGCCCGAGGACGGTTGGGTGACGCTGACCGATGAGCCGGGCTTGGGCGTGGAGCCCGATCTGGCCAGGCTCTCGGCGTATTTGTCGACGCATTGAGATCTGTTAGCCGCACGCCAGGATGAATCAGGACGAACTTGGGAGCGTCATCGATGGATCCGGTCTTCGTTCAGATCATAGTCGTTGCGGCCGTCGCCGGATTCGTCCAGGGGTTGTCCGGCTTTGCCTTCGCCTTGGTGGCCGTGCCATTGTGGGCCTGGACGATTGAGCCGCAACTGCTGGTGCCTACTGTCGTCGTCACCGCATTTCTCGGACAAGTCATATCGCTGTTGAATCTCAGGAAGGAAGTAAAGCTCGCCCGCGCGACGCCTTTTCTGATCGGAGGCTACGTTGGCGTCCCGCTCGGCGTGCTTATTCTTCCCACGCTGAACGTAGCCATCTTTCAGCTGTGCGTTGGCGTCACCCTCGTAATCTACAGTTCCGTCATGCTTCGCCTAAAGTTTCTTCCCGTGATTCGGCGCGGCGGAAAAATAGCCGACGGTTTCGTTGGCCTGGTGGCAGGCACGATGGGAAGCGCGACCGGAATGCCCGGCCCCCCGATCGTTCTCTGGTGCGCTTCGCGCGGATGGGACAAGGAAACGCAACGCTCCACGTTCCAGTCCTTCTTCATTGGGACCCAGATACTCACCATCGCGATCTTTGTTGCGAGCGGATTGATCAACGCGCGCTCCATGCAATTGGTCCTGGTCGCGGCCCTGCCGGTCATTCTTTCCTCGTGGCTGGGCGCGCAGGTGTTCAAGAAACTCAAGGACAAAGACTTCCAAAGCATCATTTTTGGATTGCTTCTGCTCTCGGGCGTCAATCTTGTTCTAAAAGCCCTATGATTTCTGAAAGATGTTCCACGGCGATGCCGGGTACAGGACTGGTGGCAGACCGTCGTTCTACTGTTTGGTTCTACTGTTCGGTTCTGCTGTTCGCCTGGGCGCCGCGCAGGACGCCTATCGGGTTCGGCGCAAATCGTCGGGCGTGTCGATGTCCTGGCAGACGCCGGGATCGTCCGCGTCGATCAATGTGACAGAGCCCTGGTTTAGCCTGAGCACCGAGCGTGCGCCCTCGTCGCCGCGCAGCGCCTGGAGTTGCGCGCGAAAGTGCGACGACAGGCCCACCGGATGGCCGCGCTCGCCTCGATACACCGGCGCGACGATGGCCGCGCCGGCGGCCAGGGAAGCGGCGATCTCGACGATGGTCTGCGTACGAATATAGGGCATGTCGGCCAGGGCTATGATCCAGCCGCCCACGTTGCCTGAAGCGCTCACCCCGGCCGCCAGGCTCGCGCCCATGCCTTCTTCGGCGTTTGCGCACTCGATCACGGTGGCGCCCGCCCCGCTCAAGCGGTCCGCCAGCAGCGCTTCGCCCGGTCGCACGACCGCGATGACGTGCGCGACGGCGCTGCGCAAATTGGCGAGCGCCGCCAGCGCCATCGGCAGTTCGCCGGCGAGCGGGTGCAGGAGTTTGTTCGAGCCGAAGCGCCGGGCTGCGCCGGCGGCCAGCAGGATGCCGCAGCAGTCCCGGCTCAATCCGCTTTGAGGGGAAGGCCGCACCCGGCTTCGATCCCGGTCTTGGGCGGTTCGACGGTTCGCGCAATCTGCACGCCGCGGCGCACCGCGGTCATCTCGGCCAAGATGGATACCGCGATTTCGGGCGGCGTGCGGCTGCCGATCTTGAGCCCGACCGGGCCGTGCAGGCGCGAGATCTCCTCGACCGAAAGGTCGAAATCGGCCAGGCGCTTTCTGCGCTTGTCGTTGTTGGCTTTGGAGCCGAGCGCGCCGACGTAGAACGCGGGCGATTTCAGCGCCTCCAGCAAGGCGACATCGTCGAGCTTGGGGTCGTGGGTGAGCGCGACCACGGCGCTGTGCGCATCGAGGTTATGCTCCAGCACTACGTCGTCGGGGTAGCCGCGATTGAGCAGGGCGCCGGGGAGATCCCAGGCATCGGCGTACTCCTCGCGCGGGTCGCAGACGGTGACCTGGTAATCGAGTGCCTGCGCCATCTGCGCCAGGTAGCGGGACAGCTGGCCGGCGCCGATGAGCAGCAGGCGCCAGCGCGGTCCGTGCACGGTCTTCAGCGTCTTGCCGTCGAATTCGAGCGCATCGGACCAGCGGCCGGCCTCCAGCCTGGAAATTCCGCTCTCCAGGTCGAGAAAACGCGCCACCAGTTCGTGCCGCTCGATCGCGGCGAGCAATTCGTTCAAGCCCGCGCCGTCTCCGACCGGTTCGAGCACCAATTGCAGGGTGCCGCCGCAGGGCAGGCCGAAGCGCTCCGCCTGTTCCTTGGACACGCCGTAGGTGGCGAGTTCCGGTTTGTCGCCGGCGAGCCGGCTGGCGCGCACGCGGTCTATGAGGTCGTCTTCGACGCAACCGCCCGATACCGAGCCCGACACCAGCCCGTCGCCGCGTATGGCGAGCATCGCGCCGACCGGGCGCGGCGCCGAGCCCCAGGTCTTCACCACGGTGACCAGGGTGACGGCCTGGCCCGCCCGCACCCAGTTTGTCGCGCTTCTAAGGACTTCCAGATCGACGCTATCCATTGCCCACCTTTGCTTGTTCGAAAAACATCCGCCAGCGAGCACTGCAGCGCCTTTCGCAGAATGCCGCTGTATTCGACAGGGAGAAGCTGCAAATCGGATGGCGTTGAAGGTTATTCCTCGTTCCGGCACGGGTCAAGCGCATCCGCCGATCCGAATTCGCTTGATTTCCATCAATAGAACGCAGGCCGTATCATTTTAGAGTAGCGGCACGACCAGCGTTCGGGGCGCGCGCCGGACGATCCTCGGCGAGCCTCTTTCCCGAAACGGCAAGTACATGCACAAGATGCGCTTCACGAAGAATTCCTGCTGCCGCGGGTGCAGCGCCGCGCTCGCGCTCGCGCTGTCGTTTGCCGCCGGCGCTGGCGCCAGCGCAGCGGAAGAAATCAAGATCGGCGGCACCGGCACCGCCCTAGGCACGATGCACCTGCTCGCCGGCAAATTCAGCCTGAGCAACCCCGGCATCAAAATCACCACCGTAGGCAATCTGGGCAGCGCCGGCGGGATCAAGGCGGTCGCCAGCGGCGCGATCACACTTGCGGTGACATCCCGGCCGTTGAACGAAAGCGAGAAGCGGCTGGGCGTGTCGCAGCTGGAGTATGCGCGCACGCCGTTCGTGTTCGCGGTGTCGACCAAATCCGCGGTCAAGTCGATCACGCGCATCGAACTGGCCGGCATCTATTCGGGCAGGATATTGAAATGGCCGGACGGCAGCGCCATACGTTTGGTATTGCGGCCGCCCAGCGACATAGACAGCGAAATCGTGAAGGGCCTCACGCCTGCGCTGGAACAGGGCTTGGCGGCGGCGGAGAAGCGTCCCGGCGTGCAGTTCTCCGTGACCGATCAGGATGCGGCTGGCGATCTTGAACGCATTCCGGGCGCGATCGGACCCAGCTCGCTCGCGCTGATCCTGTCGGAGCGGCGCACGCTCCGAGCGCTGGAACTAGACGGCGTGGAACCCACTCCGTCGAACGCGGCGACAATGGCTTATCCGCTGTACAAGCAGATGTTTCTTGTCACCGGCGCCAAGCGCCCGGCGGCGGTCGGGCGCTTCATCGCCTTCGTGCAGTCTCCGGCCGGGCGCAAGATTCTGCTCGAGAACGGGCACTGGATACCATGATCTCTTCGACGCTCGAGGACCGAAATCGGCCGGCAACCCGCGCTGCTGTCGCTTGACCCCTGCATGGCGCGCATCTCGTCACGGTGGTCGCGCGCCGCGCGGTGGAGGCGGCGAAGTAGATGTTGGTCATGCCGGCGCAAGCGCCAACGAATGCAGCCAGCGCCTTTATGCCGCTCGCGACAACAGGCTCTCGTAGGGGATGCGCAGGCCGTCGTGCAGGCGCTTCACCATGCGCAGACTGAGGGAGCGCCTGCGGTTTAACACCTCGGAAACCCTGCCGCTGGAACCGATGTATATCTCCAGATCGCGAGGGGTCAAGCCCTGTTGCTCCATGCGGAACTTGATGGCTTCAATGGGATCGGCGGGGCCGATGGGAAAATGCTTATTCTCATAGGCTTCAATAAGCGCCACGAGAATTTCCATTTCGTCGCCCTCGGGCGTACCTGCTTCGGCCTGAAAGATGCCCTCGAGACGGCGAAAAGCGGCCTGCAAGTCCTCATCGCTGCGGATTGGCTTAATATTCATTCACGTTCTCCACGTCGATCTTGTCGTATTGCGCGTGGGTGCCGATGAACTTCACCCACACGATTCCGACTCTGTACTGCATTTCCACTACCAGTCGATACTTGTTGCCGCCGATATTGAAAACGACCCGGTTGTTCCCGCAGATGCTTGCATTTCCGTACCGAGACTTCACCATCTGCGGCGACTCCCATGCAGATCTCAGCGCTTCTTCATGCCAGCTCTCCAGTGGGCCTTGGGCATCGTTGTATCGGGGTTGCTCCAAAAATCTTCTCAAGGTGCTTATGGCGATAACCCGCATAGCGCAAACAAGCCTCCCAATATGGGAGAATTGTAGCTTGTAATCGCAACACCAACAAGCGGCTTTCCGAACGCGCGTCGTCTCTTACGTGCCAAAGGCCAACGGCGTTCGAATTGTCGCTGTCCTGCAACAGAGCATGGACATGACAAGGCGTCTGTAGAAGGGTCAGGTGGGGCGCGACAATCATCTTGTCCGGTTGTGTCGTTTACCCGGCCATGCTGCTTGACGCCGTCCAGCCAGGAATGCTCCGGCATCGAAGCGGCGCGACGCCAGTTGTTTGCTCGGCTCAGATGATCGAGGACGTATCGGTTTCTAACTCTACGTGCCGGCCAGGGAGAGTCACTGGCAATGTGACAACGCCATGCGTCTGAGCGGCCGCTTTTGACAAAAGCCGCCATTCACGGACCGTTTCTCGATGACGGCAGACGGCCTGAACGGCCATTGGGGGATGTCCCTGCCAACGTCAGCAATGTGCAGGTGACCCGTCGTAGCCCACAATTTCTGACCGAGTGACCGCATAACACTTCAGGCTACAGCCGGATCCGGCCATTATGGAAAGCTTTCCATAATGGCCGGGTTGAGTCGCCGGCAGTTTGGATAAGCCGCCGCTGGCCGGATTTTTGGTAGGGCGCAGATCTCAGAGCGAACAACCGGCCAATTTCGGCCGCTCATACCAGGACTAGAAATCAATCAGTAGGCGGGTATATGTGCGCGGCGATCATCTCTTCAGCCTATTTGACTGCCATGGCGCGCTCGATGCGCCGGTCGGGAATCAGCCAGACCAGCGCAACGGCGATGT
>CAYNVY010000159.1:0-10744 GCA_964400745.1 uncultured Enterobacteriaceae bacterium | reverse complement strand
GCGTGGCCGAGTGCCCGCGCAGCGCCATGCAGATGCAGGAAAAAGTCAAGAACCCGTTGCAAAATGAATTTTGCAACGGGCCAATATAGGGGAGTATGAGGGGAGACGCCCCGAAGGAAGTCCCCTTGGGGGATATCCCCTCATATTGAAACGGTTTCCAAGCCGGAGGTGATGGCATGCCTGTAGAACTGATCAGCGCCAACCACGCCGCGGCGCTGGCCGCGACGCTGGCCGCGCGCGCCAACCGCGGCGGCCGCGGCTTCTGCAGCGGCGTCTACCCGATCACGCCGTCGACCGAGTGCATGGAATACCTGTGCCTGCAGGAGATCGAAAAGGGTCGGGTGGTGCGCGTCGAAAGCGAACACAGTGCCATGGGCGTTTGCATCGGCGCCGCCGCCGCCGGCGCGCGCAGCTTCACCGCCACCTCCTCCAACGGGCTGGCCTACATGGCCGAGAACTGCGTCGCCGCGGCGGGCTTGCGCCTGCCCATCGTGCTCGCGATCGCCAACCGTACGCTGGGCCCGCCGTGGAACATCTGGGCCGATCACGGCGATGCGCTGATGCTGCGCGACCACGGCCTGATCCAGTTCTACTGCGCCGACAACCAGGAGCTGTTCGACACGGTGCTGTGCGCGTTTCGGCTTGCCGAAGACGCGCAGGTGATGATGCCGGCGATGGTCTGCATGGAGGGCTTCATCCTGTCGCACACCGTGGCGCAGACCGAGATCCCGCTGCAGCACCAGGTGGACCGCTTCCTGCCGCTGACGCGGATTCCGCACCAGCTCGGCGAAACGGCGCACATGCTGGGGCAGATGGAGGTGCCCTACCAGACCGAAGCGCACCGCCAGCAGCACCATTACGCCATGCTGGGTGTGCCCGCGGTCTACGCGGCAATCCAGGACGAATTCGAACACATCTTCGGCCGCCGCCCGGCCGATACGGTGCAGGCCTACCGCGCCGAGGATGCCGAAACGCTGATCGTGTCTATGGGAACCATAGGCGCCACCGCCGAGCGCGTGGTGGACACGCTGCGCGAGCGCGGCGAAGCCGTGGGTTCGCTGCGTGTGCGCTTGTTCCGTCCGCTGCCGGTGCAGGCGATCAGGAACTGGTTCGCCGGCAAGAAGCACATCGCCGTGATCGACCGCGACATCAGCCTCGGTTTCGGCGGCGTGCTCTGGGGCGAAGTGAGGGCGCTCGCGGACCACGGCGCCGTGGTGCAGAACTACATGGCGGGCCTCGGCGGCGGCGACGTGCGTCCGGAACACCTGATCGAAATGCTGTCCGACCTGCGCCCGCGCCGCATCGCGGGCCTGCCGGCGATGATGGAGGCGCTGTGATGAACGAACCGGTACTGTGCGGCATGGCGCAGACGGCGCTCGACCGCCGCGATCCGCTGTTTCGCCCCGGCAACACCAACTGCGGCGGCTGCGGCTTGTCGAACCTGATGCAGATGCTGCGCCACGCGGTGGCCCACCGGCGCGTGCAGCTCGTCATCCCGGCCTCCTGCGCCGCGGTCGCGGCCGGACCGTTTCCGAACAGCGCCTACGGCGTGCCGACGCTGCTGACCACATTCGCCTCGGCCCCGGCTGCGGCGAGCGGCGCCGCCAGCGTCGCCGCACTCAACGGCGAGGATACGCGCGTCATCTGCCTCGCCGGCGACGGCGGCACCTACGACATCGGCTTCGCCAGCCTGTCGGCGGCGGCCGAGCGCAACGAAGACCTGCTCTACATCTGCTACGACAACGAGATCTATGGCAACACCGGCGGCCAGCGTTCCTCGGCCACGCCGGCCGGCGCCACGGCGACCAACACGCCCAAGCCGAAGCCGGAGCAAAAGAAGGACATCCTCGCCGTCATGGCGGCGCACCGCATCCCCTATGCCGCGTCGGTCTCGCTGGCGCACGCCGACGACACCCTGCGCAAGCTGCGCCGCGCGCTCGACCTCCCGGGCTTTCGCTTTCTGCTGGTGCTCGCGCCCTGCCCCACCGGCTGGAAGTCGGAACCTGCGCTGGGCATGGAACTCGTGCGCCTGGCGGTGCGCTCCGGACTGTTTCCCGTGTACGAGATTTTCGACGGCAAGCGCCACGTGGTGAACATCGAGCCGGATTTTTCCGACGAAGCGCTCGACATGTATTTGTCGCTGCAGCGGCGCTTTCAGAAATCCGGCATCAATGCCGCCGACCTGCGGCCGGCGATCGATCGCTACTGGCAGAACCTGCGCTCGCTTTGCGGCCGCATCGTCCCCGCGCGGCGCAATGCCTGAGCGCACCCATATCGAGAGGAATCCATCATGCGCAAATACGTCGGAGAACGCATCAAGAAGCTGCGCGAGGCGCAGGACCTGACCCTGGCGCAGGTGTGCAAGCTCACCGGGATCGAAGCCGAACGCCTGCGCGCCTACGAGGAGGGCAGCGCCGTGCCCTCGATCGGCGCGGTCGTCCAGCTGTCGCGCGTGCTCGGCTCGAAAATGGAAGGACTGCTGCACGGCGGCGGTGCGGTTTCGGCATCGCTGACCATTTGCCGCGCAGGCGAATCGCTCGCCGGCGAACAGGGCGACACGGAACAAAGCTACGCCTACAGCTCGCTCACCCGCCCCGGCACCGCCGGCCATCTGATGGAGCCGTTCCTGCTCAGCTTCGACCCCAAGGTGGCGCAGGGCGCGCCCATCACCCACGACGGCCAGGAATTCGTCTATGTCGTCGAAGGCGCGATCGAACTGCTCTACGACGGCCACAACTACCGCCTGGAACAAGGCGACAGCGCCTATCTCGACTCGTCGCGCCCGCACACCTTCCACGGCCTGGGCGAGAGCGTTGCACGCATGCTGGCGGTGGTGAGTTCGATGTAGGCCGGTGGTGCTGCGGCGGCCCCTAATCGGCCTTATGTGGTCCTCCACATAAGGCCGATTATGTAGATGCCTCGATTATGTTGAGCTTCCAGAGGGGCGGTTCGGAGAAACGCGTGTCTATGGGCTTTGCGGGCTGCTGAGGGGGTTCTGAGCTTTACATAATTTCAGCGTTCTCCTGAAGTGGAGTTTTCACTCCAGGAGACGCTCATGACCCGAACCACACCGCCCCGGAGCGCGAAGCTTTCGCGCTCATCTGCAGAAACCACCGACCCCATCGCCGACGAACTGCGTCGGTACGACGACCACCTGCGAGACGTACGCGGCCTGGCGGCAGGCACGCGCCGCGACCGCTGCCGCATCGTCGCGCAGCTGTTGCGGAAGAAGTTCGCTGGGGGCGTCATCAACATAGCCAAGCTACGTCCGGTCGATATTCGCCGCTTCATCGCTCGGCAACTGGAGGACAGCCCCTCGCATTCGATCGCTTCCCAATTGGCATCGGCCTTGCGAAGCTACCTCAGCTACCGGACGATCTGCGGGGATTCGGTTGCCGGGGTTATCGCGGTCATTTCCTCTCCGGTGCGATGGAAGTTTGCATCGCTGCCACGCGCCCTCAAGCCGGATGAGGTTCAACGGCTGCTGGGTGCACTGCCCAACGGGCGCTGGCCCAAACGAGGTTACGCCATCGTCCGCTGCGCGCTGGACATGGGACTGCGCGCTGGCGAGATCGCGAACCTGCTGATCGGCGACATCGATTGGCGCGAAGGCACGGTCACGCTGAAAGGCACGAAGTCACGACGGCAGGACATCCTGCCGCTGCCGATGGCAACCGGACAAGCGTTGGCAGATTACCTGCAGTATGAGCGTCCAGCGACCCCAAGCCCGGCGATCTTCGTTCGCCGACGCGATTCGCGTGACATCCCGATCACGACATATGCAGTTCAGAAGGTGATCCGCCATGCCTGCCGACGAGTTGGCCTGCCCGATTGCGGTTCGCACGTGCTGCGTCACACGCTGGCCTGCCGCCTGGTCGAGAGCGGCGGCTCGCTCAAGGAGGTTGCCGATGTCCTGCGTCATCGTTCTCTGGAAACCACCCGGATCTACGCCAAGCTCGACACGCCAAACCTCACTGGCGTCGCGTTGCCCTGGCCGGGGAGCGAATCATGAGCCGGCGCCTCAGTCTGCAGGCCAGAGTCGAGGGCTATCTGGCCGAACGCCGTCGCCAGGGTTTCCATCTGCGCTCGCGTGACACCTTCCTGTCCGGCTTTGCCCACTTCGTCGCGGCCAAGCACCACCGGGGTCCGCTGACGGCCGAACTCATGGCCGACTGGGTGCGTGGCGGCAAGGACGGCCATGGCGACGCCGGCACCTGGGTGCGCCGTTGGGGACGGTTGCGGCACTTCATCTGCTACCTGCAACAGTTCGAGCCGGACACCGAGGTTCCGGAGGCGTCGCTCTTCGGTCCGGAACCCGGCCGCGTTGCGCCACACATCTACCGTGAGGACGAGATCATCGACTTGCTCGCGGCGGCGCACACACTCGGTCCCTCCGGCAGTCTTCGTCCGTCCACCTTCGAAACCCTGTTCGGCCTGATGGCCTCGACCGGGCTGCGCGTCTCCGAAGCGATTCACCTGCGCGATGCGGATGTCGACCTCAAGCGCGGGATGCTGACGATACGGCAGACCAAGTTCGCCAAGTCTCGGCAGCTGCCGATCCATCCGAGCACGGTCAAGGCGCTGGCGCGTTACCGGAAACAACGCGAGCGGCATCTTCCGACGACCACCGACATGCCATTCCTGATCGGCAGTCGTGGCCGCCGACTGGGGCTGCCGCTGGGAGAGCGACAGGCGCACCGCGTCTTCACCGGTCTGCGAGACAGCCTCGGCTGGGTCAATCGCGGCGGACACGAGGCACCGCGCCTGCACGAACTGCGGCACACCTTCGCCGTCCGGCGGCTGATGCGCTGGTACGCCGATGGCACCGAGGTCGACCAAATGATGCTGGCGCTGTCGACCTACCTGGGTCACGCCGAGATCTTCTACACGTACTGGTATCTCACCGCCGTGCCCGAGTTGATGGCGATCGCTGCCGGCAGGTTCGAGCAATACGCCGATTTCGCGGGAGGCGATGATGCGTAGGCAACCCAAACCACCGCCATCGTTTCCCGCGCTCGTACAAGCCTTCTTCGCCGAGCACCTGTCGCAGCAACGCGCGCTGAGCCCGCAAACGATCGCCGCCTACCGGGACGCGTTCATGCTCTTCCTGGGCTTTGCCGAGGCGCACCTATGCCGGTCGCCGGCGACGATCACGCTGGCTGACATCACGCCAGATTTGATTATGGGTTTCCTCGATCATCTGGAACGCGAGCGGCACAACAGCGTGCGCAGCCGCAATGCCCGCCTGGCGGCGCTGCGCTCGTTCCTGAAGTTCGCCGCGCACCGCGACGTGTCATCGCTGCAAGTGATCGAACACGCGCTCGGTGTTCCGGCAAAGCGCTTCGAGCGCCCGATGCTCGGCTACCTGTCCCGCGAGCAGGTGCTGGCGGTGATCGGCACGCCGGATAAAACGTGGACCAGCCAACGGGATCATGTGCTATTGCTGCTGCTCTACAACACCGGTGCGCGGGTCTCCGAGATCACCGCTGTGAAGGTCGGCGAGGTGGTGCTCGACGAAGGGGCCGCCTGCGTTCATCTGCACGGCAAGGGACGCAAGCAGCGCAGCGTGCCGCTGTGGCGCTCGACCGTCAGGGCGATCCGGGCTTGGCTCAGACGAAATCGGCAGTTTGATTCGGACTCACCTTTGCTCCCCAATCGCGATGGCCAATCGATGTCGCGATGGAACGTGACGCAGCGACTGGATCGCGCCGTACAGGTTGCCGCGGAATCATGTCCCGATCTGGCAACACGCCAAATCTCCCCGCACACGATTCGCCACACAACGGCAATGCATCTGCTGCAGGCCGGCGTCGACATCAGCGTAATTGCGCTTTGGCTCGGCCACGAGAGCCCGGCAACCACCCACCAATACGTCGAGGCGGATCTGGCAATGAAGGAACGGGCGCTGGCCCGGCTTCACGAGCCAGAGGCCAAGCTCCGGCGTTATAGGGCGCCCGACTCGCTGATCGACTTCCTGAAGACGCTCTAATTATGTGGAGCTCGAGATCGGCGCCTGCCGCTCCAGACGGACGGTCGGCGCACGACACCGGCCGTGGCTACACATAATCGAGTGCTCAACATAATCGGCCGAAGCTGACGCACAGCATTGCCAGATCAGCGACAGGAGTTTTGCGGTCATTCGACCGTCAGACTAGCAGGACGGCGGGGCCAGCTTGACGCTCTGATAGACTAGACGTTCAGCGTCGACTTTACGAAGCAGTTCCGGGACGATGGCTGCTTTGGCGCGATAGCGCATAAGACGTTTCAGACTCGCGTGATCGTTGGCCTCGGGCGCACGTCCGTATCGACTAAGGACGAAGTTTCAGTGAAGGCTAGCGCCGGCTTGATCCGCAATCAGCGCGTCGGTCGGAACTAGCTAGGAAATCTCATAGGAAGGGTCGGCGGAACTGCCGGAAGGCGCTCTAGCACAGGTTGCATGTCGGCACGGGCCACTACGAGCCCACTTCAGATGCCGGATATACGACTGCAGGCTCAACCCTTACCGCCAGACCTATTGATCAGTTTCTTGTCTTGGGTGGGGAGTCCATATTAGGAACTGTTAGTCCAGGGAATGAGACTGCGAACTATCACCAACAAATTTGTTGACAATTCTTTTGTTGTTTTATATTATTACCAACAAATTAATTGGCAACAAATTTGTTGGTGAGGTGTACGATGGGTTCAGATATCGAACGCGTAATTGAACGTCTCTTTCCGGAAGGCCTTGAGATGCCTGAAGCCTTCGATACATGGGTTTCGCTGATCCGGGCTGATATTCAGCCCGATGCGACCGATCTGGTTGCTCGATTGGAACGCGCTCTTAGTAGCGCGAAACAAGATAGCAGGAATTCCAGTTCCTTGTGCCGCGATGGTTGGGAGTTGTTTGGCGGTGACGGCGAAAGGACGATTAAGTCAGTGGGCAGCATCCGCTCCAAGCTGGCGCGTGATCTCATGGGCGCGCCGGGGGTAACGATTAACTCGCCTCGCTTGTCGGAGACTGAACTGCGTCAGCAAGTGATGACTTTCAGCGATCTCGGTCGAATCCGGATTGTCGCGGATTTTCCATCCGACATTGATTTCTTGATCACGTCGCTCTTCCAGAACAAGAAATTCCTCGGTTGCTACGACTGCCCAAATGGTGTCAAGGACTTCATTTTCGATCCCGGGAGGCGCGACGGTCTCAAGGGCCATCGGGCACTGCAGTTTTCAGTGCGTGTTCCGGTTATGCGCGAGGAAAGCTTTGGGTTCGAAGTACAACTGATGACTCGGTTGCAGCATGCATGGGATCGTCGTAACCATCCACTCTATGAGTGGCAGCGAGAGCATCTGGATTGGTCGCATGATGGGGAAGCGGTCAAGCTTGCCGTCAACGATTTTGCCTGCGCTGAGGCGCTGCATCTGGTGGACAGACAGGCCGACGCCAACTGGAAGCGCCTGCAAGAGCTACTCATGAAAGAAAAAACAATATGAGCAAAGACATCTATTTCAGCATTCTTATTCAACGGAGGGACGGCGAACCACAGGGATTCACGGTGCATTTCTCGGTGGACTCTGAAACACTCCCTGGAGAAAGAATCCGGCAGCTGACGGCCGCGGCGCGTACGCTGGCATTGCCCGAGGGCGAGCGCCTGCGCACCGAAATATTGGTTGCCCCCGAGTCCAGGATCGACACCCGTCCGCTGGACGACTATTCGTGGGGCGATGGCAGCATCAATTCGGCGCGGTTGGTTCGTCATCTCAAAAGCTATCGAGAAGGACGACGGCCGCATCAATTCCTACCGCGTACCGGGATGACCGTCGTTCTGGATGAGGAATTCATCGGTCGCCATGGCCTGCTGGCGCGTCTGGAAGCATTGGTGGTTGGCGGGCGCTCGTGCCATTTGCGTGCGCCACGGCGCTACGGCAAGACGAGTTTGATGGGTCGGCTCGCGGCACGGCAAGCACGGGCGATCATGATGGATTTGGCCGACGTGGGCAGTGAACTCGGCTTCCTGAAGGCGCTGCTCCGTGCCGGCATGCGCAACGGCCAGGCCGCCGACTGCCTCGTTCGGCTCCCACCGTACGCCCGATGGCCGGCGACCCGCGATGCGGTCGAATTTTTGGGTGCGTTCAACCAGGCGTTCGAGGAAATGACGTCGGGCTGGAATCCACGCCGAATTTCCGATGGACTGTTCGAGACGCTCGCTCATTTGGCCGATTGCGGCGTCCGGCTGCTGGCCGACGAATTCAGTGTTTTCCTGCGCGAAATGTTCGAAACAGACGCCGAAGCGCTCAAGGTTTTTCTCAAGCGCTTCAAAGACCTGCGCACTCGGCGTGCCTCCCCCCTGCAGACGGTGTTCGCCGGCAGCGCCGGGCTGTCGACCTACATAGAACTGTATGATCTAAAGAACTATTTTGACGACCTGACGCCGATCGATGTCGATCCTATCGGCGCCGACGATGCGCGCGAACTTGCTGAAGAACTCTTCTACGGCATGAACAAGCAGCCGACGCCTAGCGCGATCGAGCGACTAGTCGCGCTGACCGGCGGTGACGAGACAGTGCCCTATTTTGTCCATGCCCTCGCGGCCTACACTGCCGAGCAAGTCAAGCAAACGCGGCGCATCGACCCCGAGGATGTCGAAAGCGCCTATTTCGATCGGCTGCTCGGTCCAGCAGGCAACGTCTGTTTTCGCGATTTCATCCTGCGCGAACGCACGTATCCTGGCCCATACCGCAAATCCGCCTCGTCATTGCTCAAAGCGCTGTCCCGTGTCGCCCCCGGAACGATGGCCAAAGTCGAACTCGAAGCGCTGTGCGTCGAAGGATGTGAATTGGGGAAGATCATGACCTGCCTCGAAGAGGACTACGATCTCGTGCGTGACGGGGACGGGTGGCGCATGCGCTCGCGCGTCATCGCCGACCGCTGGCGCCTGGGCGAGCCCTGGCTGACGCTTGGAGCACATTAGGATGGCGCGGCACCTCAACTTCAATCCGGGAAGCACGGCCGTCGATTATCTGGAATCGATCACAGTGGGCGAGAACGCACTGGCCATTCTCGACCAGTTGCTCATCTCATTGCGTGGCGAAATCGGGCGGCCCAATCACCAACACCATTTGCTGATCGGGCCGCGCGGTTCGGGAAAGACACATCTATTGCGACTGCTCACCGCCAGCCGCATTCCGGGTGACAGGGTTCTGGCGGCAGCGTATCTGCCGCTGGTCATGCCCGAGGAAGTGCCGCTACGCTCGCCGGGCGACCTGTTTCTCAAATTCGTCGAGCGCCTTGCGGTACGTTTGGCCGGCGAAGTCGAAGGCGTCGCAGCGGACTCGGCACGCGCGGCGCGGGGCATTTGCCTGAATGCGCTGGCAGCCGCCAAGGCGCAACGCGATCCCCTTGAACGGCTGCGCCTCGCGGCCGATGCCATCGAATCGGCGGCTGCGGGCCTTGGGCGGATCGTCCTGCCGATCGCTGAGAATATGGATTCGCTCTTCTATCTCGGCGCGCAGCAAGGCAGGAAGTCGTCGCTCGACGAGCACTGGGCCTTGCGCAGCCGCCTTCAGGAAAGTCCGCGCATCTTCCTGATAGCCGCGGCGCCGGTGATGTTCGGCTCTGCCGGCGATCGGGGCAAGCCCTTCTATGACTTCTTTCGCACGCACTCGCTGGAAGAGTTGTCCAGCGACGAAGCATTGGCACTCATTCGACGCCGCCTGGATGCCGACGCCACGGCGCCGGGCGACGAAACGCTGAGAAACGAGCGCGTCACCGATATCCGAGAGCATTTCGACGAACGCTCGCCGGGCCTACGTGGGCTGCTGGTGACGACCGGTCGTATGCCTCGCTTCGTCCATGTGGCCTACGAGGCCATGGTCGGCGCCGACCTCGACGACACGCTCGATGCCCTGAACGGTTTTCTCGACGACCTGACACCCTATTTTCAAGCCCGCCTCGATCCCCGCGTGATGCCGCAGGCAGAGATTGACCTGCTGCATACCCTGGCACTGGCGCACGGCCCGCGCCAGCCGAGCGAACTGACCGCCGACCTCTATGGTGTCGGCGCCAATGAGGTTTCCGAACTACTTCGCCGTCTGCGGGAACGCGGACTCGTTAAGCGCATCGGCCGCGCGGGCAGGCAAGCGGTAACCTGGGACCTGACCGAACCGCTCTACCGTGTATGGACACAGTTCCGCGACAACCCGGACGGGCCGGATCTCTATCGCCTTCTCGGCAAGTTCGTCGCCTGCCTATACGAATTCGACCTGCTCGCGCGGCAGCGACGACAGATCGAAAGTGAACTTCCGAGGCTGCCGGCGGGCCATTATCGGATAGGCAACCTGCGCGCTCAAGCACTGCTGCTCGACTGCGCGCTTGACTATCGCCGCCAATCCGGGACGGCCGCTCACATGTCTTTCGACGATTTCGCAGCGGAAGAAGGTCTGGGGGAATCGCTGTCGCTCGATGAATTGCGCCGTGGCGCAAAACGCGACAAAGCGTTGTGTGAGCGCCTCGCATCGAGTCTGCTGCACACGCTGCGCAAAGCAGGAAGCACCGGTGCACATGACCAACGACTGGCCTTGTTTGAGGAGCTGCGGGAACTGGCAGGCGCCTATGCGGACGACGCAGCGATAGGCAAGTGGTGGGCGTGGGGACTGGTCAACGGGATCTACTATGCCGGAGAAGCCGGCGACGCGGAAGCGAGCCGAAGCCTACTCGACGAACTGCGGCAACTGGCGGGCACCCACACGGACGACGCGGCGGTGCGCG
>CAYNVY010000158.1:0-10753 GCA_964400745.1 uncultured Enterobacteriaceae bacterium | reverse complement strand
CGCGGCCGAATAGCTGCGCAGTGTCTTCTGGTGGCGCTTGTTGCAGTACTCGTGAAAATAGGACATCGCGAGTTCGCGCAGGCTGCGATAGACCGGATCGCGCCAACGCAGTATCGGGTGGTTGGTCTTGGAAATCGCGCCCCAGCAACCGTTTCGCTTGAACAGGGTCACGACGTGGTCGTAGTCGCGCGTCGCCTTCAGGTCGAGCAGCAGCGGCGGTTCGCCGTGCACCCAAAGCGCGGCGGCGGCGATCAGCGCGCCCTCGATGCACAGCGCGCGGCGCTGGCCCAGGGATTCGCGCACCGAGAGGCAGGTTTCGCCGCCGATCTCGAAGTTCTGCGGCATGGCATCGAGGTAGGCCTGGATCTTTTCCGGGGTGTTCAGCCGCCTGAGGATGGCAAATTCGGACTTGGTGAGGCCCAGATGTTCGCGGCTGGCAATGCGCGTCTTCTTCATTTAGTCCTTTTCTTGTGCGCTTGCGGTCTGGCAGGCGGCGCGATACGCGCCATTGCTTTGGCTTGTTCCGCGGCCAGTTTCTTCGCGTTCGTGCGCAGCGCCGCAGCATAGGCGGTGCGCGCCCAGGGCAGCATGAGGTCCGGTGATTCCATGGCGCCGTCCGGCGCGCGGAAGAAATTGAGCGTGGCGCGCTTGCCCTGGCGCGCGTAGCCGAAGATCTCGCATCCCGCCTGCTCGTACTCGACGCGGTTCATCTCGTCCGCCTTGAGGTAGAGCGCATCGCCGGAGACGAGGGCGAACATCAGGCCGTCCAGATACACGCCGTGGCCGCCGAACATGCGCCGCGTGCGCACCGTGCCGAACGGGCCGAGCAATTCCATTACGTAATCGATGAACTCCCCGGACATGCTTGATCCGCGCGAAATTTGAACGCCTGCAGCGGATTGTAGAGGCTGGCGAGCACCGCGCCAAGCGTGAGTGCGGGAGTCGGGCCCAGGCCGCAGCGCCCTCAGCCGGCTCCTGCCGCTAGGACGATAGGGAATTTGCCAATCAAAGCCGTGGTGTAATACACTTCGGTTATAAGAATAACGAAATAAACCACTCGTTTGATATAACTCTGCGATCTTTAGGTTCAGTCATGAATTTCCAGCAACTGCGCTACGTGCGCGAAACGGTGCGCCGCGGCCTCAATCTGACCGAAGCGGCCAACGCGCTCCACACTTCGCAGCCGGGGGTGTCGAAGCAGATCCGCGAGCTGGAGAACGAGCTCGGTTTCGACATTTTCGTGCGCTACGGCAAGCGCATCACCGCGCTCACCGAGCCGGGCAGGGCGGTGCTGGTTTCGATCGAGCGCGTGCTGCAGGAAGCCGAGAACCTGAAGCGCGCGGCGCATGATTTCAGCGACCAGGATTCGGGCGAACTCACCATCGCCACCACGCACACCCAGGCGCGCTATGCGTTGCCGAAGGTGGTGGGCGAATTCAAGCGCCGCTACCCGAAGGTGCATCTGACCCTGCATCAGGGGAATCCCCTGCAACTGGCGGAGATGGTGCAGGTCGGGACGGCCGATATCGCCATCGCAACCGAGGCGCTGGATCACTTTCCGGGCCTGCTCGCGCTGCCCGGCTACACCTGGAGCCACTGCGTGGTGGTGCCGGCCAAGCACCCCCTGCTCAAGCTCGGCACGCTCACGCTGGAGGCGCTGGCGAAATACCCCATCGTCACTTACGACGCCGCCTTCTCCGGCCGCACGCACATCGACGTGGCATTCGCCGCGCGCGGCCTGAAAGTGGACGTGGTGCTCTCGGCCATCGACGCCGACGTGATCAAGACCTATGTCGAACTCGGCCTGGGCATAGGCATCATCGCCGCGATGGCGTTCGACGCCAAGCGCGACCGGCAGCTGCGATCGATCGACTGCGCGCACCTGTTCCACTCCAATACCACTCGCGTGGCGGTGAAACGCGGCAACCTGCTGCGCGGCTACGCCTACGATTTCATCGAGCTGTTTGCGCCGGCCCTGAACCGCAAGCTGATCGAGCGCGCGCTGGCGGGCGAGGGCGAGTTGTACGAGCTTTGAGCACGACCCGGGGGCTGTATAGCGAGCTGGTGCGCCTGGGCTGGCCGGTGCTGGTGGCGCAGCTGGCGGTGATGGCGAACAACGTGATCGACACCATCATGGCCGGGCGCTACGGCACGCAGGACCTGGCCGCCGTGGGCATCGGTTCGAGCATCTATTTTTCGGTGTTCGTGGCGCTGATGGGCGTGCTGCTTGCGCTCACGCCGATCGCGGCGCATCTGTACGGCGCGGGACGCCATGCCGAGATCGGCGAGCAGTTGCGCCAAAGCGCATGGCTGGCGGCTGCGCTGGCGCTGATTTCGCTCTACCTGTTCGCCTATCCCGATCCTTTTCTCGCCGTGGCCAAGCTCGAGCTCGCGCTGGAAGCGAAAGTGCGCGCCTATCTGCAGGCGCTCGCCTGGTCGGTGCCGGCGTCGCTGCTGTTTCGCGTGTTCTACAGCTTCTCCACCGCGATCTCGCGCCCGCGCACGGTGATGGCGCTCACCCTCGTCGGACTTTCGCTCAAAGTGCCGTTCAACTGGGTGTTCATGTACGGCAACCTCGGCGCGCCGGAACTGGGCAGCACCGGATGCGCGGTGGCGACGGCGCTCGTCTCCTGGATCGTCTGCGCGCTTGCCTGGGCCTGGTGCTGGTTCGATCCGGGCTACCGCCCGTACCGGGTGTTCGCGCGCTGGTCCTGGCCGGACGCCAAAGCGCTGGGCCGCATCGTGTCTCTCGGCCTGCCCATCGGCCTGACCTTTCTCATCGACGTGACCGGGTTCACTTTCATGGCGCTGTTCATCGCGCGCCTGGGCGCGCTCTACTCGGCCGCGCACCAGATCGCGGCCAACCTCGCCGCGCTCACCTTCATGCTGCCGCTCGCCCTGGGAAACGCGGCCAGCGTGGTGGTCGGCCAATCTCTGGGCGCCCATCAGTACGCGCGTGCGCGCGCAGCCGGCATCGCAGGCCTCGCGCTCGCGCTAGGGTGTGCGGCGGTCGTGGCTGCGGGCCTGTATGGCTTCGCCGGCGGGATCGCCGGCCTGTACGCGAGCGATCCCGAACTGGTTCGCGTCGCCGCCGGCCTGCTCGCCTTCGTCGCCGTGTATCACCTGTTCGACGCGGTGCAGGCTGTGGTGGTCAATGTGTTGCGCGGCTACAAGCGCGCGGTGGTGCCGATGCTGATCTATGCGGTCGCGCTGTGGGGGGTGGGATTGGGCGGCGGCTACGTGCTCGGATTGACCCATGTCGACCTCGCGTGGCTGGGTTTCCGGGTTGCCGGGCTCTCGCCGCCCATGGGCGCACCGGGCTTCTGGCTCGCCGCCATCGCCAGCCTGGTTCTCGCGAGCAGCCTGGTCACGGCGTATTTCCTGCGTGTGAGCCGCGTCGCCGCATCCGCCTGATGCCGGGCATCGATCGGTGTCGGCCCGTGTCGGCCCGATGACGCCGGCGGATCGAATACGTATAATCATACGTGTCATCCAAAGGGGTCGGCCATGAGCAAGAAGCTCACCATTTTGATCGAAGATTCTGTGTACGAAGGACTGCACCGGGTGGCCGGACGCGGCAGCATCAGCAAGTTCATCGAAGATCTCGCCCGTCCGCATATCGCGCGCCTGGACCGAGGGCCTGGTCGGGAGCGTAGATGAAGCGCGGTGAGGTCTGGTGGGTGGATTTTAAGTCCGCCACGAACTCGGAAGTCAGGAAGATCCGACCGGCAATCATCGTCAGCAACGATGCGTCCAACGGGGCCATGGGCCGCGTACAGGTGGTTCCCGTAACCGGCAATACGACCAAGCGCTTCGTGTTCGAGTCCCGGATTGCGGTCAAGGGCGCCCAGGGCAAGGCGATGGCAGACCAGATCATGACGGCGGACAAGCAGCGGCTCAAGGAGCGGATCGGCAGGGTTTCGCCGGCGGAAAAGCCAGGCATCGAGCGCGCGATCAAGATTCAATTGGCGATTCGCTGATTCATGATCGGTCGCCAGCAGCATAAGCCGCGACCCGTGACCAATGAGGCCGACCCCGGGCCATTGCGCGAGCAGTTGCGCATGCTGCTGGCCCAGGCGCGCGACAACGAAAATCTGATGCGCCGTCTGCAGGCATTCGAGCTGAAGTTGATCCAGACAGCCAGGCTGCGCGAATTGATCGGAGTGCTGCTCGCCGATTACAAGCGGGCCTTTGCGCTGGATCTGGTGACGCTGGCGCTGGTCGATCCCGAGGACGAATTGCGGCACATGCTGCTCGACGCCGGCATCGACCCGGAGTCTGTAGCCGGTCTGAGCTTCGTCGATGAGGCCGCGACGCTCAGGCAGCGACTGGGTCCGGGCGATGCGCCGCGTCTGGAGCGCTACGATGCGTCCCGGCACGCGGCTTTCTTTCCCGGCTCGCCGGCCCCGTCGAGCGTCGCCCTCTTGCCGCTGGTGCGAAGCCAGGTCCTGAGCGGTAGCCTCAATCTCGCGAGCGCAGAGGCGGGGCGTTTCGCTCCGGATATGGCGACGGACTTCATGCAGCGGCTCGCAGCGATCGCGGCCATCTGCCTGGAGAACGTCGCCAATCAGGAGCGGTTGCGTCACCTCGGCATGACCGATTCCCTGACAGGCACCTACAACCGGCGATACTTCGACCAGCGGCTGATCGAGGAAACGGATCGCGCGCTGCGCAACGGGCAGCCGCTGTGCTGCATGATGCTCGACGTCGATTACTTCAAGCAGATCAACGACGGATTCGGTCACGCGGCGGGCGACGTGGTGTTGCGCGAGATGACGCAGCACATCAAGGCGCAATTGCGCACGAGCGATGTCATGGCGCGCTACGGCGGCGAGGAGTTCTCGGTATTGCTGACGCAAACCGACCTCGGTGCGGCGCTCGCCATTGCCGAGCGCATCCGGCAGAAGGTGGCCGACGCCCGTTTCGCAGCGGCAGGCGGCACCCTGCTTGCGGCGACGCTCTCGGTCGGCGTGGCCATGCTGGATCGCAGCCGGCCCCCCGCAACCGCGGGCGCGGACCTGGTTGCAGAAGCCGATGCGGCGATGTATCGCGCCAAGAACAGCGGGCGCAACCGCGTTGTTGCTGCCAACGGAGACGCGCTGGCGTAGACAGCGTTGTACGGAATTGCTCTCGACGCCTCAGCCCCCGATCCCTTGATTTTTCGGAGGCGCTCGACTGATGCAGGGCACGGGAGGGGTGCGTAAGTTGCGCTGGGCAAGAGCGGCGGCGTGTTCGCCAAGAACGAGCGCGCGAACCTGACAAGAGCGGAACGCAACGACCTTGCGAACCTAGTGGGAACGCTGATTACTTGCTGGCTGAGGGATCGAATCATGGGAAAAGCATTCGACAGCATTAAGGCCGGTTTGAACGAAGCGATTGCGCACGCCCAGGGCGCGAAGGCCGGCGCGGGCGTGCGCGTTTATCGGCCGCACCTTGTGGATGTGCGAGAGGTGCGCTTGCAAGTTGGCATGACGCAGGAGCAATTCGCCGCACGGTTTGGCTTTTCTGTGGCTACGCTGCGGCATTGGGAACGCGGCGACCGCGCCCCGGCCGGGCCTGCGCTGGTGCTCTTGAACGTCATCGCAAAGGATCACAAGGCAGTTATGCGGGCGCTGGCGCCAAGCACGAGCAAAGCGCGCGCCTGAGCCATTCTCAGCGCCTTGCGAAATGTCACTCTGACCCGAATAGTTTTGCGCGTATTGTACGCCGTGGCGCACCCGCGCCCAAGGCTGAGGAGCAATCGGGGTCGCGCGCTTCGATTCCGCGCTCTAATGCAACCAGCGCTATTTGCCGCTCCAACGCGGTGGGCGCTTGTCGAGGAAAGCGCGCACGCCCTCGCGGAAATCGGCGCTGCCGTAGGTCGTGGCGATGAGATCGTCGCCGTCGGGCAGGGGGCGGGATTCCTGGATGCGGCGCACCGCCTCCTTGGTGACCCAGAGGGTGATCGGCGCGTGCGAGGCGATTTTTTCGGCGAGTTCGCGCACCCGAGCCTCGATACTTTCGGCAGGCACGATCTCGTGGACGAAACCGGCGGCGAGCGCTTCATCGGCCGGCATGAGCCGGGCGGTCATGATCAACTCCTTCAGGCGCGAGGGTCCGAGCAGGTCCATGTAGCGCGCATAGGCCTGCATCGAGAGGCAGTTGCCAAGCGTGCGGGCGATGGGGGCGCCAAAGCGCGCGTCCGGCGTCGCGATGCGCACATCCGCCCCCGCGGCGATGCCGAAACCTCCGCCCACGGCGTAGCCCTGGATTTGCGCAATGACAGGCTTCTTGACGCGCGCGATCCGGCCCGTGCGCCGGTCGCCGTCGCGCTCGTAGCGCAAACCGTCCTCTGCGCTCTCGAACTTGGTGAACTGGCCGATGTCCGTGCCCGCGACGAAGGCTTTGCCCCCGGCGCCCTTGAGGACCAGGACGCGCACTGCGTCGTCGGCGTCGACCTCCTCGCAGACGTCGAAGAGCCGCTGGTACATGTCCCAGGTCATGGCGTTGCGCGCCTCCGGGCGGTTGAAGGTAAGCGTGACGATGGAGCCGTCGCGCGCGACTAGCACTTGGTCGCTGGCGGGTGCAATAGGGGTCTTTTCCATGGGCGGAATGCTTTGTGTAGAAGTGTCGGTGGCGATAGTATCATTTGGAGACCGAAACGAGAGAGGACTGTCGGCGTCTTGACAATGGCGCTCGAGGAACTTCGCCTGGTCGACCCGGCGCGGGTCTTGCTGCAGGAGTACGGGGTGGGTGAAGGCGTTTGCCAATCCGGTCAAACTGTCGAAATTCCCGGCGTTATGGACTGCCCCGTCCCCCCTGGCCTGCCGGCACGCCGGCGATATGTTCAGGAAATTGTGCTACAGTGAATCGGAGTAGCTGGCGCTGCTGTCTGCTGGCGTTATAAAAAAAGTTGTACCAAGAGGAGGAGCCACCTAGTGAATGCATTCGGTCGTGTAGCCGCGTCCATCGCGTTGCTGTTTACCTTCGCCGGCGAAGTGCTAGCCCAGGCGAAGTACCCTTCGAAGACGGTCGAAGTGGTGGTGCCTTACGCCCCGGGCGGCGGCACGGATAACCTGGTGCGCACGATCACCGGCATCATCGACGAAAACAAATGGTCGCCGGTGCCGCTGAACGTGAACAACCGCGCCGGGGGCAGCGGCGCCGTCGGCTTCACCTACGTCATCAACAAGAAGGGCGATTCGCACGTCGTCGCCGGCGCCACGCCGACGATCGTTTCGGGCAAGATCGAAGGGCGGCTGTCGGGAAACCATCGCGACGCGATGACCATCCTGATGATTGTCGCCATCGACGAACTGATGCTCTCGGTGCGCGCCGAGTCGCCATTCAAGACCATCGACGATTTCGTCAAGGCCGCGCGCGCCAAGCCCGGCCAGCTCACCATCGGCGGCACCGCCACCAACAGCGAGGATCACATTTTCACCTACCTGTTCGAGCAGGCGGCGAAGATCAAGGTGAAGTACGTGCCCTTCAATTCCGGCGGCGAGGTGACGGCGGCGCTGATGGGCGGTCACATCGACGCGGGTGTCATGAATCCGAACGAAATCGTGGCCCAGATCGAGGCGAAGAAGGCGATCAACCTGGCGGTCGCCGCGCACAAACGCATGACCGACGCGCCCGACGTGCCGACCTTCGCCGAAAAGGGCTACGAGTTCTACTGGGAGCAGATGCGGGGGGTCATCGGGCCGGCGAACATGGACCCCGCGGCGGTCACCTGGTGGCAGGATGTACTCAAAAAAGTGACGGCTACCAAGAAATGGCAGGAGCTGTATATCAAACGCAACCTGCTGACGCCGACCGCCTGGGTCGGCGAGGAAGCCAACAAGTATCTTGACGGCCTGGTCGGCAAGTACGAGAGCGCACTCAACGCTCTTGGCGCCATCAAGAAGTAAAGCGCAGGGCACCCCTGCCGTGCGCAAAACCGACCGGATCGCCGGCGCGCTGCTGCTTGCATTCGCGGTGGCGTTTTCCGCGGGCGCGCTCAAGTATTATACCTACTGGGGACCGGGCGGCCCGGGATCGGCGTTCCTGCCGTTCTGGCTGGGTGTTGTCATGTGTTTGCTCGCCGGGCTGCTGTTGGTGGATGCCGTGCGCTCGCGCGATCCCGGGGGTGCGTGGCTGCCCCGGGGCAAGGGCCTCAGGCGGATCGGCGTCGTGCTGGGCGCAACGATTGCCTTCGTGGCGCTGCTCAAGGTCGTAGGCATGATCCTCGGGACGGCGCTGTTCCTGATCTTTTTGCTGCGCGCTCTCGATCGCAAGCCATGGCCGCTGACCCTGTCGGTGGCGGCGGCGACCGCCGGGCTCAATTACCTGGTCTTCACCTATTGGCTGCGGGTGCCTTTCCCCGTCAGCGTGTTCGGCATCTGAGGCCGCGCTCGTGGATTTCCTCGCCAACCTCACGATGGGCTTCTCGGTCGCATTGACGCCATTCAACCTGCTGATGGCGACCGCCGGCGTGATCGTGGGCATCCTGATCGGGGCACTGCCGGGCATCGGACCGCCGTCGGGCGTCGCGTTGCTGATGCCGCTTACCTTCGGCATGGAGCCCACCTCCGGGATCATCATGCTGGCCGCGCTCTATGCGGGCACCATGTATGGCGGAACCATCACCTCGGTGCTGATCAACACGCCGGGAGAATCGGCCGCGGTCGTCACCTGCCTCGACGGCTATCAGATGGCGCTGCAGGGACGCGCGGGACCGGCCCTGGGCATCGCCGCGATCGGCTCGTTCATCGCGGGCACGATCGGCGTGGTCCTGCTGATGCTGGTGTCGCCGGCGCTGGCGCGCTGGTCGCTTTCGTTCGGCCCGCCGGAGACTTTCGCCCTGATGCTGCTCGGGCTCACGACGGTCACGCTGCTCACCGGGGATAACGCGCTCAAGGGCTACATCAGCATGGTGTTCGGGTTGATGCTCGCCATGGTCGGCTTCGACATCATCTCGGGGGATGCGCGTTACGCCGCAGGCATCCCCGAAATGATGGACGGGATAGATTTCCTGCCGGTCGCCATCGGCTTGTTCGGGCTGGGCGAAGTGCTGGTCGGCGCGGAGTTCGCCGTGGCAGGCAGTGCCGTCCCCCGAGGGCGCTACGGCTTTCGGGACGTGATGCCGAGCGCCAAGGACTGGGCGCGCAGCCGCTGGGCCATCGTCCGCGGCACGGTGCTTGGGTTCGCGGTGGGTCTGCTGCCGGGTGCTGGTCCGACCGTCGCGTCGTTCCTTTCCTACACCGTGGAGAAGAAGGTCTCGAACTACCCGCAGGAGTTCGGCAAAGGCGCGATCGAGGGCGTGGCCGGACCCGAGTCGGCCAATAACGCCGCGGCGACCGGGGCCATGGTGCCGATGCTCACGCTGGGCATCCCGGGCTCGGCGACGACTGCCATCATGCTCGGCGGCCTGATGATGTGGGGCTTGCGCCCCGGGCCGCTGCTGTTCGAGAAGAATCCCGAGTTCGTCTGGGGCCTGATCGCCTCGCAGTACATCGCCAACGTCATGCTGCTCATACTCAGCACCGCGTTCATCCCGCTGTTCGTGCGCGCGCTGCGCGTGCCCTACACCATCCTCATGCCGCTGATCATCGTGTTCTGCATCACCGGCGCTTACTCGCTCAAGAACAATGTATGGGACGTCGGCCAGATGCTGGTCTTCGGCGTGCTCGGCTACGCGATGAAGAAACTCGGCTACTCGCCCGCCGCGCTGGTGCTCGCGCTGGTGCTCGGACCGCTGGCCGAACGCGCGCTGCGCCAATCCTTGATCATCTCCGATGTGGGGATGGGAATATTCTTCCAGCGGCCGATCGCCGCCGTGCTCAGCGTTGCGGCCCTTCTGGCGGTGGTGGTGCCCGCCCTGGCGGCATGGCGCCGGCGCCGCGCGACGTCCAGCTGCCGCGTGCCCGTTGGATGATTCCGGTGTTCGAGGCACATTTACGAACCACTCCGATGGTTTGGAATGGCGTGTATGAGCGTTATCGGTAGGCTGTTGGTGCGCGAGCAAAATCGACCACCGTGCGCGGATTTCGTTGACCACCTAATCCTGGTCCATTTCCAATTCTCGCCAAGGATTTGAAGATATTTCGCCCTGGTCAATCTAGCCGCGCAGTATGGCTAATCTGTGTTGCGCAAACAACACAGATGGCTGTTGGATCTACTTAAAGCCCGAGTCTCTGCCATATCGTAGAAACCAGCCCGGCCTGGTTCATGGTGTAGAAGTGCAGGCCCGGTGCGCCCTGCGACAGCAGGCGGTCGCACAGCTCGGTCACGACGTCGAGGCCGAAGCTGCGGATGGAGGGGATGTCGTCGACGTAGCTCTGCAGCCGCAGCCGCAGCCAACGCGGTATCTCGGCGCCGCAGGCATCCGAAAAACGCGCGAGCTGCGAGAAGTTGGCGATGGGCATGATGCCGGGCACGATGGGCAGGGCCATGCCCATGGCCTCGCAGTCGTCGACGAAGCGGAAATAGGCGTCGGCGTTGAAAAAATACTGGGTGATCGCACCGTTCGCGCCCGCGTCCACCTTGCGCTTGAACGCCGCGAGGTCGTCCTGCGCCGAGCGCGCCTGCGGGTGGATTTCGGGGTAGCCCGCGACTTCGATGTGGAAATGATCGCCCGAGGTTTGCCGGATGAATTCGACCAGTTCGTTGGCGTAGCGCAGTTCGCCCGCACTCGCCGCGCCCGAAGGCAGGTCGCCGCGCAGGGCGACGATGTGGCGCAGGCCGTGTGACTTGTACAACTCCAGCGTGGCGGCGATGTCGGCGCGCGAGG
>CAYNVY010000157.1:0-10785 GCA_964400745.1 uncultured Enterobacteriaceae bacterium | reverse complement strand
GGCCTGGGCGCGCCGGTCGGATCGGTGCTGTGCGGCAGCCGCGCCTTCATCGCGCAGGCGCTGCGCTGGCGCAAGATGCTGGGCGGCGGCATGCGCCAGGCCGGCATACTCGCCGCCGCGGGACTGTACGCGCTGGAACACAACATCCAGCGGCTGGCCGAAGACCACGAGAACGCCGCGCGCCTAGCGCGGGGTCTGGCGGACATGGCCGAATTCAAGGTGAATCTGCCGGACACCAATATCGTCTACGTCGACATGACAGCCGCGACCTGTCCCGCGCTGGAGGCTGCGCTGCGGCGCAAAGGCATACTCGCGCGCGTCACGCCGCACATGCGCATCGCGCTGCACCTGGACGTATCGCGCGAAGACGTGGACAGGACGATAGCGGCGTTCAAGGAAGCCCTGGCAGGCTGATCGCCGGGAACGATCGCTGCGCCGAATGTGCGCCGAATGTGCGCCGAATGTGGGCCGAATGCGCGCGCGCCTCGCGCCGAAAATCTGTGTAAGATGCTAGGCGAGGGTCCATGCATCAGACTTTCGGCATGAGCCTTCGGCATCGAATTCTCGGCACGAGACGCATATGTCCATCTCCACGACTGCCCGCAACAAGCTACCCGAGTTCCAGAGTTCCGGGTTGCGCGCCTTGTTTCAATCCGCGGTGGTCAAGACTTTTCCCAAGAACGCGCTGATCTTCACCGAAGGCAACCGTCCGGCGGACTCGGTGTTCATGATCGAATCGGGCCGGGTCAAGCTCTTCCTGTCCAGCTCCGACGGCAAGGAAATCGATCTCGGCGTCCTCGATGCCGGCGAAATCTTCGGCGATACGGAACTCGACGGAGGCGCGCGCAGCGTTTCGGCGATGAGTCTGGAACCCTCGAAACTCGTCGTCATCCGCCAGTCTGAGTTCAGGCAGTTCGTCGAGGAGGATCCCCAGTTCGCGATGGAACTGATGCAGAAACTGATCTCGCGCAATCGGGAACTGCTGAAGACGGTGAAAGGCCTGGCCCTGCTGGATGTGTCCGACCGGGTCGCGCTGCTGCTGCTCGAAATGGCCACCGAGGAAGACGGCAAGCTGATCATCAATGAAAAGGTGTCCAAACGCACCATCGCCAACCGGGTCGGCGCCACCCGGGAAATGGCCAGCCGCGTGTTTCGCGACTTCATCGCAAGCGGCTACATCCGGCTCGAAAACAAGAAGATCACCGTCTCCAGAAAGATGGCGGGCCTGGTGGCGTCGGCCGCCGTCGTCGGGCTGGCGTTTGCGCTCGCGCCCTCGGGCGATCGGACCACCGGCGCCCCCGATCCTGTCGCCGCTTCGATCAACAGCCTGCCCCCGACCGCGGTCGGCCTACCCGGGAACGCGGTCGGCCTACCCGGGAACGCGGTCGGCCTGTCCTCGGCCGCCGGGCGCGTGGCGCAGGTCTACGTCAAGTCCGCACAGGGCGCCCTGGTCGAGATCGGGCAAGCCCCGGACAGCCTGAAACAAGGCGCGCAGCGCTGGGTCGAAGTCGAGTTTCCGGAACCGGCCGGGGGAAGCGCGCACTCCGCGCTCGCCTTGCTGGGCGACCTTCCGGACGAGGTGGGCACCGGCGACATCGTCGACGTCCGCTTTGCGCAGACGCGCGATCCGCGCACAACGGCGGATGCCGACGCCGCGCGCGTGACCAAAGTGGTGGAGCGCAGGGGCAGCGCGCTCGCGCGGGATTTCGAGCGCCGCCTGCTCTTGCGCAACGACAGCTTGCGCAACGACAGTTCGGGCAACGACAGCTCGCGCAACGCGCCGCCCGCCGCGCAGACCAGGTAAACGCCGGCCGCGCGGCCCTGACCGGCCACACGCGCAACATCGCGCGCAAGCCGGTCGGCGCCGCGCCTACACCGTGTAATTCAGCGGTAGCCGCCCGCCGTCGGCATAGATGACCTGCCCGGTCACGTACGACGATGCCTCGGACGCCAGAAATACCGCGATCGAAGCGATCTCCTCCACTTCGCCCGCACGGCCCATGGGCGTGCGCGACATGACCGCCGCCTTGGCCGCGTCCGAGGTGTAGATGGTCTTCCGCACCAGATCGGTCAGGATGGTGCCTGGACCGATGGCGTTGACGCGGATGCCGTGCGGCGCGAGCCGGATGGCGAGGTTGCGCGTCAGCTGATTAAGGCCGCCCTTGGTGATGTTGTAAGTCAGAAGATTGGGAATGTTCAGCACGGCGTTGACCGAGGACATGCTGATGATGCTGCCGCGCGTGCCGCCGGCAAGCATGTGGCGCGCGACCGCCTGGCTGGCGACGTAGGCCGACTTCAGGTTGACGTTCAGCGTGCGGTCGAAGTCCTCGTCGGTCAGATCGAGAAAATCCTTGGACACGGCGATGCCCGCGTTGTTGAGCAGCAGATCGATCCCGCCCATGAGGCCTGTCGCCTGCTCCACCAGGGCGCGCACCTGTTCGGGCACGCCGGCGTCGGATTCGCGGAACCACACCTCGCGCCCGGCCGCGCGCAGGGCTTTCTCCAGCGCCTCGCCGTTCGCACGATTGATGTCCGAGAACACCACCTTCGCGCCCTCGGCGGCAAAGCGCTCTACGCAGGCGCGTCCGATACCGGCGGCGCCCGCCACCACCAGGGCCTTGCGGCCCGCAAGTTGACCCATCGTATCTCCCTCGAGTTGTTGCGTTGTTGTAGGCATGTACGCGGTTTATGCAGCCGCAGTCGCCGGGCTTCTGGCGTCGAAACGGCGCAGCCGATCGAGCAGGAAATCGACTTCGGTGCGCGCCAGCGCCGACATCTGCACAGCCGGTTTGCGCTGCGCGTCGGAGGCGATGGCGCCGCGTTTCTGCAAAATGTACTTGCGCACTGCCAGGCCCACGCCGGGCTGCTGTTCGTAGCGCAGCAGCGGCAGATGCGCGTCGAACAGGTCATGCGCCTGCGCGCGCTCGCCCGCGCGCGCCAGCCGGTCCAGATCGACCAGCATGTCGGGGAAGGCGTAGCCGGTCATGGCGCCGTCGGAGCCGCGCTCCAGCTCGAAATCGACAAACAGGCCGCCGTTGCCGGTGAGGATGGACACGCGGCGCATGGCGCCCTCGCGCTCGAGCTTGCGCACGGCGGAGATCTTCTCCAGGCTGGGCCAGTCCTCTATTTTCAGCATCACGCAGGACGGGTTCTCGGCGACGATGCGCGCCAGCACCTGCGGCGTCATGACCACGCTGAACGCGAGCGGGTAGTCCTGCAGCGCAAAGGGCACGTCCTCGCCGATGGCCTCGCGCGCCTGCCGGTAATAGCCGACGATCTGGTCGTCGGTGCGCAGCGTGGAAGGCGGAGCGATCATCACGCCGGCCGCCCCCGCGTCCATCGCCTGCCGCGCCAGCGCGCGCATGGGCGCGAAGCCCGGCGAGGTGACGCCGACGATCACCGGCAGCGCGCCGGCGCGCTTGACGAATTGGCGCACCAGGGCGATCGACTCCTCGGCGTCGAGCTTGGGCGCTTCGCCCATGACCCCGAGCACGGTCAGGCCGGCCACGCCGCAGCCAAGATAGAAATCCGTCAGGCGGTCTACGGACCCGGTGTCCAGCCGGCCGTCCGGATGAAACGGCGTCGCCGCTATGGTGAAAACCCCCGCTGCCTGCTCACTCAGTCGCATCGTCTGCCTCCCTTATGGATTCGATCGATTTTACTGCCAGAAGCCGCCGCAAGCACCTTGAACTTGGACATTTGCGCCGCACCGGGTCTGCGTCGCCGCTGCGCTTGGGGAGGCCGTTGCGGTTGCGCTTATGCGCTATGATCGTTCGTTCCCGTGCCGTCCATGAGAGAAGAACCGCAATGCAGTCACCG
The DNA here is from genome assembly GCA_964400745.1 of uncultured Enterobacteriaceae bacterium. Classification (GTDB taxonomy): domain Bacteria; phylum Pseudomonadota; class Gammaproteobacteria; order Burkholderiales; family SG8-39; genus 2-12-FULL-64-23. The sequence goes on along the minus strand of CAYNVY010000157.1, from coordinate 6,966 downwards.
GATCAAGCGATCCTGAGGGATATCGTGCTCGTCGGCGGCGGTCACAGCCACGTCGGCGTGCTCAAGCGCTTCGGCATGCATCCGCTGCCCGGTGTCCGCCTCACCGTAATCTGCCGCGACACCCATACGCCTTATTCCGGAATGCTGCCCGGCTACATCGCCGGACATTACAGTTACGACGAGGTGCACATCGATCTCGCGCGCCTGGCCCGGTTTGCCGGCGCGCGCTTCATTCGGGAAGAAGCGCTGGCGATCGACCGCGAAGCGGGCAAAGTGCTGTGCCGCAACCGCCCGCCGCTGCCCTACGACCTGCTGTCGATCAACATCGGCTCCACGCCGCAAATGAGCGATGTCGCCGGCGCAAGCGAATACGCCGTGCCGGTAAAACCGATCAACGGTTTCGACGCGCGCTGGCAGTTGCTGCTGGAGCGTGTGCGCAAACACGAGGGCATCACGCGCATCGCCGTGGTCGGAGGCGGTGCCGGCGGGGTCGAGCTGACGCTGAGCATGCAGTACCGCCTGCGCCAGGAACTGCGCGCCGCAGGGCGCAAGCCGGACGATCTGCGATTTCACCTGCTGACCAGCAGCGCGCTGATCCTGCCGACGCACAATGCTTCGGTGCGGCGCGCGTTCGAGCGGGTGCTGGCCGAACGCGGGGTCGAATTGCATTGCAACGCGCAGGTGGACCGGGTTTCGGCGGGGCGCGTGCATACGGCCGGCGGCGAAACCGTGGACGCCGACGAGATCGTCTGGGTCACACGTGCGGGCGGCGCGCCCTGGCTGCGCGCAACCGGCCTCGCGCTGGATGCGGACGGATGCATCAAGGTGAGCGACACCCTGCAGAGCGTGAGCGACCCGAAGGTGTTCGCCGCGGGCGACATCGCCAGCATGGTGAACCACCCGCTGGAAAAAGCGGGTGTGTTCGCGGTGCGCCAGGGTGCGCCGCTGGCGGAGAATTTGCGCCGCGCAGTCGAGGGCAAAGCCTTGGTGCCCTACCGTCCGCAGAGCCGCTGGCTCGCGCTGATCAGCACCGGCGACCGCTATGCCGTGGCCTCGCGCGGCGCGCTGGCTTTTCGCGGTGCCTGGGTGTGGCGCTGGAAGGACTGGATCGACCGCCGCTTCATGCTCAAATTCAGCCAGTTTCCAAGCATGGAAACCGCCCCCGCCGCCGCGCACACCACGGTCCGGCTCGACAGTGAGGAAGCGGCGCAAGCCATCTCCGCCGTCGCCATGCGCTGCGGCGGCTGCGGCGCGAAAGTCGGCGCCTCGGTGCTCTCGCGCGCGCTGGGCGCGCTTGATCCGGTCGAGCGCGAGGACGTGCTCATCGGCCTGCACGCGCCCGACGACGCCGCGGTGGTGCGCGTGCCCCCGGGCAAGGCAATGGTGCACACGGTGGATTTCTTTCGCGCCTTCATCGACGATCCCTACCTCTTCGGCAAGGTGGCGGCGAATCACGCCCTGGGCGATATTTTCGCGATGGGGGCCGAAGCGCAGTCCGCCACCGCGATCGTCACGGTTCCACCCGGCCTCGAAGCCAAGGTGGAGGATCTGCTGTTTCAGATGATGTCCGGCGCGATCGAAGTGTTGAACGAAGCGAACTGCGCGCTGGTGGGCGGCCACACCGGGGAAGGCAGGGAACTCGCCCTGGGTTTCGCCGTGAATGGGCTGGTGGATGAAGACATGGCGTCGGTGCTGCGCAAGGGCGGCATGCGCCCCGGAGACGTGCTGATCCTGACCAAACCGATAGGCACCGGCACGCTGTTTGCCGCTCACGCCCGGATCGAAGCGCGCGGCCGCTGGATCGACGCGGCCCTGCTCTCGATGTGCCAGTCCAACCGCCTGGGCGCGCGCTGCCTGCGCGAGCACGGCGCGACCGCCTGCACCGACCTGACCGGTTTCGGCTTGCTCGGGCATCTGGTCGAGATGACCCGCCCTTCCGGCGTGGACGCGGAGTTGAACCTCGCGGCACTACCGGTCCTCGAAGGCGCCGAGGAGACCAGCGCAGCCGGCATCCTGAGTTCGCTGCAGCCGGCCAACGTGCGCCTGCGCCGCGCGCTGCGCAACCAGCAAGACGCGGTGAATCATCCGCGCTATGCGCTGATCTTCGACCCGCAGACCGCCGGCGGCCTGCTCGCCAGCGTCCCGGCTGAGCGCGCCGCGGACTGTCTGCAGGCCCTGCGCGCGCTGGGCTACACGCATGCAGCGGCCATCGGCCGGGTCCTGCCGCAGGGCGATGCGCTGGAGCCTGTCGTTCTCGCTCTGGGCTAGCGCTCAAAGCCAAAAACGAGCCCAAAACCGGGGCAACTGAATTGCGCCGTACAGGTTCCAAACTAGGTGCAGTTGTGGCGTTGCGGCGGCAAGAATCTGCTTCTCTTGAGTCGGTCGGACAGTTGCAACAGCATCGGGCGGACCATTACTCGATAGAAATGTTGTTGGCCGCCACCAATTGCTTTGCTTTGGTTAGCTCATTTCGAATGAATTCACTAAAGGCCTGGGGAGTCGTAATCTTGGGGCTGAACCCCATGCCGGCTAACCGAGAAATGATGTCGGGATCTTGGAAGACAGCGGCCACTTCCGAGTTGACCCACGTTACAACCGGCTTCGGCGTACCGGCCGGAGCGAGCATACCAATCCAGGTGAGCGATTCGAAGTTCTGAAGGCCGGACTCGGACAAGGTCGGAAGCTCGGTTTTCAGGTTTGTCCGGTCCATCCCGGTAAGCGCGAGTCCTTTCACCTGACCACTGGAGACAAATTGCATAGCGGTGGCGTAATTGTCAAAAAGAATGTCGATCTCGCCCGATGCCAATGCGGTCAGGGCAGGTGCGCTGCCCTTGTACTGGATGTGCACGGCTTGAGCGCCGATGCGGTTCAGAAACATCAATGTCGAGAGATTGATGGATGTCCCCACGCCACTGCTCCCATAGTTCAGCGCGTCGGGTTTTGCCTTCAAACGCGCAATCAGCTCAGGCACTGTCTTGATCCCTGACTTGTTGCTGACCATCAACACCAGCGGCGTTGTTGCAAGCAGGGATATCGGCTCGAAATCGCTCGTAACGTCATATCGCATGTTCTTTGTCATGGCAGGCGCATTCGCCAGGGAAGTCGCGCCGATCAGAAGGTTGTAGCCATCCGGTTTTGAACGTGCAATGTATTCGGCGCCGATGTTTCCGCCCGCACCGGGCTTGTTTTCAATGATGACAGACGTGCCCCATCGCTTGGAAAGTCCCTGCGCAAGAAGACGGGCAACGATGTCGGTGGTTCCACCAGGTGCAAACGGTACGACAAACGAAACGCGGCCGGAACCGGGGTAGCCGGCGGGCTGCGCGGCCGTATCGGCCGCGGGAAGTGCCAATCCGGCTGCGGCCAGAAGTCCAGCCATCATCCGGTGTACAAGTCGCCTGCAGTTCGGCAATATGGATTTATCCATGATGTCTCCTCTCCTGTGTTTAGTGGGTAAGTTGTGTGTCTGGCTGCATGGCTCGACTGACGACAAGCCAAGCTCGTCTAGGGAGATACTGAACAAGGGGGCGACGCCCCCTTGTATATCCCCCACTTCAGAGAAAGCGCTCAATATCTGTTAGCGAAATTCGGAACTTAATCAGCGCTTCCCTAGTCCACAGAAATGTTGTTCTGCCGAATGATTGCGGCGAATTTGGCGGTTTCGTCCTGGATGAACTTGCGAAACTCCGCCGGACTGGATGTTCTCGGAGTGAAGCCCTGCGCTGCCAGGCGCGCCTTGACCGCCGGCGTATTCAATACCGCATCGGCCTCGCGGCTCAGGTAGTTCACGATCTCTGCGGGTGTATCTGCGGGCGCAACCAGACCCAGCCAGGTAACGGCCTCGAATCCGGACAAACCCGCCTCGGACAGGGTCGGCAACTCCGGCGCCTGTTCGGAGCGTGCGGCGGAGGTAACCGCCAGCGCGCGTGCGCGGCCGCCCTTGGCCAGGGCGAGTGCGGTGCTCATGTTGTCGAACTGAAACGCGATCTGCCCGCCCGCCAGATCGGTCAGCGACTGGCCGCTGCCTTTGTATGGAACGTGCACGGCCTTGGCGCCGATGCGGCCGAGAAACATTTCCGTAGTCAGGTGCTGCGAAGTACCGTTGCCGCTGGTGCCATACGCCAGCGCTTCGGGCTTGGCTTTGAGCGCCTTCATCATGTCCTGCACCGAGGTCAATCCGGATTGATTGCTGGCGAGCAGCACCAGCGGCGTGCTGGCGAGCAGGGTGACCGGCGCAAAATCGGTATCGACCTTGTAGCCGATCTTCTTGAGCAAGGTGGGATTGACCGATAACGCTGTTTGCGTGCCGAGCAAGAGCGTGTGGCCGTCTCCCTTGGCGCGGGCGACATACTCGGTGCCGATCCCGCCGCCCGCCCCGGGACGGTTCTCGACCACGATGGGCTTGCCCCAGCGCTTGTTCAATTCGTCGGCCAGCAAGCGGGCAATGATGTCGGTCGCGCCGCCCGGTGCGAACGGCACCACGATGGTGACCGGCCGCGCGGGATAGCCCGAGGGCGCCTCGGCGCCCGTTGCGGCTGAACTGGCTACAAGCAGTGTTGCCAGAGAGGCGGATAACAGCCTGCGAATTACCATGGAAATAGGGTTAATCATCGGATCCTCGCTTGTAAGAAAAATAATCTAGGTGTTCACGCCCGCCAGCCGATTGATCTTCGCCGGATCGACCTTCAGGCGTGATGCCGCGTCCAATATTGCATTCCAGCTGTTGGCGTCGATTGGAATACCTTCGGCGAGCCGCTTCGCTTTCCATTCGCGTTCAGGCTCTCCCGCCAGCCGCACTTTGTCGAAGCCTGCTCGTGGCGGCGACGCTGCAACCCAGTCAAGAAAGGAGCGTGCATGCTGCTCGAAGCTTGCCGGGTCGGCGATCGCCTTCGGATCGATGATGATCGTCAGCATGCCGTTTAGCACCCGGCGTTCGCCAGTCGCCGGCCCGTCGCTGGTAAGACCTGCGGAGAGCGCACCGCCGAGCAGTTCGCATGCCACCGCAAGACCGTAGCCCTTGTGCTCGCCGAACGCGAGGATTGCGCCCAGTGGATCAACCCAGGCGCAGGCCGGATCCTCACTCGGATTACCCTCACGGTCGATAACGCAACCGGGGGGGAGCTTCTGGCGCTTATTGTAGGCGACACGTGCCTTGCCTTGAGCAATTACGCTGGTGGCGAAATCGAGCAGGATCGGATCACGCCCGGCGATCGGTATGCCGACTGCAAAAGGGTTGGTCCCAAAGCGACCATCGCCGCCGCCAAAGGGCGCGACGATGGGGCGCGAGATGACGTTGACAAAGTGGATCGAGACGAAGCCCTGCTCGACCGCCATCTCCGCCCATGCGCCGATACGGCACAAGTGGTGCGCATTGCCCAGCGCCATGATGCAACTGCCGTATTTTCTTGCGCGTTCGATGCCAAGGCTCATCGCCTCGTGCCCAACGACCTGTCCGAAGCCGCGCCGGCCATCCAGCCGAAGCATCGCGCCGCTGTCCATAAGCGTCTCGATGTGTGCGTTGGCTCTTAGTCCGCCTTCTGCCCAGGATTCCGAGTAGCGCGGCAGCATGCCGACGCCATGCGAGTCATGGCCCGTGAGGTTGGCGTGTATCAGATTATCGGTCACCAGTGCGGCCTCACGCTCATCCGAGCCAAAACCGCGCACCAGCTCGCGGATTGAGGCTCTCAGCGGTTCGACCTGGATCATGTGTGTATCGACCATGCGTGCTCCGACTATCGCGTTAAATCATTCAGTTTGAATACCGACTGTGTCGACAACTTGCCTTGATCGGGACGCGGCGGGTATGAGCCACGCACAGATGCTGCAAATTGTCCGAATCTTTATTGAATCCTGCCCTTCTTCAGTACGCGCTGGATTCCGAGGTCTTGCATTCGTATGCAAGGCTAGTATGATGCATACGAATGCAATATACAATCCCCATCAGGAGCAAGCCATGATCAGATATCTCAAACGCGGCAAAGATGCGTTGGCCCGCGCAGAGGACGACGCGACGGTCCGTGCCACGGTAGAGGGCATTATCAAGGACGTCGAAGCGCGAGGCGACGCGGCAGTGCGCGACTACAGCCGTAAATTCGACAACTGGGATCCGGCGGATTTTCGCCTGTCGCAGGCCGAGATCGAAGCGGCCATGAAAAGCCTGTCGCCGCGTGAAATCGAAGACATCGCCTTTGCCCAGAAGCAGATACGCGATTTCGCGCAGATTCAGCTCGACTCGATGCAGGAGGTCGAGGTGGAAACGCTGCCCGGCGTGATCCTCGGGCACAAGCACATTCCGGTCAATGCGGTCGGCTGCTACGTGCCGGGCGGCAAGTACCCCATGATCGCGTCCGCCCACATGAGCGTGATCACAGCCAAGGTGGCGGGGGTGAAACGCATCGTCTCCAGTGCGCCGCCCTACCAGGGCAGGCCGCATCCGGCCATCATCACCGCCATGCACCTGGGCGGTGCCGACGAGATCCTGGTGCTGGGAGGCGTGCAAGCGGTAGTGGCGATGGCAGTAGGCACGCCGAGCATCGCCGCGGTGGACATGCTGGTCGGCCCGGGCAATATGTTTGTCGCCGAGGCCAAGCGCCAGCTCTACGGACGCGTGGGGATAGACCTTTTTGCCGGTCCGACGGAAACGCTGATCATCGCCGACGACTCGGTGGACGCGGAACTGTGCGCAGTCGATCTGCTGGGGCAGGCGGAGCATGGCCCCACGTCACCGGCCGTTCTGCTGACCAACAGCGAACAGCTCGCTCAAGCGACCCTGGCCGAAGTCGAGCGGCAATTGAAAATCCTGCCCACCGCCAACATCGCCGCGAAAAGCTGGGCCGAATACGGCGAGGTGATCGTTTGCGACACCGAGGCGGAAATGCTGAGCAAAGCCGATGAAATCGCCTCGGAGCACGTGCAGGTCATGACGCGCGACCCGGATTACTTCCTCGCCAATATGACGAACTACGG
>CAYNVY010000156.1:3939-10846 GCA_964400745.1 uncultured Enterobacteriaceae bacterium | reverse complement strand
GGGGGAGCACGATAGGGTGCACGCGGCGGCGGCTGGGGCTCGGCGGGACCGACCTGGCTCGGCGCACAGGTTGCCGCCCACTTCGCCGGCATCCACCTCACGCCCGCGGTGGGCCCGCGGCCCCAGGTGCTGGAAGGGCGGCCGACGCCCGAAGAGGCTCACGCGTTGCAGGGCGCCAAATATTATGCCGACGGGGACTCCGGATACTCCAAGCAGCAATCGACCCGGCCGCAGACACTGGGCTATGGCCTCACCGACTCCCCGGCCGGCCAGGCCGCCTGGATCCTGGAGAAGTTCTGGGCCTGGACCGACTGCGACGGGCATCCGGAAAACATTTTCAGCCGCGACGAACTGCTGGACAACGTGATGCTGTACTGGGTGACGGCGAGCGCCGCGTCCTCCGCGCGCCTGTATTGGGAAAGCTTCGGACGCCGGGGCGCCTCGCACCAGGTCAAGGTGCCGACCGGCGTGGCCGTGTTCCCGAAGGAGATCGTTCCGCCGGTGCGGCGCTGGATGGAAAGCGGCTTCACCGACATACGCCACTGGAGCGAGATGCCGAAGGGCGGGCACTTCGCCGCATTCGAGCAGCCCGAGCTCTTCGTCGGCGACGTGCGGGCCTGCTTCAGGTCGCTGCGCTGATTGCTTTTCCGCCCGCGGAGTCGGTTGCAGCGGACCGGGAGAGGGGAATGAAGGGCGCTCGGTGGCCTGCTGACCGAGTTCCTGTTTCGTCTTGCGCGACAAACATCGTGGGCATAACGGCCAGGTGCGGACGCCGAGACAGGGTTAGCAACTCATCTTTGAGAGGCGGGTGTCCCTCCGATGCCCGCCATTCGCGGTGGTCGTTCAATCGCGAACTTTAGCTTGTAATAACTAACCTTATGGGTTAGTCTTGTCGCGATGAAAAAGCGCAAGCCACACTACGATCTGGCTACCGTGAAACTCATCGTGCAACAGCGCGGCGCGGATGCCTTTACCGCTACCGCTCTGGTTGGCGCTCAGGCAATGGGCTTGGATTGTGCAAGCGCCGTCGGCGTCGTGTGCGCGATGACGCGAGTTGATTTCTATAAGAGCATGACGACCCATGCGGCAAGCCAAGTGTGGCAGGACGTTTATCATTGCGTTGCGCCGAACGGCAAAGTGGCCTATGTCAAGGTGACGCTGCGCGTGGATGGTTCAGTTGTGATTCAGTTTAAGGAGAAATGAGATGGCCCGTGAATGCCTAAACTGCCACCATGGAATTCTGCGGCATGCAGTCAAGAATGTGCCGTATGAATACAAAGGTCACGCAACAGTGGTGCCGAAAATTGCCGGTTGGCATTGTCCTCATTGTCATGAGGTCGAATTCGATTCGGGAGAAGGTGGGCGTTTCGCCGAAGCCATCATACGCATTGCCGCCGACATCGACACCCAGGAAGCTGCTGAACTGGTGCGTATCCGCAAGAAGTTGAAGCTTACTCAACTGCAAGCCGCGCGAATCACGGGCGGCGGTCCGAATGCGTTTTCACGTTATGAGCGAGGAAAGACTCGTCCGCTACCTGCTGTGACAAATCTTTTTCGACTTCTTGATCGGCACCCGGAACTGCTGAGCGAATTGCAGAGCTGACCGTATTGGCTCCTGTGTGGATGGCGTCTTATTCCAGGGCGAGGGCCAGGCGGACGACGTCCATGGCGGCTATCGCCTTCTGCACGAAATCCTCGGACCCGATCTTGGAGTAGAGGCACTCCTCCACCGAGTCCATGTAAGCCTACATGTCGGCGTGATACCCCTCCGACCGGATGGTCATGAAGCGCTACATACGCTGGATCTTCCCGCGGGGAACGCGAGCAGCGACGATGCCATCAATCGGATCTCTCTTGACGTTCGCCGCGTCGTGATCTCGAAAGACACGGATTCTTCTTCTCGCACACCCTTCACAGGCGACCGTGGAAGCTCCTGCCGGTCAAGACCGGCAACATTTCGACGCGCGACTTGTGCGTGCTGCTCGAACGCAACATACCGGCAACCGAAGCGACGCTGGAGAGCCACACACTGGTGGAAGTTGACCGCTTGGTGGTGACGCCGGTAGCGTAACTGCGCCCGGTTTTGAGCAGGCAATCGGCTGGAGAGCCAATGGGGACGCGGGTTTCCGGGCGATCGCGCGGCGTGTAGCGCCAGCGCGATCTATCGTATTTCTTCGATGACGCCGTACGCGCGGATCGGCGCCGTTGGGAAACCTGGAAGCTGGCTGAACTTGATTTCCAAGAACCGCCATTCGCGCATAATCCGTTGGTTTAGTCTTTGTGGTGTGTCGTGAAACTGTGATGGGTTGTTGCATGCAATCGGGTCACTCCCTTTGGATTTGAAATCCTCTTGCTAAGTATAGAGCATTTGCTCTAAAATAGAGCAATTACTCGATTTTGGAGAACACGCCGTGAAAGTGCTGCTCATCCAGCCCCCGAGTTGCGATCCCCTTACCGATCAGTTCTTCCTATTCGAGCCCTTGGCCTTGGAATACCTGGGGGCGGGTCTCAAACTAGACGGTCATCAGGTGGAAATTCTCGATGCACGACTTGAATCGGATATCGAGGAGGCTTGCCACAGGTTTCAGCCGCAACTGGTGGGTCTGACCGGGTTCACCAGCCATGTCAATATCGTCAGGGGAATTGCGGCACGTCTCAAGGCGCTCTATCCCAGGGTTTGCGTGGTAGTCGGGGGGCACCACGCGACCGTGCAGCCGGAGGATTTCAACGAACCGGCTTTCGATGCGGTCGTCATCGGCGAAGGGGTCTTCACCCTGCGGGAAATCGTCCGCGCGACGGCTGCAGGGAGCAGTTTGCGGGAGATCTCGGGCATCGCCGTCCCGGCACCCAATGGGATGCTATTTAGCACAGCGCGGCGCTACACCGACCTTAACGCACTTCCTTTTCCTGATCGCACGCTGACGGCTCGCTACCGAAAGCACTATTTTAGTGAATGGTTCAAACCGCTGGCCTCGGTTCGCACGTCGCTGGGCTGCACTGCGCGTTGCAATTTTTGCGCTCTCTGGTCCATCACCGGCGGCAAGTACCTGCGCCGTGATCCGATAGTGGTGGTCGAAGAGCTAAGGACCATTGCCGAGCCGAACGTCTTCTTCTGCGACGACGAGTCGATGTGTGACGCCAAGCGGATGAACCGGCTGGCCGACCTGATCCGCGAGGCGGGAGTTAGGAAAAATTATTTCCTCTACGCCCGTGTGGATACGATCGTTAAGCACCCGGAACTGTTCACGAAGTGGGCAGGAATCGGCCTCGCCCAAGTATTCGTGGGAATGGAGGACTTCTCCGACGCGCGGCTCGCAGCGATGAACAAAGGGGTAACGACTGCTCAACAGGTCCGGGCAGTCCAGATCCTCGACGATCTGGGAGTCATGATGTATGCGTCCTATATGGTCGACCCGGCATATACGCGGGAGGATTTCCGCAGTTTGCTGGCTTATGTACGACGACTGAAGCACAAGTACGCTACATTTACAGTGATGACGCCGCTTCCAGGCACCCGACTCCATGCCGAACGCGAGCGCGAGCTTCTAAGCCGCAAGCCGGAACTCTACGACATGCTCCACGCCCTTCTCCCCATGAAACTTCCCCCAGCAGAGTTCTATCAGGAAATGGCTAATCTTTGGGCCAGGGCGGTGCCCTTTCACAGGGTAATCCCCACTCTGGCTCGCTTCGGGTTGCGAGGCATGCTCCAGCGCATTCGCCTGTTCGGGATCGTTCTCAGGAAGATTCGCGCGGCGCACCTGGACTACTGATGCGGCGGCAATGGTCACCGACTATTCCATCTGGGATTAATTCAAGTATGAAAACGCGCGACAAAATCATCGACGCCGCCATCCAACTCTTCAACGAGCAGGGTACCAAGGGCGTGACTACCAATCATATTGCCGCGGCCGTTGCCATCAGCCCTGGCAATCTCTACTACCATTTTCGCAACAAGGAAGACATCATCCGCGCCGTGTTCGAGCAGATGGACACCTACGGCTTGGAACAGTACCAGCGCGTCCTTGACCAGTTTCAGTCCGGCACGCTGGAGGCGATTGAGCAGACTTTCCTGATGATCCAGAACTTCAATTGGCGCTACCGATTCTTCAAACGCGAGCTCACCGCCTTGATAATGAGCGATACGCTCCTTCGGGAAAGTTTCGGCCGGACCCACCACACGATGCTAACCGTTGTCCGACAATCCAACGACCGCGCCGTTGCGATTGGAACGCTAAAGCCAATGACGAAGAAGGAGATGGCGCTCTTTACCGAAGCGATCTGGCTGGTTGCGCTCTTCTGGCTCAACTATCTCGAAGTGGGAGGGGAGGAGATCAATGACGACACGCTCCGCCGGGGAATCGACTTGTTGCGAACCATGATCCGTCCGCACCTCACGCAAGAAGCATTGGCTGAGCTTAAAACGCGGGAATCTTCCAGCCCGCGATAAATATGGGATTTCGGGTGGCCCCCGCTCATTCGGCAACGATACCAGCGGCCGCAGCGGTAGACGAGCCGGATTCCACGACCAACTTGCGAGCGGCGGCTTGACTCAGACAGCGGCCATACATGCCGTCGAAGGTCGGGCGTCTCTTCAGGGTCGATAGCGCGAATTCGCCACCTCCGAATTCTCGCCCGGGAACTGACCTTCGCTGGTTCCGTCGAAACTACTGACCGAGTTGCTGCTTCATCTGCCACAGCATGCGGATGTGACCTTTTTCCTCCTCCATCAGCGACCTGACGACCTTCTTGTCCTGGTCGCTGACGTAGGGCAGGAACTCCCAGAAGAACAGGATGGCGTCCTTTTCAAGGGCGATGGCCAGGCGGAATACGTCCTTGGCGTCGATCGCCTTCTGCACGAAATCCTCCAGCCCGATCTTGGAGTAGAGGCGCTCCTCCACCACCGAGTCCATGTAGGCCTCCATGTCGGCGTCGTACTCCTCCGGCCGGACTTCCTCCACCAACACGCCGTCGCGCAGTTTCTCGAACGTGGCCACGTGCCGGTCTTCCTCGGCGGTGAGGAACTCGAAGAGTTTGATCATCTCCGGATCCTTGCTGAGTTTGCTCACGTTGGCGTAGAAGTCGCGCCGTTTCATCTCCTTCTCGACCGCGGTTTCGGCAATCTCACGGGCAGTAAATACGGTGGTCATTTGTCCTTACTCCTAGGCAGTCTGCGTGCCGGCAGCGGTTTCAATTCGCCATTTCCGGTTTCGAGGCGGGCGGTCGTTTGACGAAGGTCACCGGGACAGCGGGGACATTCGCCAACCGGTCCGTTTCCGCTTCCCGTGGCGCGCTTTCCCTATTGCGCTGGCCGGGGAAAGCCAGCGCCTCGGTGAGGAAGTATGCCGCCTGGGCGTACGACGTCGGGCAGATGGTGAAGCATTCCTGACAGTCCCAGCATTCCCTGGCGGCGATCTCCGGGATGAAGCTGATCTCGCGCCGGGGACCGTTCTCGATGAAGCCGACTGCGTGCTTTTGCTTGACCTCTGCGCAATAGCGCACGCACAGGCCGCACAGAATGCAGAAGGACGCCTCCTTCTCGAACCGGTTGCGGTCGGCGCCGTATACCTCGGCCAGGCGCATCAGTTCCGGCGCGTCCGGCGCATGCGCCATCAGTTCCTCGATGAGCACGCGGCGGATCTTGTCCACGGTCTCGGTGCGCGTGCGCACCACCAGCCCCTTTTCCACCGGATAGAGGCAGGACACCACGTGATTCTTCCTGCCCCGCGATTCGACTTCCACCATGCACAGGCGGCAGCCGCCGTAGTCCTCGAGCTTGGGATGGTGGCACAGCGTCGGGATGGCGACGCCGATCTGTTGCGCGGCCTTGAGCACGGTCGTGCCTGCCGGGACTGTCGCTTCCTTGCCGTCAATCTGCAGCGTGATTTGCGCTTTTGGGTCGCTCATTTCGCTTCGCTCCCGGCGGCGGCGCCCGCGGCGATTCTCGCCTCGTATTCACCCTTGAAATAGCGCAGCATGCTCTTCAGCGGATCGGACGAAGTTTTCCCGAGCGCGCACAGGCTCCCCAGGCTGGTGACCTCGACCAGATCGGCCAGGCGCTCGAGGTCGAACTTCCTGCCCCTGCCCTCCTTGATATTGGTCAGAATCTTCAGCATCTGATGCATGCCTTCGCGGCAGGGGACACACTTGCCGCAGGATTCCTTGACCAGGAAATCGAGCAGGTAGCGCGCGACCTCGACCATGTCGGTATCTTCGTCCATTACCAGGAGGCCGCCCGCGCCGATCGGCGCGCCGAGCTTGGACATGCCGTCGAAATCCAGCGGCGCATCGATGAGGCTGATCGGTATCGAGCCGCCCATGGCGCCGCCGAAATGGATGGCCTTGGGGGCTTTGCCATCGGGCACGCCGCCGCCGATGTCGAACACGATGGTGCGCAGCGGCGTACCCATGGGCACTTCGACAACGCCGCTGTTCACCACATTGCCGGAGAGCGAAACGAGCTTGGTGCCCTTGCTCTTTTCCGAGCCTATGCCGGTGAACCAGTCGGCGCCGCGCTTGATGATCTCGGGCACGTTGGCCCAGGTTTCGACGTTGTTGAGATTGGAGGGCTTGTCCCAGATGCCGCTGACCGAGGTGCGGATGTACTTCGGCCTGGGCTCGGGCGCATTGCCTTCGATCGAGCGCATCAGCGCTGAGGATTCGCCGGAGACGAAAATGCCGACGTCGTAGTGCAGCTCGACCGCGAAGTCGAAGCCGGAGCCGAGGATGTTCTTGCCCAGCAGCCCGTATTCTTCCGCCTGCGCGAGGGCCGCTTGCAGGTGCAGCGCCATCTGCGGCGAGTCGTGCCGGGTGTAGATGTAGCCCTGCTGCGCGCCGATGGCATAGCCGCCGATGATCAGACCCTCGAGTACCTTGTTCGGATTTCCGGTGCTCATGGCCCGGTCAATGA
>CAYNVY010000156.1:0-3929 GCA_964400745.1 uncultured Enterobacteriaceae bacterium | reverse complement strand
AGGTCGTCCTGGGCCCGCAGGATGCGCCCGAATCGGAACAGCTCGTCCTCGACGTTGTCCAGGTGCCCGGCCCGCTGGGCGGAGTCGAGAAACAACTCGTCACCCACGATCGACAGCGCGTCGGTGAGGTCCCACGGATTCGACCAGCGCCGCGAGACCGCCCGCGCGACCGGCGCCCGCGCCGCAGCCGAGATCTTGCCGGTGAGCATGGCCCGGTCCATGAAGGCCGCAGACTCGCCCTCGTGCCCGTTGACGATGACGTACTTGGTCTTCTCCGGCGCATTCTTGGTGGTCTCCCATTTCAGCCCGGCCGGGAAGCCGCCGCCGCCACGGCCGCGCAGATTGGCTTTCTTGACCTCCTGCAACACTTGGTCCGAGGTCATCTTGGACAGCGCTTTGGCCAGCGCGGCATAGCCGCCGACCACCAGGTAGTCGTCTATGCGCATCGGGTCGATTTTCGGGATGTCGCCGATCAGGATGCGCATCTGGTGCTTGTAGAACGGCACCTCGCTCATGTGCACCGCCTTCTCGCCCGTGACCGGATGGTGGTAGACCAGACGCTCTACCACCTCGCCCTTGAGGGTGCAGGCGACGATTTCCGCCGCGTCTTCCGGCTTGACTTCGAAGTAGCAGATGTCGCCGGGGCCGGCGATGACATTCGGTCCTTTGTTGCAAAAGCCGTGGCAGCCGGTAATCCTGAAGTCCACCTTGGCTTCGGCCGCCTGCTTCTTGATTTCCGCCGAGAATGCGGAGGCGACCGCGGCGGAGTCCAAGCCGCCGCAGGCCGCACCGGCGCACACGGCGATGCTGGGTCTGGCCGGATCCCGGGCCGACAGGACTTTGGCTCGGTAGTCTTCCAGTGCAGCCGCTGATTCGAGCGTGGGCATGGCTATGCCTCCGCCGGGCCGGCACTAGGGGGCATACGCCCCCCCGTGGGGGGCAGCGAGTCGATTTTGCGAGCGTAGGTGGCCATAGCTTTCCTATTCGTAGCTCTTGAGCACGGCTTCGACCTTCTCGGGCGTCATGCGCCCGTGGTGTTTGCCGTCGACGATCAGTTCCGGTCCGATGCTGCAGCTGCCCAGGCAACTCCCGGCTTCGAAAGTGAAGCGGGAATCGGCGTCGGTTTCGCCTAACTTCAAGCCGGTGAGTTCCTCCACCTTCTCCTGCAGCTTCGCCGCGCCGCGCAGGTGGCAGGTCATGCCGGTGCACACGTGCACCTCGTGCCGTCCCTTCGGTGTCAGGCTGAAGGTCTTGTAGAAACTGGCGATCTGCATCGCCTGGCTGAACGGCACGCCCAAAGCGTCGGCGACCTTTTGCATGATCTCGCGCGGCAGCCAGCGGTTCTCGTGCTGGATCTCGGTCAACGCATGGATCAGCGCGCCCGGCTTGCCGCGGTATTTCTCGATGATGCCGTCGATATTTTGTTCGCTCATGTCGTCGCTTCGCTTGGAGTCCGTATCGGTGCGATTAAATTGCCGGGATCAGGCCGCAGCCGCCGCCACGACCCGCACCTGCTTGCCGTCGAGCTTGACCATGCCCCGCTGCGCCAGCATATCCAGATGGTGTGCCACTTCCGCCGCGGGCAGATTCAGACCGGTTGCGATTTCACTTGCCGCCACCGGCTGTGGCCGGGCGTAGCCCATGATGCGGGCCATGGCGATCTTGTCGAGTATCAGTTCCCGGAACAGTTGGTCGAACTCGGCGCTGCCGAAAAGCTTGTGGTAATTCTCTTCCTTCCTTTCCGGCACCCTGAAGCGCTCCCGCTCCACCAGCTTGATGTAGGGCACGAGCTCGGTCGCCGCCGCAAGGCCGGCCTGCAGCTCCGGGATCGACTTGCCTTCACTAGCCCCGAGCGGGCCCAGGCTCTTGATCTTCGCCGACATCTCATGCATGACCTCGGCGAAGCGGATGCCCTCGCCCGCGGACACCCATTCCAGCCGCAGCCGCTCGGGATTGACGCCGACGTTCTCCAGGATGCGCTTGGCGATCAGGCTGTTGCCCAGCGCATCGTAATTGCCCTCGGGGTTGTAGTGGCAGTCGTTCAGGTGGCAGCCGCCGATGAACACGCCGTCGGCCTTCTGCGCGAAGGAGCGGAAGATGAACTCCAGGTCGACCCGGCCCGAACACATCAGGCGTATGACGCGCAGGTGCGGCGGGTACTGGAAGCGAGAGACGCCGGCGAGGTCGGCGCCGCCGTAGCAGCACCAGTTGCACAGAAAACCGACGATGACGGGTTTGAACTCGGTGGGGGCGGCCATGCTCAGCTCTTTGGTCTATGTATGGGGTGGTCGATGTCGTCGTTCAGCCGGCGAGCGCAGCGTCGATCTGGCGCAACACTTCGCCGTCGGTGTAATGCTTCAGGCTGATGGCGCCGGTCGGGCACTTGGCGTTGCACAAGCCGTCGCCCTTGCACAGCACGGGATTGACCACCGCCTTCCTGCCGCGCGGCGTGTCCTGGAATTCGATGGCGCCGTAGGTGCAGCAGGTGATGCAGGCGCCGCAGGAGACGCAATCGATGTCGTCGACGGCACAGACCGAGCCCGAAGCGACGACCGTATCGCGCGTGAGCGTCGTCAGCGCGCGTCCGGCGGCGCCGTAAGCCTGGCTGATGGTTTCCCCGAGATGCTTCGGATACTGCGCCGTGCCGCAGAGATAGATGCCTTCGGCGGCGAAATCGACCGGGCGCAGCTTGACGTGGGCTTCCTGGAAGAAGCAGTCTGGATTGAGCGTCACCTTGAACTGGCGCGCCAGTTCCTGCGCGCCGGCAGCGGGCACCACTGCCGCGGACAGCACGACATTGTCCACGTCCAATTCCAGCTTCTTGCCCAGAATGGGATCGGTCACCGTCACCCTGAGGAAACTGCGGCCGCCCTCCTCCATTTCTTCGACCACCGGCTTGTCCTCTGGCTCGAAGCGGATGAACTTGACGTCCTGGTTCGAGGCTTCGCGATAGTAATCCTCGCGGAAGCCGTAGGTGCGCATGTCGCGAAACAGCACGTAAATTTCCGCATCCGGCTTGGCGGCCTTCAGCTTGAGGGCGTTCTTCATGGCGCCGCTGCAGCACACGCGCGCGCAATAATTGCGGTCTTCCTGGCGGCAACCGACGCACTGGATCATGACCATGCTCTGCATGTTCGCGACGCTGGCGGCGCCGGTGCCCAGTTCATGTTCCAGTTCGAGCTGCGTCATTACCCGGGCACTCTTGCCGTACAGGTATTCGGTCGGCTTGTGCTCCGCGGCGCCGGCGGCGATGATCGCCACACCGTGCTTGATGCTGCGCACGCGCCCCTTGGACTTTACCCGGGTCTCGAAATTGCCGACGTAGCCGCTGACGCCGGTGATTTCGGCATCGGTGATCACATGGATGTCGCGGTGCCGGTACACCTTCTTCTTCAGATCCGCCAGCCAGGTCTGCACGTCCAGCCCCTCCAGCGTGTAATGAATGCGGCGCGCCATGCCGCCCAGGTCGGAGTCCTTTTCCAGCAGGTAGGTCTCGTGCCCCTGCTCGGCCAGCGTCAGAGCGCTGGTCATGCCGGCGGCGCCGCCGCCGACCACCAGGGCGACCTTGTTCACCGGCAGTGAATACTCTTCCAGCGGCTCGAGCTTGGACGCGCGCGCCACGGACATGCGCACGATGTCTTTTGCCTTCTTGGTGGCGTCCTCCTGCTCCTTCGAGTGGACCCAGGAACAGTGCTCGCGGATGTTCGCCATCTGGAACAGGTACGGATTGAGACCCGCCTCGGCACAGCAGTTCATGAAGGTGGGCCCGTGCATCTTGACCGAACACGCGGCCACCACCACCCTGTTGAGCGCGAACTCCTCGATGTCGCTCTTTATCTGTATCTGGCCGGGGTCCGCGCAGGAGTACATGTTCTCCTTGGCCACGACCACGTTCGGGAGCGTCGAAGCGTATTCGCAGACCGAGGCGC
>CAYNVY010000155.1:0-10863 GCA_964400745.1 uncultured Enterobacteriaceae bacterium | reverse complement strand
AATCAGGAAGACAAGGAGCCCTTGTTCGACAGCGTCGACACGCTCTCCGACACGCTGGCGATCTTCACCGACATGGTGGCGGGCATCGAAGTCGACGCGCGCGCCATGCGCGCGGCGGCGGCCGAGGGCTTTTCGACCGCGACCGATCTCGCCGACTACCTGGTGAAGAAAGGCCTGCCGTTTCGCGACGCGCACGAGGCCGTGGCGCGCGCGGTGCGCGCGGCCGAAGCGCGCGGCTGCGATCTCGCCGCGCTGGGCCTGGCCGAACTGCGCCAGTTCTCGCCACTGGTCGGAGCCGACGTGTTCAAGGTGCTGACCCTCGAAGGCTCGCTCGCCAGCCGCGACCACGCGGGCGGCACGGCGCCGGCCCGGGTGCGCGCGGCGGTAAAGCGCGCGCGCAAGGCGCTCGGCTGAGAACCGAGGCGGGCATGCCATGGAAAAAATCGGCAAGTACCAGGTAGTCAAGAAGCTGGGGGAAGGCGCCACCAGCGAGGTGTATCTTTGCCACGATCCGTTCGCCGACCGCGACGTCGCGATCAAGGTCGTGTTCTCCGACGCGCTGGTCGACGACGAGAACCGCAAGCTGTTCAAGAAGCTGTTCATCACCGAAGCCTCGCTCGCGGGCAAGCTGGAGCACCCGCACATCGTGCAGATCCACGATGCGGTGGTGGACGAAGGCCTGTCCTACGTGGTGATGGAATACGTCGACGGCGGAACGCTGGAGCCGCACTGCAACCCGGACAAACTGCTGCCGGTGGACAAGATCGTGCAGATCATTTTCAAGTGCACCCGAGCCCTGGATTTCGCCAACCGCGCCGGCGTCATCCACCGCGACATCAAACCGGCCAACATCCTGCTGCACGGCGAGACCGACATCAAGATTTCCGATTTCGGCTCGGCCCTGGTCTCGACCAGCAAGAGCACCCAGGTGAGCGGCATCGGTTCGCCCGCCTACATGTCGCCGCAGCAGATCAAGGAGCATCCGCTGACGCTGCAGACCGACATCTATTCGCTGGGCGTGGTGCTGTACCAGTTGCTCACCGGGCAGCTGCCGTTCCAGGCGAGCAACAACTTCAGCATGATGTACCAGATCACCAACGTCGAACCGCAGCCGCCCTCCAGCCTGCGACCGGAAATACCACCGGCGATGGACCGCATCGTGCACAAAGCGATGCACAAGGAGCTGGAGCAGCGCTACCAGGACTGGGACGCCTTCTCCTTCGACCTGACCAAAGTCTTCCGCGACGAAGAACTGCAGCCGAAGAAAGAGGAATTCGCCGACAGTGAAAAATTCAACTGCCTGCGCGAACTGCCCTTCTTCGCCAATTTCAGCGAAGCCGAATTGTGGGAAGTGATGCGCGTCAGCAGCTGGGAATACTGCAAACCGGGCAAGTTGCTGATGCGCGAGGGCGAGACCGGGGAGTTCTTCTGCCTGCTCGCCTCGGGCGAAGTCAAGGTGATCAAGCAGGGCAAGCTGCTCAACATCCTCAACACCGGCGAATGCTTCGGCGAAATGGCCTACATATCCCGGGCCAACGGCAGCGTGCGCACCGCCGACGTCGCCACCATGAGCGACTCGCGCGTGATCACCATACGCAACGACGACCTGGACCGCGCCTCCGACATCTGCCGCCACAAGTTCGACCGCGCCTTCATGGCGATCCTGGTCGAGCGGCTCTCGCTCTCCAACACGCGCCTGATCGGCATCTAGCCCGTATGTTGCGCGGCGGGGCGCTTGCGCCGCTGCCGCACCGCGCCGGCGAGGCCTTCGAGCACCTGCACCGTTTCGTCCCAGCCGACGCAGGCGTCGGTGACGCTCTGGCCGTAGCGCAGGCCCTTCCTGCCCTGCGTGATCGTCTGATTGCCTTCGACCAGATGGCTCTCCAGCATGACGCCGCAGATCGCGCCGGAACCGCCGGCGACCTGTCGCGCCACGTCGGCTGCGACTCCGGGCTGCTTGCGATAGTCCTTGCCGCTGTTGCCGTGGCTGCAGTCGATGATCATGCGCGGCGGCAATCCCGCCTTGATCAGGGCGGCGGCGGCGCTGCGCACACTGTCTGCGTCGTAGTTCGGCCCCTGATCCGATCCCCGCAGAATGAGGTGGCCGGAGGGATTGCCCGTGCTGCCGACGATGATCGCCCTGCCGTCGAACGAAATTGAAGGAAAGGTGTGCGCCTCGGCCGCGACCAGAATCGCATCGACCGCGGTCTGCACGCTGCCGTCGGTAGCGTTCTTGAACCCCACCGGCGCCGACAGCGCCGACGCCATCTGCCGGTGCAGCGGGCTCTCCACCGTGCGCGCACCGATCGCGCCCCAGGTGAGCAACTCGGCGTAGTACTGCGGCGTCACCAGGTCGAGGACTTCCGATGCCGCCGGGATTCCCATACGGGCGCAGGCAAGCAGGATGCGGCGCGCGCTGCGCAGCCCCTCGCCGATGTTGCCGCGGCCGTCGAGGTCCGGGTCGTAGATCAGGCCCTTCCAGCCCATGCGCGTCCTGGGCTTCTCGAAATACACGCGCATGACCAAATCAAGCGCGTCGCCCATGCCGGGCAGCAGACCGCGCAAGCGCCCGGCATATTCAATCGCAGACTCGGGATCATGGATCGAGCAGGGACCGACGATCACGAGCAGGCGGTCGTCCTCGCCGCGCAGGATCGCCTGCACCGCGGCGCGCTCGCGCGCGATGTAGACGGCCTCTGCCTCTCCGGCCGGCAGATCACGGTGCAATTCCCGCGGCGCGGGCAGCAAGTCCTCCCGCGCGATGTGGAGGTCGGAGATTCGAGTGGGCATGGTCGGCGGAACCGAGAAATAGCGTCCGGCTGAAAGAAAAGGCTGCAGCGAGGCAGCAAGAGCTGCACCGGACATGATGCAGCGTTCAATCCGCCGTCAGACGGGCTTGGACTCTGCGCCCAGCAGTTTCTGCAACTCGCCCGACTGAAACATCTCGCCCATGATGTCGGAGCCGCCGACGAACTCGCCATTGACGTAGAGTTGGGGGATGGTCGGCCAGTTGGCGTAGGTCTTGATGCCCTGGCGGATTTCCGGATTGCTCAGCACGTCCACGGCGAAGATGTCTTTCACCCCGCAGGCGTTGATCATCGCCACCGCGTTGGCAGAAAAACCGCACTGCGGCGACTGGGGCGTGCCCTTCATGTACAGCACGACCGGATGGCCGGAAACCTGTTGCTTGATCAGTTCTTGCGTGTCCATTACGACTCCTTTGCGAATACTTGAGTAAATTGCTCAGCCTTGAATTTTACCGGCTGCAGGGTACCCCGGTCAATTTGATTTGCGGGCGATCTGCAGGCATCTTGCGGCCCGGTTCAAACCGGAAACACCAGGCAGGTGGTGGTGCCGTGGGCGAGCAGTTTGCCCGCGGCGTCGTAGATATGCCCCTCGGCCGTGGCCGCGCGATTGCCCGGGTGTATCACCTTGCCCTCGGCGCGCACGCGCCCGGTCGCGCCGGTCATGGCGCGCACGAAATTGATCTTGAATTCGAGCGTGGTGTAACCCATGCCGGCGGGCAGCGTCGTGTGCACTGCGCAGCCCATGCAGGAATCGAGCAGCGTGGCGGCGTAACCGCCGTGCACCATGCCGATCGGATTGTAGAAGCTCAAGTCGGGCGTGCCTTCGAACACGACGCGGCCGCGTTCCACCCCGGTCAGCGCGAACTTGAGCACGGCGGCGAACGGCGGGGGCGGCACCGTGCCGTCGAGGAAACCCTGCATGAATTCGAGGCCGCTCAGGCGCTGCAGCAACTCGATCGGGGGCGTGGCGCCCTGCGGCATGCTTGCGCTGCTCATACGGCCGCTTCTCCTTTCGAATTCGCGCCGGAAGGTCCGATGCCGCCGCTCACCCGCGAGATTCCGGCCAGATCGGGCCAGGATTGTACCCCGGCGTACCCGGCCGCTTCGAGCAGCCCGCGGCAGGCTTCGGCCTGATCGTAGCCGTGCTCGAGCAGCAGCCACGCGCCCGGGGACAATTGCCGCCGCGCCCCGGCGACGATGGCGCGGATGCAATCCAGGCCGTCTGCGCCACCGACCAGGGCGCGCTCGGGCTCGAAGCGTACATCCCCTTGCAGCAGATGCGGATCCTCGGCGGCGACATAGGGCGGATTGGAAACGATCAGGTCGAAGGTCTCGCCCGGCACCGGTCCGAGCCAGTCGCCGCAAAAAAACCGCACGCGCACGCCGTGGCGGCGCGCGTTCTCGCGCGCGACGCCTAGCGCGGCATAGTCCACGTCCACCGCCGTCAGCCGCGCCTGCGGCCGCGCCTTCGCCAGGGCGACCGCGACCGCGCCGCTGCCCGTGCCCAGGTCGAGCACGCGTGCGGCAGCGTCCTGGGGAATGCGCGCGAGCGCGAGTTCCACCAGCAATTCGGTTTCCGGACGCGGGATCAGCACCGCCGGCGTGACGCGCAATTCGAGCCCGTAGAATTCGCGCTCGCCGAGGATATAGGCCATCGGCTCGCCGAGCGCGCGCCGCCCGGCCAGCGCGGCAAACGCCTGTTCGCCCTTGGCGCTGACGGCTTCGTCTGCGTGCGCGATCAGCCAGGCGCTGTTCTTTTCCAGCACGCACCCGGCCAGCATGCGCGCTTCCTGCGCCGGCAGCCCGCTTTGCGCCATCAACTGGCCGATGTTCGCCACCGGGATCAGACCGCCGCTTCTTCGCCCAGCGCGGCGAGCTGCTCGGCCTGGTGCTCGGACACCAGCGCCCCGGTCAATTCGGAAAGATCGCCGTCCATGATGTCCTGGATCTTGTACAGCGTCAGGTTGATGCGGTGGTCGGTGACGCGCCCCTGCGGGAAGTTGTAGGTGCGTATGCGCTCCGAGCGGTCGCCCGAGCCTATCAGACTCTTTCGCGTCGCCGCCTGTTTTGCCGCCGCCTCGCGCAATTGCTTGTCCTTGATGCGCGCCGCCAGCACCGACATGGCCTGCGCTTTGTTCTTGTGCTGCGAGCGCCCGTCCTGGCATTCGACCACGATGCCGGTGGGCAGGTGCGTAATGCGCACGGCCGAATCGGTCTTGTTGATGTGCTGGCCGCCGGCGCCGGAGGCGCGGAAGGTGTCGATGCGGATCTCCGCCGGATTGACCACCACGTCGTTGATTTCGTCGGCCTCGGGCATCACCGCGACGGTGCAGGCCGAGGTATGGATGCGCCCCTGGGTTTCGGTCGTCGGCACGCGCTGCACGCGGTGGCCGCCGGATTCGAACTTGAGCTTGGAGAAGACGCCCTGGCCGACGATCTTGGCGATCACCTCCTTGAAGCCGCCGACCTCGGACGCGCTCTCCGAGATCACCTCCACCTGCCAGCGGTTGCGCTCGGCGAAGCGCGTGTACATGCGGAACAGGTCGCCGGCGAACAGCGCCGACTCGTCGCCGCCGGTGCCGGCGCGGATTTCGAGAAAGGTATTGCGCTCGTCGTCGGGGTCCTTCGGCAGAAGCAGCTTTTGCAGATCGGCCTCCAGCGCCGCCATGCGCTCCCTCGCCTCCTTGATCTCGATCTCGGCGAAGGCCTTCATCTGCGGGTCGGACAGCATGCCCTGCGCCGTGTGCGCGTCCTCCTCCGCCCGCTTGAACGAATGGTAGAGCTCCACCACCGGCGTGATCTCGGAGTGCTCGCGCGTGAGCTTGCGGTAGTTGTCCATGTCGCGCGCCACGTCTTCGCTCGACAACAGGCGCGTGAGTTCGCCCAGGCGCAGCGCGAGTTGCTCCAGCTTGGCGGCAATAGAGGACTTCATGGGCGAAAAAGAGACCGGTCCGCGCCGCGCTAACGCGGGCTGCGGATCTGGTACAGGCGCGAAACCAGGTCGGCGAGCTTGGCGCGCTCGTCGACGGAGGCCTCGTTGAGCGCCTGCGTCGGCGCGTGCATGAGCTTGTTGGTGAGTCCGTGCGACAGCGCTTCGAGCACCTGCTTCGGATCGTCGCCGCGCGCGAGCAGCTTCAGCGCGCGCTGCACTTCCTCGCCGCGCGCTTCTTCCGCGTGGCTGCGTAGCGCCCGTATGGTCGGCACCAGGTCGCGCGAAGACAGCCAGTGCAGAAACCCGCCGACGTTGGTCTCGATGATGGCCTCGGCCTGCGCCACCGCCGACTGGCGCGCGTCCACGCCGGTCTTCACCATCTGGCCCAGGTCGTCCACGGTGTACAGGAACACGTCGTCCATCTCGGCCACCTCGGCCTCGATGTCGCGCGGCACGGCCAGATCGACCATGAACATGGGCCGGTGACGGCGCGCCTTGATCGCGCGCTCCACCGTCCCCTTGCCGAGGATGGGCAGCGAGCTCGCCGTGCAGGACACCACGATGTCGTATTCGTGCAGCCGCTCCGGCAGGTCGCGCAGTTCGATCGCGTTGCCATTGAAACGGTGCGCCAGCGCCCGGGCACGCTCCAGCGTGCGGCTGGCCACGGTGATGGCCTGCGGCTGCTGCGCCGCGAAGTGCGTGGCGCACAGCTCTATCATCTCGCCCGCGCCGATGAACAGGATTTTCTGCTCCTTCAGGCTGGGGAAGATGCGCGCCGCCAGCTTGACCGAGGCCGCGGCCATGGACACCACGTTGGCGCCGATCTGGGTATTGGTGCGCACTTCCTTCGCCACCGCGAAAGAACGCTGGAACAGCTTGTGCAGCAGGGTGCCCAGCGTGCCCGCGGATTCGGCCAGGCGCACGGCCTCCTTCATCTGGCCCAGGATCTGCGGCTCGCCCAGCACCATGGACTCCAGGCCCGAGGCGACGCGAAACGCGTGGCGCACCGCCTGCTCCTTGGGCAAAGTGTAAAGGTAGGGCTTGAGCTCCTGCGCCTTGATCCGGTGGTACTCGGCCATCCAGTGGAGCGCCTCTTGCGGCTCCTGCGCCGAGCAATAAAGTTCGGTGCGGTTGCAGGTGGAGAGGATCGCCGCCTCGCCCACGGGCTTGGTCTGCGTCAGTTCGCGCAGCGCAGCCTGCAATTTTTCGGCGTGAAACACCATCTGCTCGCGGATCGCGAGCGGCGCGGTGTTGTGATTCAGGCCGAGGGCGTAGAGTTGCATCTGTTTTCAAAAATCCGAGCACTGGAATCGCAGGACGCCAGCCGCGCTGACCTCCCTGAGATTCCGCAGGGCGCAATTATAAGCTAAGTCAAAGGCTTAGAGGTAATTACAAAACGAGGGGAGACTTCCCCTCGTGCTCCCCTGTAGCAGGGGCCATTTCGGTAGTTCTGAAATGGCCTCTTAGAGCTTATTACAAAACGAGGGGAAATCCCCTTCGGGGACTTCCGTTGGGGCGCTTCCCCTTGCGCTCCCCTGTAGCAGAGGCCATTTCGGTAATTCTGAAATGGCCTCTAAGGCTAAAGTTACGTTTGATCCAAATCAAGCGGCTAGAATACTCGAAACTACACAGTGAGACCGCCATGTCCAGTCAAAATTCCATGCCGAATTATTTCGTCAATCTGCAATCGGTCACGCCTTACCACCCGGCCAACCACGTCGGCACGACCAACTACCGCCTGATAGGCCCCGAGACCGTGGGCGCGAAAGCGCTGGAGGTGCTTGTGGGCGTGATCGAAAAAGGCAAGGGCGCGCTGCCCCACAGCCATCCCGGCATGGAGCAGGCGTGCTACATGCTGGAGGGACGCGCGCTGGCCGAAGTGGACGGGCAGTCGCGCGAACTCGGGCCCGGCGACTGCTGTTTTTTCCCGGCCGGCATGCGCCACACGTTCACCGTGACCAGCGACACGCCGGCGCGGGTGCTGGTGATATATTCTCCTCCGTACGGTGAAGCCCCGGAAAAAGTCATAAGAGGGTGAAACCCGGACTTTTTGCGTAATCCAAAGGAGGTGGCATGAAAGCGGTGTCGCGTCTCGCCCTGTTGTTGATCTCGTCCGTGCTCGCCTGCGCCGCGCAGGCGCAATACCCGAACAAACCGATCAGGCTGGTGGTGCCCTTCGCCGCCGGCAGCGCCACCGACAGCATCGCCCGCGTCGTGTCGCAGGCGCTGCTCGAGCGCCTGGGCCAGCCGGTAATCGTCGATCCCAAGCCGGGGGCGAGCGGCCAGATCGCGGCCGAGTTCGTGGCCAAGTCTCTGCCTGACGGCTACACCCTGTTCATGACCACCAACACCAGCCACTCGGCCAACCCGGCCATGTTCAAGAAGCTGCCCTACGACCCGATCAAGGATTTCGCGCCCATCCTGCTGGTGGGCGAAGTGCCCTTCGCGCTGGTGGTCAACAACGCCTTACCGGTCAAGACCACGGCCGAACTGATCGCCTACGGCAAAGCCAATCCGGGCAAGCTGTCGTTTCCCTACGCCTCCAGCACGGCCCAGGTGGCGGGCGAAACCCTGCGCGTGATGTCCGGCATCGAAGCGGTCGCCGTCGCCTACAAATCCAGCCCGCAGGCGGCCACCGACCTGATCAGCGGACAGACCCAGTTCTATTTCATCGATTTCGGCACCGGACTGCCGCACATCAAGAGCGGCAGAATGCGCGCCCTCGCGGCGACCAACAAGCGCACCGAATTATTGCCCGGCCTGCCGGCGATGAGCGAAACCCTGCCCGGCTTCGCGCTCACCTCCTGGAACGGCGTGCTGGCGCCCGCAGGCACGCCGAAGGAAATCGTCACCCGGCTGAATACCGAACTGCGCGCGGTGCTCGCCCGGCCCGAACTGCGCGAGCGCCTCAACGTCATCGGGCTCGAAGTGATGGGCACCGGCGCGCCCGAGGACTTCGGCAGTTTCCTGCAGGTCGAACTCGCCAAATGGGCCAAGTGGGTGAAGGACGCGGGGATACAGGCGGAGTAGCCCGCCCCGCTACACTCGCGCGGCCGCGCGCGCCGCGGTGCGCGCGATGCTCTGCGCGTCCACCTGAAAATAGCTGCGCAGCGCGGCGCGCGTGTCGCTGCGGCCGAAGCCGTCGGTGCCCAGGGTCAGGTACTTGCCCGGAACCCAGGCGCGGATCAGATCGGCCACCGCGCGCACGTAGTCGCTCGCCGCGATGACCGGGCCGGGGGCGCCGGCCAGGCATTGCTCCACCCAGCACTGGCGCGGCGCTTCGGGATGTTCCTGGTTCCAGCGCTCGCAGGCGATGCCGTCGCGGCGCAGTTCGGTGAAACTGGTGACGCTCCACACGTCGGCGGCGATGTCGTACTCCTGCTCGAGAATTTCGGCCGCGGCTAGCGCTTCGCGCAGGATGGTGCCCGAGCCCAGCAGCTGAACGCGCGGAATCTTGCTCGCATTGTTCACATTGTCTGCCTTCGCGCCGGCGCCGGAGAGCGGCGACTTGCGCAGCAGGTACATGCCGCGCTTGATCCCCTCTTCGGCACCGGGCGGCAAGGCCGGCTGAGCGTAGTTCTCGTTCATCACCGTGACGTAGTAGAACGCGTCCTCCTGCGCCTCCAGCATGCGCTGCATGCCGTCCTGCAGGATCACCGCCAGCTCGTAGCCGAAGCACGGATCGTAGGCGACGCAGTTCTGGATGGTGGAGGCAATCAGATGGCTGGTGCCGTCCTGATGCTGCAAGCCTTCGCCGGCGAGCGTGGTGCGCCCGGCGGTGGCGCCGATCAGAAAACCCCGAGAACGCGAATCGGCGGCGGCCCAGATCAGGTCGCCGATGCGCTGAAAGCCGAACATCGAGTAGAAAGCGTAGAACGGCAGCATCGGCGTGCCGTGCGCGCTGTAGCTGGTGGCCGCGGCGATCCAGGAGGACACGGCCCCGGCCTCGTTGATGCCTTCCTCGAGAATCTGGCCGTCCTTCGCTTCCTTGTAATACAGCAGTTCGTCGTAGTCCTCGGGCTCGTACAACTGGCCCAGGGTGGAATAGATGCCGATCTGGCGAAACAAGGTCTGCATGCCGAAGGTGCGCGCCTCGTCGGCGACGATGGGCACGATGCGCTTGCCCAGCACCGGATCTTTCAGCAGTTGCGACAGCATCTGCACGAACACCATGGTGGTGGACTGCTCGCGCCCGTTCGAGCCTTCCAGGATCCTCCCGAACTGCGCCAGCGCCGGCACCGCGAGCCTGGGCGCGATGCTGGAGCGCGCGGGCAGGTAGCCGCCCAGCGCCTGGCGCTGGGCGTGCAGATATTTCATCTCCGGCGTGTCCGCCGCGGGCTTGAAAAAGCGCACGTGTTCGATATCCTCGTCCGACAGCGGCAGCGAGAAGCGGTCGCGGAACGCGCGCAGCGCGTCGATGTCGAGCTTCTTCTGCTGGTGCGTGGTCATCTTGCCCTGGCCCCAGTGGCCCATGCCGTAACCTTTCTTGGTCTGGGCCAGGATCACCGTCGGCTGGCCGCGGTGATTGACGGCGCTGTGATAGGCCGCGAAGATCTTCACCGGGTCGTGCCCGCCGCGGCGCAGGCGGTCGATGTCCGCGTCCGACATGTGCGCCACGCGCGCGCGCAGTTCCGGGTACTTGTTGAAAAAGTGCTCGCGGTTGAAGCGCCCGTCGGTGGCGGCGTAAGTCTGGAACGCGCCGTCCACCGTCTCGTGCAAGCGCTGCAGCAGCATGCCGTCCTCGTCGCGCGCGAACAGCGAATCCCAGTCCGAGCCCCACAAGAGCTTCACCACGTTCCAGCCGGCGCCGGCGTACAGCCCTTCCAGTTCCTGGATCACCGAGCCGTTGCCGCGCACCGGGCCGTCCAGGCGCTGCAGATTGCAGTTGACGACCACGATCAGATTGTCCAGGCCCTCGCGCGCGGCGAGCGACAGCCCGGCGAGCGATTCGGGCTCGTCCATCTCGCCGTCTCCGGCGAAGGCCCAGACTTTGCGCCCGGCGGTGTCCAGGATGCCGCGGCCCGCCAGGTATTTCATGAAGCGCGCCTGGTAGATCGCCTGTAGCGGTCCCAGCCCCATGGAACCGGTGGGAAACTGCCAGAAATCCGGCATCAGCCAGGGATG
>CAYNVY010000154.1:0-10954 GCA_964400745.1 uncultured Enterobacteriaceae bacterium | reverse complement strand
TCGGCACGCCCAGCGCCGCGGTGAAGTTGGCATCGCTGCCGCCGCCGGTCATGGGGGCATCCTCCAGCGTAAAGCCGGCTTCGGCGGCCCATGCTTGGGCGCGCGCCAGCAAGGCGGCGACTGCATCGGTCTTGACCATGGGGGGGCGGTTGAGTTCGAGGTCGATCTCCAGCGTCACGTCCGGACCCACCGGTTTCAATGCGCGCATTTTCGCCAGGATGTCTTCTGCCGCCCGCATGTCGGGCACGCGGAAATCGACCATGGCCTGGCATTGGGAGGGCACGGTGTTGGTCACGGTGCCGCCCGAGATCGTGCCCACGCTGACGCTAGTGCCGCGCGCATAGTCCGTCATCGCCTCCAGCGCCAGCACCTGATGCGCCATCTCGCGGATGGCGCTGCGGCCGCGTTCGTGGTTCACGCCCGCGTGGGCGGGCCGGCCTTGAACCTTCAAGCGCAGCATGCCGGTGCCCTTGCGCGCGGTAACGCATTTGCCGCCATCGGCGCGCGCGGGCTCGCACACCAGCGCGTAGCGCGCCTGTCCGGCGCAGCGCTCGATCGACGCGCGCGAGCGGTGACTGCCGGTTTCCTCGTCGGGCACGAGCAGGAAATCCACCGGCAACGCGCTGGAACCGGGCGCGGCGAGGCGGCCCAAGGCGGTCAGCGCGAGGTAGATGCCTGCCTTCATATCGTAGGCGCCGGGGCCGTACAGCCTGTCGCCCTCGATGCGGCATGCATTCTGCTGCAGAGTGCCCATTGGGTGCACGGTATCCAGGTGGCCCAGGACGAGGATGCCGGAGCGCGCGTCGCCGGCGGCACGGTTGCTGATATGCAGCAGCGGGCCGGTCGTTTCTCCGAGCGAACTCACCTGCGCCGTCAGTCCGGCAGCCTTCGCGTGTTGCTCCACCATGGCGACCATGGCGCCTATGGCCTGAGGCGAGCTGGAAGGCGATTCGCAGCGTATCCAGGTCTGGATGCCGGCGGCGATCTGGGCAGAGGCGGGTGTTGTCAGCATGACTTTCTTCCTTGATTGATCCTGCGATGGACGAACAATAGTCAAAAATGAACGAGCGAGGCGCCTTTCGTTCCTATCGAATTCCTCGCGCCAGCCCGATTCGCTGGCGCAGGCTTTCAATGTCCCGGCTCTCGCCGCGCACGCGGAAGAACGTACCCTCCGTGTCGGCGCGCTGCTCCAGCACCTCGCAAAGTTCGAACAACTCGCCGCGCAGCTGCTGTGCCGACCATGGCAGGAACAACTCGGCCTTGACCAGGCGCCGGGTAAAAAACGCCCGGACCGCACTGTGCAGCCGTGCCATGTCATCCTTGTCGAGGGCGCTCATCACGATGCACTTGGGGAAATGCGCGCGCAACGCTTTCGCGCGTGCTGCCCGCGCCTTGGCATCGCCGACCTGGTCGATTTTGTTGAACACGCGCAACAGCGGCACTTTGCCCGCCCCGATTTCCGCTATCACCTTCTCGGTCACCTTGATCTGGCGCTCGAAACCGGGGTCGCCGGCGTCGATCACGTGGAGCAGTAGCGACGCCTCGGCCGCTTCTTCGAGCGTCGACTTGAACGAGGCGACGAGATCGTGCGGCAGGTTCTTGATGAAGCCCACGGTGTCGCTCACCAGCACGCGCGGCACGCCCTCGGGCGCGAGCGCGCGCACGGTGGTGTCCAGCGTCGCGAACAGCTTGTCGGCGACCAGCACCTCGCTCCCCGTCAGCGCGCGCATCAGGGTGGACTTGCCCGCGTTGGTGTAGCCGATCAGCGTCACGCGCGCGAGGCCCCTGCCTTCGTCGCGTCGCGCGCGCTGGGTGCGGCGTTCGAGATCGAGCGCAAGTATCTCCTGCTTCAACTCCGCGATGCGGTCGCGGATCTTGGCGCGGTCCGCCTCCCCAGCGCCCTCGCCGGCGCCGCGGCCGCCGACGCCGCTGCGTTGCCGACCTTGCGGCCCGGCCAGTTTGGCCGCTTCGCGCAGGCGGGGCGCGAGGTAACGCAGGCGCGCGATCTCGACCTGCGCCCGCGCCGCGCCGGAGCGCGCGTGGCGGTGAAAGATTTCGAGAATCACCATGGTGCGGTCCATCACCTCGCAGCCGGTCTCGTTCTCGAGCTTGCGCGCCTGCGACGGCGATATTTCGTGGTCCACCCGCACGAAGGCGGGCCGGCGGGTGTCGCTCCCGGCACTGGCCTTTGCCGCTTCGCGCGCTGCGACCGCGCCGTGGCGCGCGACGCGTCCTTCGGCGCGATTTTCGGCCTCGCGCCCGGCCGGGGCGAACGCCTCCTGCGGCGCTGCGCCGTCGCGATCCGCCTCGCTTTGCACAAAGCGCCGGATCTCCTCGCGCTTGCCGGCACCCAGGTAGGCTGCCGAATCAAAACTGGCGCGCTTTTGCGTAAATGTGGCAACCACCTCGAAGCCCAGCGTCTTGGCCAATTCGCGCAGTTCGTGCAGCGAAGCCTCGAGCTCGGCGTCGCTTACCGTCGGCAACTGTACGGCAGCGACGAGGGCGCGCGGCGGGGTAACTTTGATTTCCCTGGACATTCGGAGCGGACTTCTTCTCGTGTGATCGAGTGCAAATAGTAAGGCCAACACGGCCGATCTGTCCTCGGCGGGCGCACGGCGATCGAATTTCCATCGCCGCAGGAATAGTCGGCAAATTTTACGGTCGCTGCGCTCCTGTCGGCGTGCGCGAACTCGCCATGACGTAACTCATTGTTATTGTATGTTTATTGCTTTCATAGCGCTTCTTGCACACTTCTTGCTTAAGAAGCTGCAGCGCAATTGTTTGAAGAACGGCAAAAAGAGGAATAAAAATGAAAATGACCGCCCAAAAAGTTTGCAGAAATCTTGCTGGATCGATCGTAACCATGGTCCTGGCGGTGTGCTGCATCCTGCCCGGCGCCGCTCAAGCCGACCCGATCACGCTTACCGGCACTGTGCGCGATTTCAACTCCAGCGGGACGGTCTTTGGCGGAGTAAGCGGGCACCCTGATTTCGAAGGCCCCTGCTGCGGCGACGATAGAGGCATCGTTGCCGCGACGCTGGGCCCGGATGGAAAGCCGGTCTATGCCGGCGGGTCGCACTGGTCGGTGTCGAGCGCGGCGTCGTTCTACCAGTGGTATCACGACGACCCCAGCGTGAACCGCTCCGCGGCCACATCCATCACCTTGAATCAAATCAGCCCGACGACTTATCAGTACAGCAGCAACAGCTATTTCCCGGTCGATGGCCAGCTCATGGGGCAGTCGGCCTGCTGCGGACATAACTATGGGTTCACGACTGAATTTCACACGCTGTTCACCTTTGCGACAGCGAACGCCGACACCTTCACCTTCAGCGGCGACGACGACGTGTTCGTCTACATCAACAACAAGCTGGCGATCGATCTGGGCGGCGTGCACGGCGCCGAAACCGCGTCGGTGAATCTGAATAGCATTGCGGCATCGTTCGGCATGATAGACGGCGGGAGCTACAAGCTCGACGTGTTCCAGGCTGAGCGGCACACCTCCGGCTCGAACTTCACCATGACGACATCGCTGCAACTGCAGACTGCGCCTGTGCCGGAGCCGGCCACTCTCGCGCTGCTCGGCCTTTGCCTGGCGGCACTCGGATTTGCCAGACGCAAGGCGCGGAAAGCCGCTTGATCCGGTTCGGCGGCGTTGAGCGTAGCCCCGCTTCGGCGGGGTTTGCATTTCTGCGATTCCGGCCGGAGTCCGCCTGCCGGCACTGACGCAGGCGGCTGGCGGCCCGCAGGGGCCGTTTCGCACCCTGGCGGGAGCGCGCGGTACTCAGGTTTGGCCGACTTCCACCCACTTCGACAGCGCAGGCGGCGCATACGCCGCGAGGCGATCGAGCAGCACGGCCGGCGCCGACTCCACGAGCAGCATGCGGCGTTGGTCCGGGCGCAGGAACTGCTCGCCGGCCGCGTGGTCGAGAAAGGCGATCAAGGAGTCGTAGTACCCGGCCGCGTTGAGCAGGCCGCAGGGCTTGCGATGCAGGCCGAGCTGGCCCCAGGTCCATATTTCAAAGATTTCCTCCAGGGTGCCGATGCCGCCCGGCAGGGCTACGAAGCCGTCAGCCAATTCGGCCATCAGCGTCTTTCGCGCATGCATGGACGCTGTGACGTGCAATTCGGTCAATCCCGCGTGCGCCAGTTCCTTTCGCATCAGCGCTTCGGGAATGACGCCGACCGCTTTGCCGTCCAGGCGCAATACCTCATCGGCCACCGTGCCCATGATGCCCACGCTGGCGCCGCCGTAGACTAGGCGGATACCGCGCTCCACCATGGCCCGGGCCAGCGCGCGCGCGGCCTCGGCGTAGGCGTCAATCCGACCGCTGCTGGAGCCGCAGTAGATGCACAGACTTGTCAGATTCGCCATGTCGAAACCAATTTGAACGTCGCCTTGAGCGGGCCGGGATCTCGAGCACGAGTATACGCGACCGGAGGCGGCCCGTTGCAGAGCAAGGCGGGTCTCCTCGCCATGCCCTCGCACCGGCGGCAGTTCCGAATCTCGGCAGCGCCTTGCTCACGCCTGCCACACGCCGTATCCCCCTTCACGCAGATCGATTGCCACCTCCACCTCCATGTCGCGCGCCTCCGTATAGGACATCGGGTTGTAGGCTTCGTAGAGTTCGGGCAGCAGCCGCAATCCGAATTCCATTACGTAGCGATTGGACTGGATGCCGGCCTTGTGCTTGTCGAAACGCAGGTCTGGATCCAATCCCGTCATGCCGACGTAGACGCACGGCTTGCCCGGGACGTAACCGGGGTTGGATTTCCTGAAACGGCCTACGTAAAGAACGTCTTTCGAAAGTTCGATCACGTAGACGTGGAAGTGGTTGCGGCGCGAAGACGGCATGCGCTCAGTTTAGCGCGCCTGAACCGGCTCGTGCCTCGCCGGCGCGGTTGGCTGAAGCGGGGGAACATCGCCGCGGTGCGGACCATATCCCGTCAGCCCGGAAGTTGCGTCGAATAATTTAACAGTATATTAATTAGGGTATTCAAATTTATGCTTAATACATTGTTTTCATGCTATTTAAAATATAGGCGCAGTTCTTGCTTTATGTTGAGGCGGGATGGCATGTATTGCGGTTTGTGACCACCCCAGCGTCGAAATTGTGTACTAATTGAAAGGGGTCAACAATGAACTTGAAACGGATTTTCATATCGGCGATAGCAGCGTTTATGCTGGCTGTTGGTTCGGCGTTCGCAACGCCAGTGACCCAATCTATCCCCCTCGCAGGTTCTAACACCTGCTGCTGGGCGCAGCAGACCCTGGGAACCGTCACCTTTGCGAACGGCACGAATACTATTACGGCTCTCACCAGCCAGGCCGTGGCCTACGACCAGGGATGGGGCTATTACGACCCGGCGAGCAATCAGGTTGTCATTGCTCTGTACAATGGCGCCACGAATATCTGGGGCGCGCACGTCGCGGGTGGCGTTCGCAACGGTTACGTTGCCAATCAATACGACACGCAGTTGTTTGACATCTCGTCGAGTCCCAGCCTCTTAGCCAGCCTGAATGCGGCAATGGGCGCCATCGATTGGTCTACCACTCCGACGGTCACCATGTCGATGATCGCCGCCGGCCTCGGATATCCCGGCTGGGAACTCCACGTCTCAAATGCCTCGTTCAGCGTGACATCGGACGTTCCGGAACCCGCCTCCCTCGCGCTGCTCGGGCTGGGCCTTGCAGCGCTCGGATTCGGCCGGCGCCGCAAACAGAAACTCGCCGCCTAGATCCTGGCTTGCTCGATCGACACAAACCCGCTTCGGCGGGTTTGTCGTTTCTGGACTTGCGCCGAACCATTCGGATGCAGATCGCCTTTCCGCTTCCCGGCCCGGATCGCCGCGCTCGGCCAGATAGGTGGGGGCGGCGTGGAGGCCTCTAGGGAACACGGCGATGCGCCTGGCGGCGAGCAGCGTGTCGCCGGGCAGGCGGTCAAAACAGCTCAATGCTCCCCGGGTGGAATTCCTCTTTCGCTGTGATTCCCTCGGCCAGCAGGCTCTCGAAAAACGTCACTTGGTTGCGGCCGTTCTTCTTGCTGTGGTACAGCGCCTGATCCGCGTAGTCCAGCAGCGTCACGGCGAACGTCTCGCGCTCGAATCGCGTGGCCCCTATGCTGATGGTGATGCGCCCGACCTGGGGAAACTCGTGCGATTCCACAGTGTCGCACAGACGCTGCAGCGCGCGCCGGGTCGTCTCTTGATCGGTGGAGCGGATCATCAGCACGAATTCTTCGCCGCCGAAACGGAAAATCAGATCGTCGTCCCGGAAGGCCGACCTCAGCATCTGTGCGAGCAACACCAGCACTTCATCGCCGTAGAGGTGTCCAAAACGGTCGTTGATCGACTTGAAATGGTCGATGTCGACCATCGCGAGCCAGTAGCCCGAGGCGGCGGCCAGGCGCTTCTCGTTGGGAAAGGATTCCTTCTCGCGTGCCAGCAGCTCGTAGACCTTGTTGGCGCATTCATCGAACGTCTTGCGGTTGGCGAGTCCGGTAAGCTGGTCGGTTTGCGAATCGCGCAGCAAGCGGCAATAATTCCTGTAGATTTTCAGCAGCCCCGCCAAGAGTTGCGCATCCTGCCCGGATGAGGCCGCCGCCGTAACGATCAGGTAAGTCGAACTGGCGTACGTCGTGTACAGCCCGTAGATCGTTTGAGCGGTCTCGCCGTTCCTGAGAACGCGCGCGCCTGCGTCGGTCGATCTCAGCTGCCGGATGGCTGATTCCAGCTCGCTGGAAAGCGCCAGCCCCTCGTGCCTCACCACGTGGCGCCCGTCTTCGTAGAGGATCTGCTTGTGGGGGCGACCTCTGGTGTCCAGATTGAGCAGTTCGAGCCCCATAGGCCGGAAAGTCGAATGCAGGATTTGCAGCAGGGTCAATTCGAGCAGTTCGATGTCTCTGATCGTTGTCAGGGCGCTCAGCTGCTCGAGCAATCTGGTCGCACTCGTCATGGCGCAAGCATAACCAATTGCGACCGATCCTGCACCGAATCAGCGTGTGCAAGCTCTCGGCCGGCTCGCGGTCTGCGAATTCGCCGGCCGCGCCGGGATCAGACGCTCAGCACGATCTTGCCGAAATGGGCGTTGGCGCGCATGTGCGCAAGCGCCGCCGCGGCCTCCTCGAGCGGGAAGCTGCGGTCGATCGGCAGGCGCAGGCTTCCAGCCTCGATCGCGCCCCACAGGTCGGCGCGCATAAGGCGGTTGATTTCGCGCACTTCCTCGACGGATCGCGTGCGGAAGGTGACGCCGATGTAGTCTATGCGTTTGAGCGCGTGCAGGTCGTAGTCGAATTCACCCTTTGCGCCGCCGAGGCGGCCGACGTTGACGATGCGCCCGAGCACGCGCGCGGCCTTCATGTTCGCGTTCGCCACGCTCGCCGATACCTGGTCGACGATCAGATGCACCCCCTTGCCCTCGGTCGCGGCGAGCACCGCGTCGGCCCACGCGGGGTCGGCGGTGTCGATGGCGAGATCCGCGCCGAAGTCTTTCAGTTTTTCCCGGCGCATGGCGTTGGTCGACGTGCCTATCACCAGCGCCGCGCCCATGTACTTGGCGATCTGCAGCGCCATCAGGCCTACGCCCGAGCTCGCCCCCTGGATCAGCACGCTCTCGCCGGCAGTCAGCCGGCCTGCGGTGAGGAGCGCGTTGTGCATGGTCTGCAGCGCGACCGGCAGCGTCGCAGCCTGCTCGAAGTTCATGCCGGCGGGAACGGGCGTCGCGCGCCCCCAGTCGGCGAGGGCGTATTCGGCGTAAGCCCCTGCGCCCGAGCACATCACGCGGTCGCCGGGTTTGACGGCGCTGACCTCGGCGCCGACCTGCGCCACCTCGCCTGCGAATTCCATGCCCACGATGGTCCCCGGCCCGCCGACGGCGCCGTGCTTGTTGCCTGCCGCAACGCCGAGGTCGGCGCGGTTCAGGCCGCAGGCGCGCACGCGCACGAGGACCTGATTGCGCCCCGGCGCGGGCTGCGGCACTTCGCGAATCTCAACCCCGGCATGTGTTACGACGGCTGCTTTCATGTGCGTCTCCCTGTCGATCGAGGCTGCACTATAACTTGGAGCGAAGCATGCCTGTTGGCGGCAAGGGCTACCTGGCGTCGGGGGCCGTCAGGGCGCAAGCATCGCATCCGGATTGCAGATTCGAGCCCGAATATCTTCTTGACTCCAATCAATGCGCAGTAAGTGGAGAAACCGCATAATTGCGCGCCTGTCACTCAACCGACTACTTTCATTTAAAGGAAGAATCCGCCGTGAGCAAACCCGCCGGGGCCGCAGCCCCCATCGAAGCCATGTATTCCAGCGCCGCCACCGAATTCGCCCAATGGGAGGTGGTCAAGGACATCGTCGACGAGTGCATGGCGCTGATGCTCAATTACCGGCAGTCGGGCCATCCCGGCGGATCCTTCTCGAAGGCGCACACCTTCCTCGCGACGCTGCTCTCCGGCGCGATGCGTTTCGATCTGTTGCGGCCCTGGCTCACCTATGCGGACCGCTTCGTGCTCTCGGCCGGGCACACGGTGCCCTTGTTGTACGGGAGCCTGGCGGTGCTGAACGAAATCGCCCGAATCCGGGCCGCGGCGGGGGAGTCGCGTTTCGTGTTTCCCGACGGCGGACGCTGGGCGCTGACGCACGAGGATCTCGTCGGGTTGCGCCACCGCGGCGGCTTGCCCGGACACGCCGAAATGGCGGGCAAGACGCTGTTCCTGAAATCCAACAGCGGACCTTCCGGCCACGGAATGCCGCCGGCCGCGGGCGAAGCGCTCGCGCTCAAGCTCGCCGGTGCCTCCGAGGTGAAGGTATTTGCGATCGAGGGCGAAGGCGGCCTGACGCCGGGCGCGTCGCACGAGACGAAGAATTCCGCCTGGGGGCTGGGCCTTTCGAACCTCGTCTTCCTCATCGACTGGAACGACTTCGGCATCGACGACAATACCATCTCCTCGGTCGTGCACGGCAAGCCTGCGGACTGGTTCGCGCCCTACGGCTGGCGCGTGCTGGGCACGGAACAAGGCTCGGACTGGGCCGAGGTGACGCGCGCGGTGCTCGAGGGCGCGCGCGGCGAGAACCCGGGCAAGGTCCCCACCATGGTCTGGGCCAAGACGCGCAAGGGGCGCGGCTACGACAAGTACGACAACAAGTCGCACGGCACGCCCTGGCCGCTCAACGCGCCGGAATTCTGGGCGGGGCGCAAACGCTTCATGCAGAAGTACGGTGTCGAGTATCAGGGCGTGGACGCCCCCGCGCCGGCCGAACCCGCGCAGCGCGACGCGCAGGCGCGCGCGAACTTCGCCATCGCGGTCTCGGTGCTGAAGCAGCAAAGCAAGGTGGTCGAGGTGATCGGCGATCGCATCCTGGCGGCGGCCGACGCGGTGCCGAAGCGGATTGCCGGCGTCTACCTCGGCGGCAAGTCGGCGGGCGTGTTCTCCGATCCGGCCATCTACGACTTCAAGAACTATCCGGCGGCGCTCTATCGCAAGCCCGGCGAAAAGCAGCCCAACCGGGCGGGCCTCGCCAACTGGGGTGCATGGGTGAATGCCTATGCGAAGAAGCATTACGACCGCCCGCTCTTCATCGCCTGCTCGGCCGACCTGGCCGACTCGACCAGCATCTCCGGCTTCGCCAAGGATTTCGAGGGCGAGAAGGGATGGGGCTGGTACGAGCGCGACAAGAATCCGCGCGGCTGCCTGCTGCCGCAGCAGATCACCGAATTCACCAATGCCGGCATCATGAGCGGTCTCGCTTCGGTGAATTTCGCCGCGGATCCGATGCAGGACTTCGACGGTTTCTGGGGCGCGTGCTCGACCTACGCCTCGTTTTCATACTTGAAGTACGGCCCGATGCGCCTGTTCTCGCAGCTGGCGCAGGATTGCGAGCTGAAGGTGGGCAAGCTGCTCTGGATCGCCAGCCACTCGGGTCCGGAGACCGCGGAGGATTCGCGCACGCACTTCGGCATTTTCGAAACCTATGTGACGCAGCTCTTCCCGGAAGGACAGGTGATCGACCTGCATCCCTGGGAATACAACGAGGTGCCGGTGGTGCTGGCGGCCGCGTTCGCGCAAAAAGCGCCCATCGTCGCCCTGCATCTGACGCGTCCGGCAGTCGAGATCCCCGATCGCGCCAAGCTCGGCATGGCCTCGCATTTCGAAGCGGCGCGCGGCGCCTATCTGCTGCGCGATTTCAAGCCGGGCATTGCGCGCCAGGGGACCGTGTTCATCCAGGGGACGGTGACCACGGCGAACCTGGTCCGGATTCTGCCGGAGCTGGACGCCGCAGGCTGCAATGTGCGCGTCGTCGCCGCCATCAGCCCGCAACTATTCGCGCTGCAGGACGCCGCATATCGCGACAGCATCGCGTCGACCGCCGAGCGCTGGGATGCCATGGTCATCACCAACCGCGCGCTGCAAACGATGCGCGACTGGGTCGCGCACCCCGGGGTCGCCGAGTACTCGCTCTCCAGCGACTGGGACAATCGCTGGCGCACTGGCGGCTCGGTCGAAGATGTGATGGACGAGGCCCACCTCGGGCCGGCGCACATCCTCGCCGCGATCAAGCGCTTCGCTGCCGAGCGCGATACGAGACTGGCAAAACTGCGTGACGCGGTCGCCGCGGCTTCCGCGTCGGGAGTGTGAGCCGGGAGCCTGCTCGCCATAGGCTGCGCCGCAGAGCTGAGCAAGGCCGTAGGCCTTGCGCGTATTTGCAAGGCCGCGCGGCGTCGGTGCTTCGGCGAATCAGTGATTCGGGACGCTAGCATCCCGAATTGCTAATCGGGGATACTAGGCTTTCTTTGGCGACCAGCCGTACGCCTTGGCGCAGGCGCCCCCCATCAAGGTCGCCCGCTCGCTGTCGCTCAGGCGGGTGGTCCGGCGAAACGGCTCGACGGCTTGTTCGTAATTGACGACGGCGAAGGCGCGCGTCCAGTCGGTGCCCCACAGGCAGCGTTCGATACCCCAGGCAT
>CAYNVY010000153.1:0-11010 GCA_964400745.1 uncultured Enterobacteriaceae bacterium | reverse complement strand
GCCGCCGGCTCGCCGTCGGCCACCAGGGCGCCGTTGTGCAGGACGATGATGCGGTCCGACAGTTCGCGCACCACGTCCATCTTGTGCTCGACCAGCAGGATGGTCTTGTCGCGGCGTGCCTTCAAGGCGTGGATCAGATCGAGGATCACCGGCACCTCGTCCACGCTCATGCCCGCCGTGGGCTCGTCGAACATGAACACTTCGGGTTCCAGCGCCATCAGGATGCCGACCTCGAGTTTGCGCTGGTCGCCGTGCGGCAGGGCGCTCGCGGCCACGTCGCGCTTGGCGACCAGCGCGACCGTCTCCAGCACCGCCTCGGCGCGGCGTATCAGTTCGCGGTGGCTGCTCCAGATGCTCCACAGATTGAGGCCCAGGCCGGCGCGCGACTGCACCGCGAGCCGGATGTTTTCCAGCACGGAGAGATTCGGAAACAGGTTGGTCAACTGGAACGCGCGGCCTATGCCGCGACGGCTGCGCTGCGGCGCCGAGTAGCCGCTGAGTTCTTCGCCGCGCAGGAACACCCGGCCGGCGCTCGCCTTCAACTGGCCCGAGATCAGGTTGAAATAGGTAGTCTTGCCTGCGCCGTTGGGTCCGACGATGGCTGTCAGCGTTCCTGGTGCGAAGGCGCAGGACACCGAGTTGACGGCCACGTGGCCGCCAAAGTTGATGGTGAGATCGCGGGTTTCCAGCGCGAAAGTCATTGCCGTCTCAGTCGGTCACTATCTTGCCCGGCCGCGATGTTGCGCGGACGAGAAGTCGTCCGCGCGGATCGCGCGGAGGTCAAGCACCGGCGATATTGTCCGCTGCTCTCAGCGCTTGTTGCGGATCGGGATGTTCATTTCCTCGATCTTGATTTCACGCACGAGTTCGGGCACGCCCCAGGCGAACGCCGGGTCGACCTTGATCTTGAAGTGGTACATGGACTGCATCGCCTGGTGATCTTCCTTGCGGAAGGTCATCTTGCCCTTGGGGGTTTCGAACGACATGCCTTCCATGACGCTTATCAGTTTCTCCGTAGCAGTGGCGCCACCGGTCTTTTTCAGCGCTTCCACCACGGCGATGCCGGCCGACATCCCGCCCGCGGTGAAGAAGTCAGGCGGGGTCTTGAACTTCTTGTAGTGCTCGGCCACCAGCCATTCGTTCACGCGGTTCTTGGGAATGCCGAAGTAATAGTAGGTCGCGCCTTCCATCCCCGGAAAATTCTTGTAGGCGGCCATCGCCGGCATGATGTTGCCGCCGGTGGCGATTTCGATGCCGTAGCGCTTGGGGTCCAGATCGGCGATCTTGAACGGATTGCCGGCGCCGGCCCAGATGATGAAAATGACCTTGCGCCCCGGCTTGTCCTTGAGCGCATCGAACAGGCGCTGCGCGCCGGCGGTGAAATCGGTGGTGGTGGTCGGCAGGTACTCCTCGTGCACGATCTTGGCGTTCTTCAGCGCGTCCTTGAACGCCTTCACGCCGTCGCGGCCGAACGCGTAGTCCTGCGCCAGCGTCGCGACCGACACGCCGGCCTTGTCCAGAGCGACCGCGTTCGAAATCGCGTCCTGCGAGGAATTGCGGCCGGTGCGGAAAATGTAGCGGTTCCACTTGTCGCCGGTGATCGAATCGGCCACCGCCGGCTCGACCAGCAGGATCTTCTTGTACTCCTCGGCCACCGGCAGCAGCGCCAGAGCCACGCCCGAGCTCGTCGGCCCGATCGCGATGTCGGCCTTGTCGTCGGCGAAGGCCGAAGCGAGCTGCGACTTGCCCACGTCGGGTTTGCCCTGGTCGTCCTTGTCGATGACGACGAGCTTGCGGCCGTTGACCATCATGGTGCCGTTGGTCGCGAAATCCAGACCCATCATCAGTCCGATCTGGGTCTGCTTGGCGTAAGCCTCGAGCGCGCCGGTCTTGCTGTGGATGTGGGCGATCTTGATGTCCTGCGCCGCCGCGCCGCCGGAACCGAGGGCGAGAGCGGAAACACCGGCGCACAGCGCCAGCGCGAAACGAGAGAGTGTCTTGGGTTTGAGCTGCATGAAGCCTCCGATTGATTCTGTGAACAGGCGCCGGTCCGGAACGAAAAACGCCTCCGGGAACCTCGCAATTCTACCGGAGTCGCCTATCCATCTGTTGGAAAACTCGGCTCGCGCTCGCGCGTCGCGCCTGCGGCAAAGACGCCGCCGCAACCACGGCAGCGAATCAACTCACTTGAGCAGCTTCTGCTCCGCTTCGGCTGCATCCGGGCCGCCCTCGCTCGCCGCCCCGCCCGCGTTCCTGCGGAAGAATCGCTCTATCACCTGCGCCAGCAGAATGCCGAATTCGTACAACAGGCACATCGGGATGGCGAGCAGCAGTTGCGACACGACGTCGGGCGGGGTGACCACGGCCGCGACGACGAAGGCGCCCACGATCACGTAGGAACGGATCTCCTTGAGCTTGGCGATGGTAACCATGCCGGTGCGCACCAGCACCACCTCGATCAGCGGAATCTCGAAGGTGACGCCGAAGGCGACGAACATGGTAAGCACGAAACTCAGGTAAGCCTCGATGTCCGGCGCCGGCGTGATGCTCTTCGGCGCGAATTGGATGATGAAACTGAACACCCAGCCGAACACCACGAAATAGCAGTAGGCGACGCCGGCGAAAAACAGCAGGGTGCTGCCGAACACCAGCGGCAGCGCGAAGCGCTTTTCGTGGGCGTACAAACCGGGCGCGACGAACGCCCAGACCTGATACAGCACGAAC
This sequence comes from uncultured Enterobacteriaceae bacterium, assembly GCA_964400745.1. Classification (GTDB taxonomy): domain Bacteria; phylum Pseudomonadota; class Gammaproteobacteria; order Burkholderiales; family SG8-39; genus 2-12-FULL-64-23. The sequence goes on along the minus strand of CAYNVY010000153.1, from coordinate 8,286 downwards.
GGCAGCGCCAGCATGAACGCGGCCATCAGCCCCACTTTCAGCGGCACCAGAAACGGCGTAATGACCCCGGTCGCGATCATGTGCGTGCCTTCCGGCAGGGTGCGCATCATCGGCAGCGCGAGCAGATCGTAGATTTCGGCCAGACCGGGCCAGAACCAGAGCACCGCGAATACCGCCAGCACCGCGACGATGGAGCGCAGCAGCCGGTCGCGCAATTCCACCAGATGGGAGATGAATGTTTCCTGCGAACTCACTCAGATCTGCGCCTTGAGGTTCATGCCCGGGACCGTCACATCTTCGGCGCAGCGACCGGCGATGCGGCGGCGTTCGATTCCAGCCCGAGATCCATCTGGACTGAAGCCGCCGGCGCCTCCGCGCCGGCGGTGGCCGCCGTTTCGGCTAGCGCGCCGCGCTTGTCCTCGGCCGCGCCCGTCACGCTTTGATTCAGCGCCTCGCCCGCAGCCTGCAACTCCGCGCCGACCTGGCTTACCGACTGCTCGACCGATTTCGTCGCGTCCTGGAACGTGGACCGGATGTTTTTCAATTCGTCCAGATCCACCTCGCGCTGAATATCGGCCTTGACATCGTTGACGTAGCGCTGCGCCCGGCCGAGCAGGGCGCCCAGCGTGCGCGCGACCCTGGGCAGGCGCTCCGGGCCGATCACGATCAGCGCGACCAGGGCAATGACCATCAGCTCGGAGAATCCGACGTCGAACATTTCTGGGAGCGGGGAGAAAAGAGCGGTGAGGAGGGGTGTCGGCGAAGCGGGTGGCGCCTCGCGCCGGCCCCGATCGGCCCCGGCTTATGCGCTCTTGGACTTCTCTTTGATTTCGCCCTCGATGATGTTGCCATCGATCTTTTGCGAAGTGCCGGCGGCCTCTGCGGCCTTGTCTGCGCCGCCGTCCTTGATTCCGTCCTTGAACCCGCGCACGGCCCCGCCCAGGTCGGAACCGATGTTGCGCAGTTTCTTCGTGCCGAACACCAGCATGACGATGATCAGAACGATAAGCCAGTGCCAAATGCTGAATGTACCCATGGTGTTGCTCCTTTGAGGCGCGGCGGGAAGAAGCTCCGCGGCCTGCTCGTTCAGACGCTAAGGTTTGGCCATTCCCGGCAAGACCCGCTCGCCGCCGATGAAGTGCATGTGCAGATGATACACCTCTTGCCGGCCGATGCGCCCGGTGTTGATGACCGTGCGCCAGCCGTCGCCGCAGCCCTGCCCGACGGCGAGCCTGGACCCCAGCGCCAGCATTTTTCCGAGCAGCATCTGGTGGCTGGCATCCACTTCGACGAGCGACGCGATATGCTGCTTGGGAATGACCATGAAGTGCACCGGCGCCGCCGGGTGAATGTCGTGGAAGGCGAAAATATCCTCGTCCTCGAATACCTTCTTGCACGGGATAGCGCCGGCGATGATCTTGCAGAAAATGCAATCGTCCATGGTGGTGCAGCCCGGCCGTCTACTTGCGCTCGGCCTGGGCCCGCGCCCCCGCGCTCCTGGCCGCCTTCTCGTCTATCCCGGATATGCCCTCGCGCCGCCGCAACTCGTACAGCACGTCGCTCGGGCGCAGGCCGTAATGCGAGAGCATGATCAGGCAGTGAAACCACAAATCAGCGGTCTCGCCGACGATGCGCCGCTTGTCGCCGTCCTTCGCGGCCATCACCGTTTCTGTGGCTTCCTCGCCGATTTTCTTCAGGATCGAATCTTCGCCGCCCGCAAGCAGGCGCGAAACGTAGGATGCCTCAGGGTCGCCGCCCTTGCGCGCTTCGACCGTGTCGGCCAGTCGTTCGAGTATGTCGCTCATTTGCTGTAGATGTCCTTTGGGTCCTTGATCACCGGATCCACCGCGATCCATTTCCCGTCCGTAAACTTCTGGTAAAAACAGTTGTGTCGGCCGGTATGGCAGGCGATGCCGCCGACCTGCTCCACCGTCATCAGCACCACGTCCTCGTCGCAGTCCAGGCGCAGTTCCAGCACCTTCTGCACGTGCCCCGACTCCTCGCCCTTGTGCCACAATTTGCGGCGCGAACGCGACCAGTACACGGCTTCCCCGCCGGCGGCCGTGCGCTCCAGAGCCGCGCGGTTCATCCAGGCGAACATCAGCACCTTTCCCGTGGACGCCTCCTGCGCTATGACCGGCACGAGGCCGTCGTCGTTCCATTTGACTTTGTTCAGCCAAGCAGTTTCCGCATTCATCTGTTCAAAGCCTCATCTCGATGCCCATCGAGCGCATCAGTTCCTTCGCCTGGCGCACGGTGTACTCGCCGTAATGAAAAATACTCGCGGCAAGCACCGCGTCCGCCCTGCCCTCGAGTATCCCGGCGGCCAGATGCTCCAGATTGCCCACGCCGCCGCTCGCGATCACCGGCACGTCCACGGCCTCGGCCACGGCCCGCGTCAGCGCCAGGTCGAACCCGGACTTGGTGCCGTCTCGATCCATGCTGGTAAGCAGGATTTCACCCGCGCCCAGGGCCTGCATTCTACGCGCCCATTGCACGGCATCCAAGCCGGTCGATTTGCGCCCCCCGTGCGTGAAGACTTCCCAGCGCGCCTGCGCGTCCGGCCCTGGGTCGACGCGTTTCGCGTCCCCTTGTGGATCGACGCGTTTCGCGTCGATGGCAACCACGATGCACTGCGCGCCGTAGCGGCCGGAGGCGTCGGCTACCAGTTGCGGATTCTGCACGGCGGAGGTGTTGATCGAGACTTTGTCCGCGCCCGCATTGAGCAGGCGGCGCACGTCGTCGACCTTGCGCACGCCGCCGCCCACGGTAAGTGGGATGAACACCTGAGCCGCCACCGCCTCGATGATGTGCAGGATCATGTCGCGCTCGTCCGAGCTCGCCGTGATATCGAGGAAAGTGAGTTCGTCGGCGCCCTGCTCGTCATAGCGGCGCGCGATCTCGACCGGATCGCCGGCATCGCGCAGGCCGACGAAATTGACCCCTTTCACCACGCGGCCGCGCGTGACGTCGAGACAAGGGATGACGCGTTTGGCTAGGGCCATAGTGCAGCAGTCGGAGGATCGGAGACGGGAACGAACAACAGAATTCGCCCCTGCCCTCAACCCTTTCCTTTCTCCTTCTTTCCCTGGCCCAATTTGTCCGCCATCGCCTGCGCCTTCTTGAAGTCGACCGTTCCCTGGTAGATGGCGCGACCGGTGATCACCCCTGAGATGCCCTCGGCTTCGATCTTGCACAGCGCCTTGACGTCGGCGAGATTGGTGAGCCCCCCGCTCGCGATGACCGGCACCACGAGCTCGCGCGCGAGCTTGATCGTCGCCTCGATGTTCACCCCGTTCAGCATGCCGTCGCGCCCGATGTCGGTGTAGATGACGGCTTCCACGCCGTAGTCCTGGAACTTGCGCGCCAGGTCGATCACGTCGTGGCCGGTCATTTTCGACCAACCCTCGACCGCGACCTTGCCGTCCTTGGCGTCCAGGCCGACGATGATATGCCCGGAAAAGGCCGTGCAAGCGTCCTGCAGGAAACCGGGGTTCTTGACCGCCGCGGTGCCGATGATGATGTAGCTGATGCCATCGTCGAGGTAGCGCTCTACGGTATCCAGGTCGCGGATGCCGCCGCCGAGCTGTATCGGAACTTTTCCGTCCACCGCCGCGACGATGGCTTTGATCACGCTTTCGTTGCGCGGCTTGCCTGCCACCGCTCCGTTCAAGTCGACCAGGTGCAGTCTGCGCGCGCCCTGTTCCAGCCAGTGCCTGGCCACGGCCGCCGGATCGTCGGAGAACACGGTCTCCTTGTCCATATCGCCCTGTTCGAGACGCACGGCGCGCCCCTCTTTGATATCGATCGCTGGAATGATGAGCATGTGTCGTTCTGGCTATGGGAAAAGTAAAAGTCCGGTCTCGACGCACTTCCGGAACCCCGGGGTTCAGCGTCTAGGGTCCAAGGTCAGGGGTTCCAAGTGACGAAATTGGCAAGCAGGGCAAGGCCGGCGGTCTGGCTTTTCTCCGGGTGAAACTGCACAGCGAAAATATTATCCTGCGCCACCGCCGAGGTAAAGGGAAAAGCGTAACTGCTCGTTCCCGCGACCAGTTCCGGCCTGCCTGCCTCGACGTAATAGCTGTGCACGAAATAAAAGCGGTTGGCGTCGGCGATGCCCCGCCACAGCGCGTGCGGCGCGGTCTGCATCACCTCGTTCCAGCCCATGTGCGGCACTTTGAGCTTTGCGCCATGCGCGTCCTGCATCGCCTCCGGCGCAAAGCGCTTCACCCTGCCCGGAAACACCGCCAGTCCGGGAGTGTCGCCTTCCTCGCTGCGCTCGAACAGCATTTGCAGCCCGATGCAGATGCCCAGAAACGGCTTGGAGCGCGCCGCGGCCAGCACGGCCGGGCGCAGGCCTCTGGCATCGAGTTCTCGCATGCAGTCGGGCATCGCGCCCTGCCCCGGGAAGACCACGCGGCCGGCCCGGCTCACCACCTCCGGATCCGATGTGACCTGAACCGCGACGCCGGGCGCGACGTGCTCCAGCGCCTTGGATACCGAGCGCAGGTTGCCCATGCCGTAGTCGATGACCGCTATCGAGTTCATGAAAGATGCTTGGAGCTTGATTGTGGAGGATCCGGTAACGCCATCGCGTCAGTGCCGTGAAATCACAGGCTTCCCTTGGTCGACGGAATCGTCCCCGCCGCGCGCGGATCGGGTTCGGCCGCCATGCGCAGCGCCTGGCCGAAGGCCTTGAAAACCGTCTCCGACTGATGGTGCGCGTTGTCGCCGCGCAAATTGTCGATGTGCAGCGTCACCTGGGCGTGATTGACGAAGCCCTGGAAAAATTCGCGCACGAGGTCGGCGTCGAAATCGCCGATCCAGGCACGGCTGAACTTGAGCTCGTACACCAGGCCCGGGCGCCCGGAAAAATCGATCACCACGCGCGACAGCGCCTCGTCCAGAGGAACGTAGGCGTGGCCGTAGCGGCATATGCCGCGCTTGTCGCCGACCGCCTTCGCCACCGCCTGTCCGAGGCTGATGCCCACGTCTTCGACCGTGTGGTGGGCGTCGATATGCAGGTCGCCCTTGGCGGAGATCTCCAGGTCGATCATGCCATGGCGCGCCACCTGGTCGAGCATGTGGTCGAGGAAAGGCACGCCGGTTCCGAGCTTGGCCGAACCGGTGCCGTCCAGGTCGAGACTGACGCTGATCTGGGTTTCTGCGGTGTTGCGCGTGACCGAGGCAGTACGCATAGGGGCGGGGACGCTTGGGATTTTGCAAGAAACCTATTCTAGCCTTGAAGCCGCGTTCGCGCGCGCTCCGTTCGCGGCTCGCTCTATAGCGACTCGCGCAAGGCTTGCAGGCAGCGGGTGTTTTCTTCGGCTGCGCCCGCGGTGATGCGCAGGCACTGGGCGAGCAAGGGATGGGCGCCGTGCAGGTTCTTCACCAGAACGCCGTGCGCTTTCATGCCCTCGAACGCCTTGCCCGCATCCGGCACCCGCACCAGCAGAAAATTGGCGTCGCTTGCGAACACGGTCACCCCCGGCAGGGGCTCCAGCGCGGCCCTGAGCCGGCCGCGTTCCTCGCATAGCGCGTCCGCCTGCCGCTCGAGCACATCGATGTGCGCCAGCAGCTTTTCGGCCACCAGCTGCGTCAGCACATTCACGTTGTAGGGCGGGCGCACCTTGTCGAACTCGCCGATCCAAGCCGGGCTGCCGACGGCGTAGCCCATGCGCAGTCCCGCCATGCCGACCTTGGACAGGGTGCGCATGACGACGAGGTTGGGATATTCGGCCAGCCGCCCCATGAAGCTCCGCTTCGCAAACGCATGGTAGGCCTCGTCCAACACCACCACGCCCGGCGCCGCCTGCAAGATGCGCAGCACGTCGGCTTCAGGGTAAAGATTGCCGGTCGGATTGTTCGGATAGGCGACGAACGTCAGTGCCGGCTGGTGCTCCTCGATCGCGGCGAGCATGCGCGCGCAGTCGAGGGTGAAGTCCGGCGCGAGTGCCACGCCCACATAGCGCATCCGGTTCACCAGCGCGTAGATGCGGTACATGACGAACGTCGGATCCGGCGCGAGCACCACCGCGCCCGGTCGCGCCAGCGCCTGGATCAGAATCTGGATGATTTCGTCCGAACCGTTGCCCAGCAGCAGGTCGAACGCGTCGGGAATGGCCATCACCCGGCGCAGCCGGGATACGAGCTCGGGCGCCCGCGGGTCCGGGTAGCGATTGACTGCCGCCGCCGCCACGAGTTCGGCGATCTCGCGCTGTAGGGGCTGGGGCAGCACGTACGGATTTTCCATCGCATCCAGCTTCACCATGCCGGCGGCATCGGCCACGTGGTAGGCGGCCAGCGCGAGCACTTCCTCGCGCACCAAATCCTTGGGCGATTTTTTCATCATTCGACTCGGTAGGTGGCTGAGCGCGCATGCGCCGACAGGCCTTCGCCCTCGGCCAGCGTCGCGGCGATCGCTCCCAGCGAGCGAGCGCCCGCGCGCGACACCTGGATCAGGCTGGAGCGCTTCTGGAAGTCATACACCCCCAGAGGCGAGGAAAATCGCGCGCTGCGCGACGTGGGCAGCACGTGATTCGGCCCGGCGCAATAGTCGCCTATGGCCTCCGAACTGTAGGGGCCCATGAATATGGCGCCGGCATGGCGGATGCTGCCGAGGAGCTTTTCCGGTTCGGCGACGGCCAGCTCCAGATGCTCGGGCGCGATGCGGTTGGCGATCGCGCACGCCTCCTCCAAGCTGCCGACCTCGATCAGCGCCCCCCTCGCCTTGAGCGAGGCCGCGATCACCTCCCGCCGCGGCATCTGCGGCAGCAGGCGGTCTATGCTCGCGGCGACCGCGTCGATGAAAGCGGCGTCCGGGCAGAGCAGAATCGCCTGCGCCACCTCGTCGTGCTCGGCCTGCGAGAACAGATCCATCGCGATCCAGTCGGCGTAACCGGCGGCCGGCGCGACTGCGTCGCAGATCACCAGGATTTCGGAGGGCCCCGCCACCATGTCGATGCCGACCACGCCGAACACGCGCCGCTTCGCCGCCGCCACGTAGGCATTGCCCGGGCCGACGATCTTGTCGACTTGCGCGATGGTCTGGGTGCCGTAGGCCAGGGCGCCCACGGCCTGAGCCCCGCCTATGGTGAACACGCGGTCCACCCCGGCGATGGCCGCCGCCGCCATCACGAGTTCGTTCTTCTCGCCCCTGGGCGTGGGCACCACCATGACGAGTTCGGCCACGCCCGCCACTTTGGCTGGAAGCGCGTTCATCAACACCGAGGACGGATACGCTGCCTTGCCCCCGGGCACATACAGTCCGGCGCGGTCCAGCGGGGTCACTTTCTGGCCGAGAACGGTGCCATCGGCCTCGGTGTATTGCCAAGACTGTGCCAATTGCTTCTCGTGGTAGCGGCGCACGCGCGATGCCGCCTGCTCCAGCGCCTCGCGCTGCGCCGCGGGCAGCCCGTCGCGGGCCCGCGTCAGCCGCTCGCGCGGCAGTTCGAGCTCGGCCAGCGTTGCCGCGCTCACGCCGTCGAAGCGTGCCGTATATTCGAGCACCGCCGCATCGCCGCGGCGCTTTACCGCCTCGAGTATTTCGGCCACGGTCCGGTCCACCGATTCGTCCTGCGCCGCGTCGAAAGCGGTGAGGCGCGCGAGGCGCGCGTCGAAATCCGCGTCGCGAGTCGAGAGGCGAGATATCTCAGCCATGGCCCCTGCCTTTCGCCACGGCCCCGGCGAACGCATCCACCAGCGGCTGGATCGCGGCGCGCTTCAACTTCAGCGCCGCGACGTTGATGATCAGCCGCGCCGATACCGGCACGATCTCCTCCACCGCCAGCAGATGGTTGGCTTTGAGCGTATTGCCGCTGGAGACCAGATCGACGATGGCGTCGGCCAGGCCCACCAGCGGCGCGAGTTCCATCGAACCGTAGAGCTTGATCAGGTCGACATGCACGCCCTTGGCGGCGAAATGCTCGCGCGCGATCTGCACGTACTTGGTCGCGACGCGCAGCCGCGCCCCCTGCTTCACCGCACGCGCATAGTCGAAGCCCTGCGGCACCGCCACCATCATGCGGCAGGCTGCGATCGCCAGGTCCAGCGGCTGGTACAGCCCGTCCCCGCCGTGCTCGAGCAGCACGTCCTTGCCCGCGATTCCCATGTCCGCGGCGCCGTACTGCACGTAGGTCGGCGTATCCGAAGCGCGCACGATGATCAGGCGCACTTCGGGCCGGCTGGTGGCGATGATCAGCTTGCGCGAAGTCTCGGGATCGTCGAGCGGCACCACCCCCGCCGCCTCGAGCAGGGGCAGGGTTTCCTCGAAGATGCGCCCCTTGG
>CAYNVY010000152.1:0-11057 GCA_964400745.1 uncultured Enterobacteriaceae bacterium | reverse complement strand
TGACCATGTGCAACCTGATCGTATCCACCACGCACAACAACCAGGCGATGAACGAAGCGATCCGCCATGTGGCCAAGCGTTACCTGCAGGGCAAGGAGATCACCGAAGGCCTGCTGAACCACATCGAGGTGGCGATCCGCTGCTTCGATCCCTGCCTGTCCTGTGCCACGCACGCAATCGGCCAGATGCCTCTGGCGGTCGAACTCCTCGACGCGGAGGGCGTGCTTCTGGACGCATTGAGCAGAAACGGCGACGGCTCCTACGGAGCTCGCGCAGGCTGATGCGAGCCGGCGTCGTCGTATTCGCGATAGGCAACCCCAGCCGCGGTGACGATGCGCTCGGGCCGCTGCTGCTGGAGCGGCTGGCGCAGTGGCTCGCAGCGCAGGCGCGCGCAGAGCAGTTCGAACTGATAGACGATTTTCAGCTTCAGATCGAGCATGCGCTTGACTTGCAGGACAGGCGGCTGGCACTGTTCATCGACGCCGGATGCGCCACGCCGGCGCCTTTCAGGTTCTACTCGATCGCCCCCGCTTCGTTCGCAGCCACGAGCAGTACCCATGCCTTGCCGCCGGAGGGCGTACTCGATGTCTACCGTCAGGTCGAGGGCAGGGAGCCGCCGCCCTCGTTCGTGCTGTGCGTGCGCGGCGAAGAATTCGAACTGGGCGCGGAACTGAGCGGACTGGCCAAAGAGCATGCCGAACGATGTTGGGCACATCTGAAGCGGCTCTGCCTCAGGCCGGAGCCCGACCTCTGGCGAGATATGGCTGACAATCTGGCGCCCGCCGCTGCATAATCGACGCCTATGAGCACGCTTTGTAAGCTCGGGGGCGGGAGGCAGTCAGGCGGGTTCGCACTGCGGTTCGCGCTCGTCCTGGCGGTCCTCGCCGTGATGGGCGCGGCGGCATGGCATCTGACGCGGCCGAAGCCGGTCACGGTCGTCGTCGCACCGGTCGAATCGGGCCGGGTGGAAAATACGGTGGCGAATACGCGCGCCGGGTCGGTCATGGCTTGCAGGCGCGCCAAACTCGCACCGCCCGCCGGCGGGCGCATAGAGCGGCTCAACGTGAGCGAGGGCGACCGGGTGCGCCCGGGGCAGGTGCTGCTCACACTCTGGCACGACGATCTGGCGGCGCGGGAGCGCGTCTCGCGCGAGCAACTGAAAACGGCCCAGGCGCACGTGCGCGAAGCGTGCGAACTGGCCGAGGCCGCGGCACGTGATGCGCGGCGGGCGCGCGACCTGCACTCGCGCAACTTCGTTTCGCAGGAGGCGGTGGAGCGCGCCGATGCGCAAGCCGCGGCCAAGCAGGCCGGTTGCGATTCGGCAGGCGCTCAGGTCGCCGAAGCGCAGGCGCGCATCCAGGCCTCGCGCGCGGACACCGACCGCACGGTGCTGCGGGCTCCCTTCGCCGGAATCGTCGCCGAAGTCAACGGCGAAGTCGGCGAATACCTCACGCCGTCGCCGCCTGGCATACCGACGCTGCCGGCGGTGGATCTGATCGACGATTCCTGCATCTACGTCTCGGCGCCGATCGACGAAGTCGACGCAGCGCAACTCAAGGTCGGGATGCGCGGCCGCGTCACGCTGGACGCGTTTCGCGGGCAAAACTTCCCCGGCCGCGTGCGCCGCATGGCGCCCTATGTCCTCGCCGTGGAAAAGCAGGCGCGCACGGTCGAGGTGGAAGTGGAGTTCGAGCGGCCCGGCGACGCCAGGCATCTGCTGATCGGCTACAGCGCGGACATCGAGATCGTCGTCACCGGGCGCGACAAGGTGCTGCGGATTCCGACCCCCGCGCTGATGCCGGGTAACCGGGTGCTCGTCTTGGGCGGCAGCGGGGCGCTGGAAGAGCGCAAGCTCGAGACCGGCCTTGCGAACTGGGAATTCACCGAAGTCAAAGCCGGACTCGCGAGCGGGGACAGGGTCGTTACCTCGATCGAGCGCGATGGAGTGAAGGCCGGCGCCCTCGCGGTCGCGGAGAAATCCGCGGCGCAGAAGCAGGAGGCCTCCAAGGCCAAAGCGCAATGATCCGGTTCGCCGGCATAACGCGGACTTTCCTGGTGGGCGGCGAGGAGGTTCACGCATTGCGCTCCGCGGATCTGGCAATCGCGAAAGGCGAGTATCTGTCGATCATGGGGCCCTCGGGGTCCGGCAAGTCGACGCTGCTCAATATTCTCGGCCTGCTCGACCGCCCCAACGCCGGCAGCTACGAACTGGACGGGCGCAATGTCACGGCCTTGAGCGATGACGAACTCGCGCGCGTGCGGCGAGAGAAGATCGGCTTCGTGTTCCAGTTCTTTCACCTGGTTCCGCGCCTGACGGCGATGCAGAATATAGAACTGCCCATGGTTCTGGCGGGGATAGACCCGGTTGAGCGCAGGCAAAGGCTGGCGCGTCTGCTGGCCGAATACGGCCTGGAATCTCGCGCCGGCCATCGCCCGGATCAACTCTCGGGCGGCCAGTGCCAGCGCGTGGCCATCGCCCGGGCGATGTCCATGGGGCCGAGCGTGATCCTTGCGGACGAGCCCACCGGCAACCTCGATCGCCATACCGGTCAGGAAGTCCTGAACCTGCTCGAACTCGTGCATCACAAGGGCGGCACGGTGGTGATCGTGACCCACGATCCGGAGATCGGCGCGCGCGCGCGCCGGCGCTTGCGCATGCTGGATGGCGCGATCGCTGCCGACGAGAGAGACTGACGGTGCGCCCTGCCGACCTGCTCGGTTTCGCCTGGCGGGTAGTGAGCGGCTCGGTCCCGCGCACGCTGCTGATCCTGCTCGCCATGGGCATAGGCGTCGCCGCCGTGGTGGTGGTGACCGCTTTGGGCGAAGGCGCGCGGCTGTATGTGGCAAACCAGTTCGGCTCGCTCGGCAGCAACCTGATCATCGTCCTGCCCGGCCGCAGCGAAACCGCCGGCGCAATGCCCGGGGTACTGGTGGGAAAGACACCGCGCGACCTGACCCTGGATGACGCTCTCGCGCTCAAGGGCAGCCACGCGGTCCGGCGCTTTGCGCCGCTGATCATAGGCGCGGGCGATGTGCGATTCGGTGCGCGCAACCGCGAAACCCCGGTACTCGGCTCTACCGCCGAGTTGCTCGAAATCCGCCACATGCAGATGGCGCAGGGACGTTTTCTGCCGCAGGGGGACCCGCGCCACATCCAGCCCGTCTGCGTGATCGGGACCAAGGTGGCGAGCGAATTGTTCGGAGCGCGTCAGGCGCTGGGGGAGTGGGTTCGCATCGGCGACCGGCGGTTTCGCGTCATCGGCGTGCTGGCGAAGCAGGGCGTGTCGCTGGGAACCAATTCGGACGAAATCGTCATCGTGCCTCTGGCTGCGGCGCAGGCGCTGTTCAATACTGAGGCGCTGTTCCGCATCCTGGTCGAAGCCAAGAGCCGGGAACAGATCCCGTATGCCAAGTCCGACATCGAGGAAATCATCCGCCTGCGCCACGAAGGCGAACGCGACGTCACGGTGATCACGCAGGACGCCGTGCTCGCCACCTTCGACCGCATTCTGAACGCGCTGACCCTGACCGTGGCGAGTATCGCCGCCATCAGCCTAGCGGTGGCGGGGATCCTGATCATGAACGTGATGCTGATCGCGGTGACGCAGCGGCGGCGGGAGATCGGCCTGCTCAAGGCGCTGGGCGCCACAGGCCGGCAGATCCGGCTGGTGTTCTTCACCGAAGCGATGCTGCTCGCTTCAGGCGGTGCCGCGGCCGGCCTTGCCGCGGGCGAACTGGGGCGCAGCATCATCGCGCAGCTGTACCCGGCGATCCCGTTCCAGGCGCCGTGGTTGGCGCTGGTGGCGGCGCCCTCGATCGCGCTGTTCACCTCGGTGCTGTTTACCGTGGCGCCGGCGCGGCGCGCGGCGCTGCTCGATCCGGTGCAGGCGCTGTCGCGAAGGTAATCATGCGCTACGCCGATTTCGTCAATTTCACCTATGTCTCGCTCAAGGCGCAGCGCTTGCGCACGCTGCTGACGGCGCTCGGCATCGCCGTGGGAATCGCCGCGGTCATCCTGCTCACCTCGATCGGTGAAGGCCTGCACCGCTTCGTCATCGCCGAATTCACCCAGTTCGGGACCAACATCATCGGCGTCAGCCCGGGGCGCATCCAGACGCATGGCGCGTCGCTCGGTTCGGTGAATACCGTGCGCCCGCTGAGCATAGACGACGCGCTGGCGTTGCGGCTTGCCCCCTACGTGCAAATCGCCGATCCGGTGGTCCAGGGCAACGCGGAGGTCGTGCACGAGGGCAAGAGCCGCCGCGTCACGCTCTACGGCGTCGGCCCCGACTTCGCGCGCTCGCTGCAAATGCGCGTGGCGAGCGGCGAGTTTCTGCCGCGGGACGACCCGCACGGCGCACGGGCGTTTGTGGTGCTCGGCGCCAAAGTGGCGCGGGAACTGTTCGGCGGCGCGAATCCGCTGGGCAGCCGCATTCGCGCCGGCGGCGAACGCTATCGCGTCGTCGGCGTGATGCAGGCAAAGGGGCAAGTGCTCGGCTTCGATCTGGACGACACCGTCTATATACCGGTGGGGCGTGCGCTCGAAATGTTCAATCGCGAAAGCCTGCAGGAGATTCACGTGGTCTACGAACCGACGGCGCCGCTGGCGGAGGTGGAGGCGGGCATCAAGCGCATCCTGACGGCGCGCCACGGAGCGGAGGATTTTACCGTCACCCCGCAGCAGAAGATGCTCGACGTGTTTGGAGCCGTGCTGGATGCCATCACCTTCGCCGTCGCCGCGATCGGCGGCATATCGCTGGTGGTCGGCGGCGTCGGCATCCTCACCATCCTCACCATCGCCGTGGCCGAGCGCACCTCCGAAATCGGACTGCTGCGCGCGGTCGGCGCCACGCGCCGGGGCATCCTGCTGCTGTTTCTGGGAGAGGCGGCGCTGCTGGCGGTGATCGGGGGCACGGCAGGATTGGCGCTGGGCTGGGGCACCGCGCTGGCGCTGCATCTGGTGATTCCGGCCCTGCCGGTGCATACGCCATGGCTCTATGCGCTGCTGGCGGAACTGGTCGCATTGGCCGTAGGCCTGGCCGCAGGGGTGCTGCCTGCGCGGCGGGCGGCGCTGCTGGATCCGCTGGAGGCGCTGCGCAGCGAGTAGCACAGCGAGTAGCGCGAATGACTGAAGGCAGCGATTGCTGGTACATTATCGCGCGCAGGCCGAACGCCTCCCTGCATATCCAAATCCCAATTCGCACCTATCGTTCGATCCAACAAGAAAATGACCACTTCTTCCCACGCGCTGCTATCCGTGTTTCAGGCCCATGGAATCGACCGGGTGTTTCTGGTTCCGGGTGAAAGCTACCTCGGCATCCTGGATGCGCTCTTCGATTTTCCAGGCATCGATGTGGTGACCTGCCGCCACGAGGCCGGCGCCGGGTTCATGGCGGTCACCGACGGCAGACTCACTCGGCGCCCGGGTGTCGTTCTGGTCAGCCGCGGCCCGGGCGCCACCAATGCGTCGATTGCGGTGCACACGGCGCAGCAAGATGCCATTCCGCTGATCCTGATCGTCGGGCAGATTCCGCGCGCGGACCTGCGCCGCGAAGCCTTTCAGGAGATCGACTACCAGCGCATGTACGGCACCATCGCGAAATGGGTGTTCGAGGTGACGCATCCGGGGCAGATGGCGGAAGCCGCATTCAAAGCGATCCGCCTGGCCACGAGCGGCACGCCGGGACCTGTTGTCTTGGTGATCCCGGAGGATTTGCAGCAGCAACAGGTGGCGCAGCCGCAATGGATGGCGCGTGAACATGCGCCCACGAAGCCGGACGACGCGATCCTGCGCCAACTGCAAAGCCGGCTCGAGAGCGCCGAGCGGCCGCTGATCGTGGCCGGCGGCGGCTTCGAGGCACCCGGGGGGCGCGAAGCGCTCGCTGCGCTGGCCGAAGCGTGGCGGATTCCAGTCGCGCTGTCGTTTCGGCGCCACGATATCTTTTCCAATTTGAACCCGCTTTATGCCGGCGAACTGGGATTGGCGAATCCCAAGGCACAGATCGACGCGTTTCGCGAGAGCGATCTGATTCTGGCACTGGGTACCCGCCTGGGCGATATCACCAGCCAGGGCTACACCTTTCCCGATCTGCCGCGGCCGGCGCAGACCTTGGTCCATGCCTGCCCCGACGACCACATGGTCGGACTGCATTTCGCGGCGGATTTCGGCCTGGTGTGCGATCCGGTCGTTCTCGCGCGCGCGCTGACGCCCGCGGCGGCGCCGAAGATCGCGCAGGCGCGCATCGAGTGGGCGAAGCGGCTGCAGGATATCCGCGAGGCGCACACCGCCTGGCCGGAACGCAATGCCGAGGACGGCATCGTGTTCGCAAAGGTGGTCAAGTCCGTGCGCGAACAGGCGAGCGCGGACGCCATAGTCTGCCTGGATGCCGGGACGTTCGCCGCACCGGTCTACCGCCATTTCGGTTTCGTGCCGCCGCAGCGGCTCATGTCGCCGTTGTCCGGGACCATGGGCTATGGAACGCCGGCAGCCATCGCCTCGCAGCTGCGCTTTCCCGGAAGGCAGGTGATCTGCATGGTGGGGGATGGCGGGTTCATGATGACCGGCAACGAAATGATCGCCGCGGTCGAACGCAAACTGCCCATCCTGTTCATCCTGGCGAACAACGGCAGTTACGCCTCGATACGCATCCAGCAGGAAATGCACTATCCGGGGCGCGTGCTCGGCACCAGCCTGTTTAATCCGAATTTCGAACAAGTCGCGCGCGCCTTCGGCATGCAGGCGGAGCGCGTCTCACGCCTGGAGGAAGTGGCTGCTGCGGTAAAGCGCGGCCTGGCGGGAGATGGACCGCACTTCATCGAGGTCAGGGCGAGCCTTTCGGTTACCCTGCCGGCGCGGCGCACGGACTGAGGGCTGATCGATGAACGAGGGGACGCGTCCCTCCGCATCGATCAGCCTCTAAAAGCGAAGAATTCCGCGCAACGCCTTGAGCCCCTCCTGCGCCGCATCGGCGGGCGCCGAGCCCCTGGACGGATCTTCCTGGATCGGAGGCGGAATTTCGGGTCGTGACTGAGGCGGCAGAGCCTGCTCGGACGCTCGCTCACGCTCACGCTCGCGCCCGCGATCGCGCGAGGAACTCCTGCTCCGCCGTGCGCCGCCTTCGCTTTCGGCGAGCATGGTCATCGCGGTGGACTTGAGCCGCAGTTTCACGGCCCATTCCTGTTCCCAGGTTATTTTAGGATCCGGCGGCCGCGGGGGATGCACCAGATTCAATTCCGGGCCGTAAGCGATGAAATTCAGCATCGAGGCCTCGGTCTTGAAGATGCCGGCCGGGACCGTGCACTCGGTCGTCTGCGGCGGCAGCACCACTTTCTCGCGAATCAGGCGCTCGACCTCGCCCGGCGGGATGTAGTCCATCAGCGCCTGGCCCATTTCCTGTACTTCGCTCGAGGACCAGGTCACGAGGTCGTTCTGGTTGTCGCCTTGGCCCATCGCCGTGGCGAAAAAACCCGTCGCCGTGGGAACGGCACGCCATTTCACCGCAAACGCGCCGCCCTGCGTCTTGTGCACCGGGTCGAAGGCGACGGGTTGCATGAAGTCATGCTGCTCGCCCACTGCAAAGCGGATTTCCGGGGAATAGCTGCCGCTGATGGCATGTTCGCCCCGAAGCGAGCCCGTTGCCGGTACCGGTCGCGAGTCCTCCTCGTTGTGCCAGGTGCCATAGGTGCGGCTGCGTCCCGGCGCAGGCCCGCGCGGACGCGAAACGCCGCGGCTGCGGAAGGCGCGCGCCGCGTCCTGCGAATTCATGCTGGCGAAGTCGATGACCACCGGCTGGCCGACGCGCACCGCCTCTGCGCACCCCCAGTAGATCAGCATTCGGCCCTTGGGACGCTCGAATTCTCGCTCCTCGTCGACTTCGCGCGCAGGCGCGCGTTCGCCCCGCGGCGTGAGCAGGGGCAGGCTGGGACCCAGGGCGAGCCCGGGCGGGATTGCATGCGTCGCTCGCGGCTCGCCGCGCGGGGGCTGCGATGAACCCAGGTCCAGCTTCATCCGCTTTCCGCCTTGCATGCCTGGAGGCAGCATGCCCCCCATTCCTGGCGGGATTTCCATACCCATTCCGCCTGCGGTCTCCACGCTCAGCCAGTAATGCGCGATCGGCGGCCTGACCTGCTGCGTTTGTGCGAAAGTCGCCGAGGGCAGAGCGGCGAGCAAAGCGGTTACCAGAACGGCTGACTTCATCGTTGATTTCTCCCTATGACTGTGCCCCGATTATGCACCTTCGGTTGCGATCCTAGAAGTCGGCCGGGGATGCGTGCAGGCAATCACGGAATCCTGGCCAATCCGAAGCGTTCTTGACTTTTGTCAAACCGACTGCCGGGCCTGACGGTATATTCGATTCACCCTTTTGCTGATTTCCTCCCATCCTTCTGGGCAAAAGGGATCTTTCGGACACTCGACCTCCAAATTTCGAGTGTCCGTTTTCTTTTCAAGACGGGATTCGTCGCCGGATGGTTTCGGCCCGAACAGCCGATTGACTTTCATCAACATTCGCATCGCGCACTGGCGCTATTGTTGAGTCATGGCGCTGCGCTGTGGAATGCGATGGGGATGCGCCATGGTCAGGCTGGGGTCAGTCTTGATCGATGATCCGGGCAACCTGTAACGGCCTATGCGGGACAATCCGCACCGGCCATGCGAATGAAAGGAACACAAATGGGCTATAAGACGATACTGGTTCACATCGACCCCGGCCAGCGCTGCGCAGCACGAGTCGACCTCGCACTCAATCTTGCCATCAAGCACGACGCCCATCTGGTCGGACTGCAGTCACTGCCTCCGTTTGAACCGCCCGGCTATGTCATGGCGGAGATGGGGCCGGCGATCATCGAAGCCCAGAGGCAGGTCGCCGCGGCCGAGATCGCAAAGGCGGAGACGGAATTCACCAAGCAGGCCACGGCTGCCGGCCTGCGCAATGTGGAATGGCGCACTGCCATCGACGACCCGGTCGATGCGATGACCCTGCACGCGCGCTACGCCGATTTGCTCGTAATCGGCCAGGCGGATGACTCCGCCGTTTCGCATACGCCCTCGGATTTTCCCGAGAGGCTGGTGCTCGCCGCCGGCCGGCCGGTGCTGATTCTGCCGGCCATCGGCAACTTTCTCAGCTTGGGAAAACGGATACTCGTCGCCTGGAGCCCCAGCCGCGAGGCCACGCGCGCGGTGACCGATGCGATCCCGCTATTGCGCCTGGCCGACAACGTACACGTCATGGCGGTCAATCCGAAGTCCGGCGAGCATGGCGCGGTGGCCGGCGCGGATATCGGACTTTACCTTGCGCGCCACGGAGTGCGCGTCGAAGTCAAGACGGACCACGGCGCCGAAATCGATGTGGGCAACGAGTTGTTGTCGCGCGCGGCAGACTTGGACGCGGACCTCATCGTCATGGGGGGCTACGGCCACTCACGCTTGAAGGAATGGGTCCTGGGAGGCGCTACCCGTACCATACTCGGTTCGATGACCGTGCCGGTGCTGATGTCACACTGAGCGATCCATGCCGTTGCGAATTGCTCGCAACCGCCGCCCGTGCCGGCAGGGTGAGCCAGTTGAAGGGGGCGAATGCCCCCTTAATTGCATCTGGACCGGCCTCATCTGCAGCTATTTCGTGGATAATTCGGGGATGGTCAACTATTTCTCAGGGGCGTCACGATGAACACCAAAAAATATATTTACACATTTGAAGAGGGTGACGGCAAGAACAAGATTCTGCTTGGGGGAAAAGGCGCCGGCCTGTGCGAGATGACACAGATCGGCCTGAATGTGCCTCCGGGTTTTACCGTGACGACCGACGCCTGCAACGCCTACCTCGAAGCGAACCGCCTGCCAGAGGGGCTGATGGACGACATCAAGGGCCACATGGCCGGGCTGGAGAAGAAGACCGGCAAGGGCTTCGGCAGCGCCAAGAATCCCCTGTTGATTTCCGTGCGCTCGGGCTCCGCCATGTCCATGCCCGGGATGATGGACACCATCCTCAACCTCGGACTCAACGACGTTTCACTGCAGGGCCTGATCAAGCAGACATCCAATCCGCGCTTTGCCTATGACGCCTACCGGCGCTTCATCCAGCTATTCGGCAAGATCGCGCTGGGCATCGACGACGAGCATTTCGACGAGAAGATGGCGGCGCTCAAGCGCAAGCACGACGCGCGCCTCGACCTAGACCTTTCCGCCGAGCAACTGAAGGACCTTGCGGGCGAGTACCTCGAGATCGTCAAGCGCCACACCGGCAAGCCCTTTCCGCAGGACCCGTACGAGCAACTCGAGATCTCGGTCGGTGCGGTGTTCCGTTCCTGGATGGGCAAGCGCGCCGTGGACTATCGCAGACAGTTCAAGATCACCAAGGACCAGGCCAACGGTACCGCGGTCAACGTCTGCACCATGGTGTTCGGCAACATGGGGACCGACTCCGGCACGGGCGTGGGATTCACGCGCAATCCCGGCACCGGCGAGAACGCGATCTACGGCGAATACCTGACCAACGCGCAAGGCGAAGACGTGGTCGCGGGCATACGCACGCCCAAGCCGATCGCGGAGATGGAACAGGAGATGCCGGAGATCTATCGCCAGCTGGTGGAATTGCACAACCGCCTGGAATCGCACTATCACGAAGTGCAGGATTTCGAGTTCACCATCGAGCGCGGGGTACTCTACTGCCTGCAGACCCGCAACGGCAAGATGAACGCACAAGGAATGGTCCGCACCTCGGTCGAGATGTTCAAGGAAGGCCTGATCAGCAGGGAAAAGGCGCTGCTGCGCGTCGACCCGGGCATGCTGGAACAACTCCTGGTGCCCCAGTTGGCTCCCGATTTCAAGGGCAAGCCGGTGGCCGTGGGCCTGCCGGCATCGCCTGGTGCCGCATCGGGCAAGATCGTATTCGATGCAGACACTGCGGAAGCTCGCGGCCGCAGTGGCGAACGCGTCATCCTGGTGCGCGAGGAAACCAAGCCGGAAGACATCCACGGCTTCTTCCAGGCCCAGGGCATCCTCACCAGCCGCGGCGGCAAGACCTCGCATGCTGCGGTGGTTGCCCGCGGCATGGGCA
>CAYNVY010000151.1:0-11062 GCA_964400745.1 uncultured Enterobacteriaceae bacterium | reverse complement strand
TTCATTTGGACGCGATTATACTCACTTCGGTGATCCCGGGGAGCGATTTATGGCCAGCAAGATCGGCAAGCGCCGTATCGGCCCGTTTCATTTCGCCGTATACGCCCACGAACTGCGACGAATCCCCGAGCACAAAATCTGGCATATCGCGCTGCCGTATCCCTCCCTCCGATGTTCCGGTGATTACATCGAACGGCAGCCGTTCATTCTTCAGAACGGTGTTCAGTAACAGCTTCAGGTCGGGATAAAACGTCGTCTCGGTCGAGGACCGCAGACTGTCAAGCCGGCGCGATTCCTGTACGTAGGCGGAGATGACTTCTGCAAGGTTGTGCATGGGGTCGCTGCGGGTCAATGTGGCGCAATAGTACCAGACGAATTGTTAGCGCCGCTCAGAGTGCCACGGTGTGACAGTGTCAAGCATGTAAGTAAATGCCTTTCGCAGAGGCGCAAATTCCGGCCCAGCGATCTCTGTTCGCATCCGATGTGCTATATCGTTTGCCGTCAACATTGGCTTTTTTCTGATTGCTCTCGATTTTCGCGCTCGTAGCACTAGTCGGTGCGTTTCGCCAAACCGGTCGCCACCACGCGTCGAAACCTCCGTCGAGGGTGGTATTGGCGGCGAGAAGGGTGTCTGAATACTAATATTTTCAAGGATGCACATTGGTGCTAGGCGCACTAATGAAGAATTCACAAAAAAAGAACGAGCTAAATATCTGCGCATAAGTCGCGCAGTTGTGCGTACTATTAGCGCATAACTGCGTTGACAATACGCAGATCAGCGGCTAATATGCACAGATGCGGGCAATTAGGAAGATCACTGCTGTTGATATTCGTGAGGTCACGGGATATTCGCGTAATCAGTTACGCGGTTTGCTTGATGAATTACCAATCTATTCAGAACAAGAAACGGCACCGCGCATTGCGCGAGAGTTTTCTCGTTCTGATTTGACGGTACTGGCTGTTGTCCACGTGCTCGAAACACGGAATGGGGTCCGACGAAAGACTATTGCACCGGTAATTACGCAACTTCGCAAGACTCTGACTGGGCCAAAGACAATCAATCGAGGAGCTCGACTACTTATTTCCTTTGACCCACCAACCGTAAGCTATCTGACAACTAGCGTGACATCGCAAGATGGAATCTTAGTGTCCCTTGGACCGATTTTTGATCGTGTCGACCAGTACCTGAATTTCGGCCCCGCCCATGCGGGTAATGTTGGGCCCGAATTGAATCTTGGACCAACTTTAGTCACCAGTAACCGAAAAAAAGCAGCGCAAGGATGACCTATTCAACCTTCACCGGCAGCATGTGGCTTGGCATCATCTGCCGGGACGCCTTGACGCGGTTCCTCCGCGGCAACCAAGAATGCGCGCCCGGCTACTTATGCGTGACATGTGCGTCACACAGGCGATAACTGCTGAGAAATAATGAACAAGATCGCTGCTTTAACTTCAAAGGACCTAGCAGATCTCGGCGCGTCCAAGGCCAATATCCGGTGGCTAACGAAGCCGTCGGCGGAAAGCATTCAGTATCTTGATTTAATCGAGCCCAGGAATATACGCAGACGTAAGTGGCCGGCGGCCCGTCCTAGCGCCGTCATTGAATTTGAAGGCCAACCCTTGCTCTACGTTGTTGGCAACCGTGGACTCGCCAAAGATTTTACGGCCGGCCGCGACGAAATCGCCAAAACACTTCGTCTGCTAGCCTGCAGAGGGGACCCGGCATACTTGGCTGTCATGGACTACGGCCAAGTTATCATTTACCCAATCGGCCTGAACAAAGACGAAGTCCCCAACGGTGTTCCTTGGAACATGTCTCTTATGGGGCACCGATCGCTCGTTCAGGACCTAGTCGCTGAAGCCGTTCCAGGATTGCCGGGACGCGGTGTGCGGCGTGTCGCCGTTCACGACCTACTTTTTCGGTTGCTTAGCCACGCCACTGATCAACTACTTGAAATACCTACCTTGCGCGAGCGTCACGATGACGTGCTTGCTTTAGTGGGACGCGCATTGTTTGCACGATTCCTGATTGACCGCAACATCATGACAGACAGGACATTCTCAGCGCTAGGAAACATGCCAGAGGAGTGTTTTGCGACGCCGAAGATGGCCGCGATGACGTGCAAATGGCTTGACGACAAGTTCAACGGGGAGTTACTACCCCTCGCCAGCGGTGCGTACCAGGCTTACTTTGAATCGCTGGGCAATGGTGCCGATACCGTGTTCCGTATCTTATCCAACATCTTGTATCGTGCGCCCGGTGGGCAGTTGTCATTTGATTCCGAATGGGGTGATCTAGATTTCGCCCACCTTCCGATAGGACTTCTCAGCGAAGTGTATGAACGCTACGCACACAGACACATAGGCAAGAATGCTGTGCGCGCGAGCATGCATTACACGCCGCGGCATATCGCCGAATTTATGATTGAAGAGGCATTTGAAGGGCTTAATCCGCGGCACCGACACCGTGCGCACCTGCTTGATCCAGCGGCTGGTGGAGGCGTGTTCCTAACACTTGGATTTCGCAAATTGGTTGCAGAACTCTGGAATGACAAGCGTCGCAGACCGTCGCGCCAAGAGATCCGGCAAATACTGTATGAGCAGATTCGCGGCTTCGACATCAATCCATCGGCGCTCAAACTAGCAGCCCTTGGCCTCTATCTCACCGCGATCGAACTCGATCCAGACCTTAATGATTTCGATGAATTCTCGTTCCGCCCATTGTTTGCGTTTTCAAAGGACGCTGACCTGACGACTGTATTGACATGTGCACGCCTAGCTAGCGAATCGGAGTCCAATCCGGATGTGATGGGCAGCCTAGGTTCGGCGATCAGCCCCGACCATCGAAAGCGGTACGAAATCGTTATCGGCAACCCCCCTTGGTCTGGACTTAGCAGTAAGAAGGGAGCGAAGAGTATTGTTGGGAAGTTCCCAGATATCGTACGCGAAATCGCCGGTGCCAGAGCGGAGGAAAACAATCAGCATCCAGGACTTTTGATGATCTCGAAGTCCTATGACAATCCAGACGGTGTGCCGGATCTACCATTTGTTTGGCGCTCGATGGAGTGGGCAACCGACGGCGGCGTCATTGCGCTTGCTCTGCATGCCCGCCTGCTATTCAAACAAGCTGACATGGGGGCAAAGGCACGCGACGCGGTGTTCGCTGGACTTCGTGTGACCGGAGTTCTTAACGGGGCAGCGGTCCGAAAAGAAAGAGTTTGGCCAAATGTCGATGCGCCGTGGTGTCTCCTATTCGCAAGAAATGAAGTACCGGAGGACCACCATCTTTTCCACTTTGTTAGTGTTGAACTGGAAACGCCACTGAATGCTCGTGGTCGCGTCCGGATCGACCACAAAAACGCTCAACCAATCCAATTCTCGGTGCTCCGGGACAAGCCCTATTTGTTGAAAACGATGTTTCGTGGGACTGCGATGGACGCGACTGTTATGGAGCATCTGGCGTCGGTACCCACCTTGCGCCTTAGTGAATACATGACATCGCATGGGCTCGCGAGCGGGGAAGGCTATCAGGTCTATGAAGATGGCGATTCGAATGACTCAAGCCACATGATAGGAATGCTTGACCTGAAGCGCGAATGGGCTCCACGATTTTCTGTTGATAGGAAAAGTGTAACGCAATTATTTGAGAGACGCACGCTTCATCGAACGCGGAATAGGGCAATCTACCGTGGTCCGCTCATAATAATCCCCGAATCGCTTCCCGAGAGTCCTGATCAGGGGTGCGGTCTGATTGCGATAGAGGATGTGGCCTATACGGAATCATTCACTGGTTATTCGACGGTCGGCTTCAAGGGCGGTGATCCAGAGGCCCTAGCACGCTATCTGCACACATTGACATACAGCAAGCTGTTTCAGTACTACCTTCTAATGACCAGCGCAAAGTTCGGGATTGAACGAGACACGATCCAGAAGGAAGACATTGATGACTTTCCAATCATTCCCTTTGAACAATTGGATTGCAAAACGGTGACCAATATCAAAGAGATCTCAACAGCAATTGCGGAAGAGAAGTTGCCGTGGCGTGAGGTCGACGAACTCGCTTTTAGGATCTACGGCATTCCCGACAAGCTGCAGCGCATCATTGCGGATACGCTGTCCGTATCGCTGCCGTACACAATCACCAACGAGCGCGCAGAAGCGCCTCCATCCAAGGCGGAGATCGAGGTATTTCGTTCGGCGCTTGAAGATCACCTTCGACCACTGTTCGAGAACGCCGGGGTCACTCTGAGCGTGGAAGCTCGACCTGTTACAGATGGGTCGTGGGTATTCCTCGATGTCTGCAGTGAGGGTCACCGACCACGCAACTGGGACCAAGCCTGGCTCAAACAGATGGCTGATGCGCAAGGCGCCAGCAGCATCATCGTCCCGAATCCGCCACATCATCTCGGCATCGGGATACTGGCGCAATACCGCTACTGGACGGCATCACGCGCGCACCTTTGTGCCTTGACCGTCGTTCGCGAATACAGCAACGGCCTAATCGAAGCTGGCGTCAAGGTAGCTTAGGTAATGCCAAGCACAGGACATGGCTCATTTACTAGAGCGGGTTCCGTATACGACCGTATGCCATACCCGGGCTTCACCAACGTGGAAATACTGGCGGTCGAAAGTGCCCTACGTTTGGCATGGACCGAGTCGGCCAAACGATTCCGTTGTCACCAAATCAATTTTTCTCATGCAAATGAGGATGACATTTCCAGTGCGTTAGTATTGATTCTCGATGATATCTGGGCCCATGACCGCCATTTGCTCACTGGCCTTAGCGATTATTTCCACCCAGTACCAGAATTTAATAGTCAGCACGGCGCCTTTGACTATCTCGGCAAAGCGTTGACGTTAAGACCTGACCTGACGTTTCGTCGCGCTTATATACCACCCGGGTTGAGTACTCTTAACGGATGCTTATTTGTAGAAGCCAAGCTGATCGAACCAGACAAGACAATGGGCAAATACTGCGGGGACGGGCTTATACGATTTGTGAATGGCAAATACGCATGGGCCGTCCCGCAGGCCATGATGTTAGGATACCTCCGGGAAACGTCCCAAGCACTTCCTGATTCATTAGCGGCACATCTCAGACGCTATGGCAAGCAAGAGAAATACCATCCTACAGATGGTCCGCGTGCGTTCGCGCGATCCCGCTTTGCCCAGCGCGCGTACCTGACCACGCATGACAGAACTTGGCCCTATCCTGGTACCGATAGATCGCCAGGACCAATCACGGTATTTCATGTCTGGCTTCGCGTGATCCCCATGTCTACGCCTTGAAGTACACCAGATCCTCAATTTCTATTTTGCCCTTGGCCAACCCCAGTCGCATTGCCGGGGTTTTCTTATCCTCACCCACAGCAATATAGTTGTAGAACATCCGGAAGATCGTTAGGAGCTTCATCGCAACCTCGGGATTGTAGGGGCTGTATCCAAACCAGGTCCTACCCGCCGCGCTTGACGTAGCAATCGGCCTCTCGAACAGGGACACCCTTCTGCGCAGTTGCATGAAGAAGCGGTCGATAGAATGCAAGCTTGCTTTGCCGTAGAGCCGCGCGAGATGGTCTGGAGCATAGTCGCAGAAGTCCGTTAGATAGCAGATTGCCTTCTCCGGCTCGCTCATGCTTGGGAATGGGTGCAACAACCAACGATCACTCCATTTGCCGATGGCCGCCATTTGTTGAAGGCGGTCCTGGATCAAGAGTAACTCCACCTCACTATCTTTAAGCCCTGGATGGCTAGCACGAGCCGCCTGGAATTTGGCGCGACTCTCAGCCATAGCATGACGTCTTTCATTAACGGTCAAGGTCTTGTTGATGCGAACATAGAAGGCGTCCACTCGCCGCGCTTTGACTTCGTCATAAAACGCGGCCAGGCATGCCGCGCGAATGCCTGACTCTTGATCGAGAAAGAAACGAACTTTTTCCACACCACCGAACAATCGTTTGAGAAAGAAAAAGTGCGCGTAGAGAGTGTATTCCGGATGAACCTGCATCCCTTTCGCCGGCAGCTTTGTATCCAGTGACTGAGTCAACCCAGCTTCCACATCGAGCCTGTCGTCAAGCTCGTCGTAGGTCTTCGCAACATCGTCTGTGACCGAACCTGCTCGCACAACTCGCCTCAACGCACGCCGACGCTGCCGCACTTGGTCGATGTAGTCCGCCTTGAGCCACAGCCTGGCGTAGCGGCGGAATGGATAGTTGAGCGCCGTATCGTTTCGTGCCGCCGCATCGTTTTCGATCTTTTCCGGATCAAGAGAGGGGTCAAAATCGAGATGCATCCCGAAGACGTAACCGCTCGTGTGGTCAGCACTGCCGACAGCGCGCATGATTACGTTTCGCTTGTCGTCCTGGTTCGACCAATTCACCACGTAATCCTGCCGGTCTGTCGCTATATAAAGTCGAGGGATTGCCATTCCCTCAAGCAACCGCTGCTCGCGGGCGGCGGTAAAGTCTCGGCACTGGCGATAGAAGAAATCGATACGTTGGTACAGCGTTTCTGGATGAATTTCAGCGACTTCACACACGCGCCGCATTGGCGACTTGTTCATCAGCAACGAGAAGATTATGCGGTTCTTGTGCGTCTGCCGTTGCCGCAGCGTAGCCTTGATAGCAACCGCGAAAGTCCGGGAGCATGCCTTGCACCGATAGCGCTTCGAACCGGAATGGGTAGTGCCAAATGCTTGGTAGAACGGTTTGCCCGAACTCACCGGAACGGCGTGATTCGCACATTGCGGATCTGGACAGACGCCTTCCGCTTTGGGGCGCAGATCGGCAAGCATTCGCCCCAACTCTTCTGCGACGGCAAGGTTGCTCTTGATTGAAGGAAATTCGCCACACAGTTTGCACTTCAGGACGGCGACGGATGTCCCGCCACCAGTCGCCATGTAGGCGTCCTTAGGGGCGCCCAAGCGCCGACTGCTGAGTTCCTCCAGCGCCGGAACACCGTAGTTCGCGCACGCCGGATTCTTGCAGAAATTGACCTGGATTCCGTCTACCGCTGGTGGAATGCGGCTCGGTTTGGCCGTAGAAAATATCGCGGGCAAAGCAAAACTCCCTTACATCATGAGATATAAGGGAATTATACCACAAATCAGGCGGTTTTCAACACTTTAACTGAACGGCTAGGGTGAAACCGGCTACGAGTTGCATTTCAATTTTGCGGCCAGGGCGCGGCGCACGCCGGACTATCCGGGCGAGCAGCCACCGGACAGGGTGTTGCGCCTCATGCCCGAAGTGGTCTGGGGCTTGTCGGAAAAATGGAACCTGGGCCTGCACCTGCCGCTGTCGCGCAACACCTACACCGGCACTACGAGCGTCGACGGCTTCAAAGCACGCCTGCAGAACCTGAGCGCACAGCAGACCGATGCGGGCAGCGTGTTCTACGGAGTCAATTACGAGCTCAGCTACTTCAATCGGCGGCTTTCCGAATCGAGTCTGGTGGCGGAAGTGCGCGGCATCCTCGGCTGGCGGCGCGGGGATTGGCTGCTTGCGCTCAACCCGATTCTGAATCAAGCGCTGGATGCCGTGCCCGGGGCGGATAAGCGCGCCGGTTTCGACCTGTTCGGCAAGGCGATGAAAACCGTCGCGCGCGACGTCGCCGTGGGATTCGAGCATTACGCTGAATTCGGGGCGCTGCGAAATCCGAGCTTCGGTTCCGCGTCCGGGCAGACCAGCTATGCGGTGCTCGAATTCACGACCAAATCACATTTTGAAATCCATGTCGGGGTCGGGCACGGATGGACGGATTCCGTAGACAAGAGGATTTACAAGATATTGGTAGGGCTTCCGTTCTAGGGTCTGTTGCCTTTGCCTCCACCGGAAGCCATCGTTTTTGCGTTATCTCATTCTTGGCGCCGCCAGGATGACAAGAAAGGGGAATGTAATGCCACTCGAAGCACTGAAGGCAAAGTTTATCGGACTCGGGCTGCTGCGGCTGTCCGTCAAGTCTCCGCGGGCGACTGAACTGGAGCCGCTCGCCGCAGCGTCGGCGACTAGCCTCAGCCTGTGCGAACTGGAGCGCGGTGTGGCGGCAACGGTGGCCGGCATCCGCTCGCCGGAGACGGAACAAGACCGTGATCTGGTGCTGCGCCTGATCGAACTCGGTTTTGTTCCAGGCGAGAGGCTGCGCGTGATCGCGCACGGCCAGCCCGGCAATGAACCGATTGCAGTCCGGCTTGGCGGGACTGCGTTCGCCTTGCGCCGTCTCGAAGCCGGCTATATTCGTGTGACTCGCGCACCGGCTATTGCACCGTGACCGCCGCGCTTCAGATCGCCCTGCTCGGCAATCCCAACTGCGGCAAGACCGCGCTGTTCAATCTGCTTACCGGCAGCCGGCAAAAGGTCGCCAACTATGCCGGTGTGACCGTCGAGCGCAAGGAAGGCCTGTTCACGACCGCATGCGGCAAACGGGTGCGCGTGCTCGACCTGCCCGGCGCCTACAGTCTCAACCCCGTGAGCGCGGACGAGGCCATCACGCGCGACATCGTGGCTGGCCTGCGCTCCGGCGAGGGTCAGCCGGAACTGATCGTCTGCGTCACCGACGCCACCAATCTCAAGCTCAATCTTCGCCTGGTGGTCGAAGCCAAACGCCTGGGTCTGCCCATGATGGTTGCGCTCAACATGACCGACGTCGCACGCCGCCGCGGCATCCGCATCGATGGCGCCCGGCTCGAGCGGGAACTCGGCGCGCCGGTAGTCGAGACCGTCGCGGTGGAGGGAGATGGCGCGCGCACACTGCTCGAACGGCTAGATACGTTCTCTCTCGCGCGAGCGCCGAACAGGGTGCCCTGGAGTGCACCGAATGTCGATGATGTTCTGTCGGTGCAGCGCGAGGTGCGACGCATCTTCGCTGCGGCAGTGCAGGAGCCGCCGGCTGAAATGCGCGTGGACGACGCAATCGACCGCGTCGTGCTGCATCCCCTCTGGGGTATGCTGGTGCTCGCCGCGACGCTGTTCCTGATGTTCCAGGCCGTGTTCAGTTGGGCGCAGTTGCCCATGGATGCGATCAAGGCCGGCATGGACAGCCTGCGCGACCTGGCGCTTGCCTGGATGCCGCCAGGCATGCTGCAGAGCCTGCTGGTCGACGGCATCATCGCCGGCGCCGGCAGCGTGCTGGTGTTTCTGCCGCAGATCCTGATCCTGTTCCTGTTCATACTCGCGCTCGAGGATTCCGGCTATCTGCCGCGTGCGGCGTTTCTGCTCGATCGCAGCATGGGCAGCGTCGGCCTCTCCGGACGCTCCTTCATCCCGCTGTTGTCGAGTTTCGCCTGCGCCATTCCCGGCGTGATGGCCACGCGCACCATCTCCAACTGGCGCGACCGCCTGGTCACCATCATGATCGCGCCGCTGATGACCTGCTCGGCACGCCTTCCGGTCTATGCGTTGATCATCGGCGCCTTCGTGCCGAACCGCACGGTGGGGGCGGTGTTCAATCTCCAGGGCCTCGTTCTGTTCGTACTCTACGTAACCGGCGTGGTCTCGGCCATGTGCGTCTCCTGGGCAATCAAACGCCTGGGCCGCACAACGCTGCGCCAGCCGCTGTTGATGGAACTGCCTTCATACCGCTGGCCAAGCCTGCGCAGCCTGGTCCGGGGCCTGACCGAGCGCGCGCGCATTTTTGTGAAGCGCGTGGGCAGCATCATCCTGGCCTTGATGGTGCTCCTGTGGTTCATTTCGACCTTTCCGTCGCCGCCTGCCGGGGCAAGCGGCCCGCCGATCCAGTACAGCCTGGCCGGTATCGCCGGCCGCTGGCTCGAAGTCGTGTTCGCGCCCATAGGCTTCAATTGGCAGATTTCGATTGCGTTGATTCCGGGTCTCGCCGCGCGCGAAGTCGCGGTCGGGGCCCTGGGCGCCGTGTACGCCTTGTCGGCGGCCGGCGAGAACGTGGCGGCCGAGCTGGGCCCCGCGATCGCGCAAGACTGGTCGCTGGCGACCGCATTTTCGCTTCTCGCGTGGTATGTATTTGCGCCGCAATGCATTGCGACACTGGCAACCGTCAGGCGTGAAACCAATTCGTGGCGTTACCCGCTGCTCATGGCGGCGTATCTGTTTGCGCTGGCCTATGTCGCTTCGTTCCTCACTTTTCACCTGACACTGCTTTGGACAGGAGGCTGATTTGGGGCAGACAATTCTTGTTTACTGTGTCGTCGCAGTCGCCGCACTGCATGTCGGATGGAAATTCATGCCGGCAATGCTGCGTTCGCAGCTCGCGGTGCGCCTGGGCGCGACCATGCGCAGATGCGGACTTGGATTCGAGCGCACTGCATGGCTGGAAGCGACGTTGAATCGCGGCGGCGCGTGCGGAAGCTGCGATTCATGCGGCGCCGACCGGGGCGCGGGCAAATCGAAGGCCGGTTGCGCTGAAAGCGACAGACGGCGCAGCGGCAGGGAAGTCATCCTGATTGCCAAGAGCGACGGCGGCCAGGGGCGTTTGCCCCGTGGCAGCTGAGTGGTGCGCGCCCCCGATCTTCTACTTGCCCTCTTTCGCTTTCGCTTCCCTGAAGCTGTCCTTCACCGCCTTGAGCGTCGCCGGCTTGGTCAGCATGTCGTAGGCCGACAGGGCCACGGCCTTGCCGGCGATGATGGTCGACTTCCAGGCTTCGTCGGAATTCGCCGCATCGCGCATCGCGTCGCTGTGCAGGGAGGTACCGTCCGCAGCCACCTTGAAGCGCATGTTCACGGTCGGATAGGCGTAGCTCACCATGCCCAGATCCGAGGAGCCGAATTCGTCCGAACTCCTGAATTGGTTCTTGGCGATACCGAGTTTGCCCAGGTTGGCCTCCACCGCATCGAGCAGCGGCGGCACGGCGACCGGCGCTTTCAGCGCGACTCTGGGTTCCTTGAATTCCAGCGTTGTGCCGGTGCCGAGTTCGGCGGCCTTGGCGCAGTTCACGATCTTGTTGTAGGCGTTTTCCATGGTGGCGGTGTCCAGCGCGCGGCAGGCGAACTCGGCCTGCGCCAGCTCCGGGACCACGTTCACCGCGGTGCCGCCCTTGGCGACGATGCCGTGAATGCGCACGTCCTGGCGCAGGTGCTCGCGCAGGCTGTCGACG
>CAYNVY010000150.1:0-11067 GCA_964400745.1 uncultured Enterobacteriaceae bacterium | reverse complement strand
ATCATGATGGCGCTGTCGTCGATTTCCATCATCCCCGAGGCGGAAAAACTGTTCGACCGCAAATCGCCCTACCAGATGAATCAGTTTGCACCGATTGCGCTGATTTCAGCCGATCCCACCGTGCTGGTGGTGCGCACCGACAGCCCCTGGAAAACGGTGAAGGATCTGGTCGAGGACGCAAAAAAGCGCCCCGGAAAAATCAGCTTCAGTTCCTCCGGCATCTACGGCACGCTGCACATGGCCATGGAAATGTTCGCCCAGTCCGCCGACATCAAACTCTGGCACGTGCCCTACACCGGCGGCGGGCCGGCCATGAACGCCCTGGTCGGCGGCCACGTGGACGCTTTGGCCTCCGGCCCCTCGGCGGTGATCGGCCAGATCAAAGGCGGCAAACTGCGTCCGCTCGCCACCTGGGGCGACAAACGCCTTGCGGCATTGCCCGACGTGCCGACCTTCAAGGAACTGGGCTACGACGTCGAGTTTTACATCTGGTCGGGGCTGTTCGCTCCGGCGGGCACGCCGGCGCCGGTCATGACGATCTTGCGCAACGCCGCGAAACAGGCGGTCGAGGACCCGGAATTCAAGGCCATCATGACCAAGATCGAAACGCCGATCTACTACCTCGACGCGCCCGAGTTCCAGAAGTTCTGGGACAAGGACGCGGCCATGCTCGCGGCCGCCGTCAAGCGGGTGGGCAAGGTGGAAGACAAGAAGTAGTGATTACCGCTCTGCACCGAAAGATTCTGGCGGTGACCTTTGGCACCGAACTGTCGCTCAAAGCCGTGGACGAAGCCGCGCGGCTGGCAAGAGGCCTGGCCGCAAGACTGTTCGTTCTGCACGTCAGGTCTCCGATGGACATTCCGCACCACGTCGAAGGCGGGGCGCTGTCCCGCGTCGGCGCGGGGAAAATTGCCGACGAGATCGACCAGGAGGAGCGCAAATTCCTTGAAGGAGTAGCGGAACTGGCGAACGCGTTCGGCATAGAAACTGAAGCCGGGTACGTCGCCGACCTCTCCCCCTACAAAGCCATCATCCGGGTGGCGCAGGAGCAGGAATGCGACCTTATCGTGATGGGAACACGCATTCGCCATGGAATTCCCGCGTATTTCGTCGCGAGCGAAACGCAAAAGGTGCTGGCACACACGGAGATTCCCGTGGTTGTCGTGCGCTGATCTCGGCCTTCATCGGCGCTTCCGAAAAGCAACAATGTCACCCGCACGGTGCCCGACCAAGGCAGGTTATTGAATTACAAACCCAGATACGCCTTTTGCACAAACGGATCGGCGAGCAGCTCCGCGCCGCTGCCCGAGCGCACGATTTGCCCCTGCTCGAAAGCGTGAGCGTGCTTCGCCAGGCGCAGCGCCAGTCGCGCATTCTGTTCCACTAGAATGACCGACATCCCGGCTTCCTTGTTGACGCGCAGGATTGCAGCGGCGATCTCCGCCACCACCTTCGGCGCAATTCCCAGCGACGGTTCGTCCAGCATGAGCACGCGCGGCTGCGCCATCATGGCGCGGCCTATCGCCACCATCTGCTGCTCGCCGCCGGAAAGCGAACCGGCCAGTTGGGCGCGCCGCTCGGCCACTCGCGGAAATATCTGGAAGATCGTATCGAGCATGTCGCTGCGGCGCTGCCGCGATCGCACCGTATGCGCGCCCACGAGCAGGTTTTCGTACACGCTCATGCGCGGGAACAACCGCCGCCCCTCAGGGGAAAGCGCGATGCCGGCCGCGACCCGATCCGCGGCCGCGGTCTTTTCGATCGCACTCCCCTCCCACAACAGCGATCCGCCGGCAATGCGCACCAACCCCATCAGCGCCTTGAGCGTGCTGCTCTTGCCCGCTCCGTTCGACCCCACCAGGGCGACGATTTCACCCTTGTCGACGCGGAACGAGACCTCGCGCACCGCCTCCAGCGGGCCGTAGCAGACTCTGAGGTCCTTTACTTCAAGCATGCGCGTACTCCGGCGCCCCCAGATAGGCCTCGATGACGAGCGGGTTCTCCCGCACCTCGGCCGGGCTTCCTTCCGCGATCTTTTCTCCCTGCACCAGGACCACGATGCGTTCGCACAGATCCATCACCAGGGCCATGTGGTGCTCCACCAGCAGCAGAGTCAGCTTCCTGTCGCCGCGCAGGGTGCGCAGCAGGCGCCCGAACTCGGCCGACTCCTCCGCATTCAATCCGGCGGCGGGTTCGTCCAGCAGCAGCAGTTCGGGCCGGGTGGCGAGCGCCACCGCCACCCCCAAGCGCTTCTGGTAACCGTAGGAAAGGCGGCCCGCAAGCGTGTGGCGAAACTGAGTCAGGCCCATGGTCGCGAGCACGCCCTCGACGTTTTCGCGCGCGCGCGCGACCGCGCCCCGGGTGCGGGCGCCGTTGCGCAGCTGATCGAGGAGAGAGGCGTCGATCTCCGCCACCGCGCCGCGGTAGATATTCTCCTCCACGCTCACTGCCGGATAGATCGAGGTCGCCTGGAAGGTGCGCGCGAGTCCGAGCCTGACCACGCGGCTCGGCGGGCCGCCGGTGATATCGGTTCCCTTGAAGCGCACCGTGCCGGAGGTGGGCGGATGGGTGCCGCTGATCGCGTTGAACGCGGTCGTCTTGCCGGCGCCATTGGGCCCGATGAGGCCGACGATCTCGCCCTGCCCCACCGAAAACGTCAGATTCGACAGGGCCGCAAGCCCGCCGAACATCTTGGTGACTCCTTCGACCTGAAGCAGCGTCTCCATCTCAGCCCTGCCCGCGATCGCGCGAAAAACGCGCCGACAAAGACGCCAGACCGCCGGGCAGGAAGCGCAGGATGAGTATCAGCGCGGCGCCGTAGAACACGTGCTGCGTCTGCACCGCGCCGCGAAACAGCTCCGGCAGCGGGGTCAGGATCAGCGCGCCGATGAGAGGCCCCCAAACCGACTGGCGCCCGCCGATGACCAGCATGATGATCACCGCGACCGACAAGCCGGTATTGAACGATTCCGGCGACACGAAGCCCACGTAATGCGCCAGCAGCGCGCCGCTGCAGCCGGCGATCCCGCTGCCGATCGCGAATGCCATCAACTGGATGCGGTGCACGCTCAAGCCGCTGGCTTCCGCCAGATTGGGATTCTCCGCCACCGCGTCCACGGCATGCCCCATCGGGGTCCTGAAGAACGCGTGCAGAAACGCGATCACCGCGGCGGCGAACAGCAGCGCCAGCGCGTAGAAGCGCAGCTTGGTGTCGAACGCAAAACCGAACAGCGCGGCGGGCGGAATGCCGGCGATGCCGTTGGCGCCCCCGGTCAGGCTGGGCCAGTCGAGCATCACCAGCCGCACCAGTTCGGCGAAGGCGAAGGTGACGAGCACGAAATACACGCCGCGCAGGCGCAGTATCACCCATCCCAGTATCGCTGCAAGCAGCGCCGCCAGCAGCGCTGCAGCGACCGCGCCGAGCCAGAACGGCCAGTGCCCGCGCATGGTGGCGATCACGGCGGCATAGGCGCCGATGCCGACGAAGGCGCCGTGGCCCAGCGGAAGCTGGCCGGTGCGGCAGATCAGCGCCAGGCCGCCGACGATGGCCACGTTGAGGCAGATCAGCACCGCCAGATGCACGTAAAAGGAATTGGTGGCGAAAAACGGCGCGGCGCACAGCGCTGCCAGCACCAGGTACGCGACGCGCCTTATGGTCAATTCGAAGTCGTGGCCCTGTCCGATTGCGCCCTGCATCATTGTTCCGGCCGAAACAAGAGCCCGCTGGGGCGCACCACCAGCATCACGATCAGGAACGCGAAAATGAGTATGTCCGCCGTGCCGGTGCTCAGAAAGGTTCCCGCCACGCTTTCGGTGATGCCCAGCAGCAGACTGGCCAGGGCGGCGCCCGGGATGCTTCCCAGACCGCCGAGGATGACCACGATAAACGCCTTGAGCAGGGGGCCGGCGCCGATGAATGGCGAAACCGAAAACAGCGGCGCCATCAGCGCTCCGGCGACCGCCGCCAGGCCGACGCCGATGCCGAAGCCCAGCGGATAGATGAAACTGGCGCGTATGCCCTGCGCCGAAGCGATCTCTATGTCCTGCACCACGGCGCGCAAGGCGCGCCCGGTGCGGGTGTAACGCAGGAAAACGTAGAGCAGCAGCAGCACGCCGACGGAAAACGCGACCACATACAGCCGGGAATTCGGAATTACCATGCTGCCCAGGTGCGCCACCCCCTGCACGACCGAAGGCATGGACAGCGGGTCCGGACCGAACGCCATCAGCGCCAGGTTCTGCAGGATCATGGCGAGCCCTATGGTGGCGATCATGCCGTTCAGTTCGTCGTGCCGGAACGGTTTGAGTATCAGCCATTCGACGATCCAGCCGAACGCCACCGCCACCACGAAGGTGATGAGCACGCTGGCGAGGAACGGCAGATTCAGCTGGGTGACGCAGTAATAGGCGACGAAGGCGCCGAGCATGTAGAACTCGCTGTGCGCGAAATTGACCACGCGCATGACGCCGAAGACGAGCGTGAACCCCACCGCCATGAGCAGGTAGAGCAAACCGACGACCAGGCCGTTCACCACGGCCTGGGCGATCAGGGCGTTGAGATCCACCGAATACCCGTCGCTTCAGCTCACGCGATCACTTGCAGCCGGCCACGGTGCACTGCGCGCGTATCGCTTCCTGCCCGTCCTTGACCTCGGCGACGTAGAACGGCGCGTTCAGCTGATGATCGGCGCCATACATCGCTTTGCCGGTCCAGGACAGCTCGCCCAGGGCGCCATTGAAGGACTTGATCTTCTCCAGCTCCATCCGGACCTTGTCGCTGTCGGTCACCGAGCCGGCCTTGCGCATGGCCTCGAACATCATGCGCGTGCCGTCATAGAACGCCGGGCTGAAGCCGTTCATGGGCCGCTTGTACTTGGCCGCGTAGCGGTCGGTGTAGGACTTGACCGAGGGCAGCGCCGGATTGATCGGCGTATGCACGAGCAGGCCCTCGGCCGCCTGCTTGCCGGCGACGTTGACGATCTCCGGTGTTGCCGGGCCGCCGGTGCGCACGATGGCGCCGGTGAAACCGAGTTCGCGCGCCTGCTTCACGATCAGGCCGGCGGTCGTGGGCGAGTTGCCATCGAGTTCGATCGCATCCACCTTGGCCGCGAGAATGCGCGTCAGCAACGGCACGAAGTCGACGCGGTCGCGCTCGAAGTATTCCTTGGCCGAGAGCGTGGCGCCTGCTTTCTTGTAGGCGGAGTCGATATCGTTCGACATCGACTGGCCGGTCTCGTCGTTGGGAAACAAGGCACCCACTTTCTTGATGTTGCGCGACTTCACCACCCAGTCGATCTGCGGCTGCGAGATCTCGCCGGTGGTCACGTTCGGCCGGAAGGTGAAGGGTTTGTCGGCGCCCAGCGCCTTGCCGGTGAAGCCCAGCGTCCAGACGATCACCTTGTTCTTTTCCGTGATCGGCTGGATCGCGAGGATCACCGCGGAGCCCACCGGGCCGATGATGTACTTCACCTTGTCCTCGAACACCAGGCGGTTCGCCACGGTGACGCCCTCGTTCGCCTGGTACTTGTCGTCGTAGGGTATGACCTGGACGTTGTACTTCTTGCCGCCGACCTCCAGCCCGCCCTTGGCATTTACCTCGTCGGCCGCGAGCTCTGCGGCGTGGAGCATGCCCTGCCCCCACGCCGCGCCGGCGCCGGACAGCGTCACCAGGGCGCCGATCTTGAGGGTTTCCTGCGCCTGCGCCGAGGCGGCCACACCCATCGCCGCAAGCAGGGCTATACCGATTCTGCTTTTCATTATTGACTCCTCCTTATTGTGAACAAGCACCAACGTTTCCGGCCGCGGATCACGCCGCGGCCTTGAAAATCTCCTCCAGCACCGGCAGCAGGTATTTGCGAAACTGCGCCGGATTCTCGCTCATCGGAAAATGCCCGACCTGCTTCATCACCGTGACCTTGGCCCCCGGAATCGCCTCGGCGGTCCGCAGCGTGTCTTCCGGCATGCAGGAAAAATCGTATTCGCCGGTCAGCAGGTACAGCGGGCAGCGGCGCGTATCGATTCCTCCCAGTTTTCCGCGCAGGTCGCTGTCGACGCGATAGAAATACAGGTCGCCCTTGAATATTCCCGGTCCGCCCTGCATGTACTGCCACAGCGTTTCGTGCCG
This sequence comes from uncultured Enterobacteriaceae bacterium, assembly GCA_964400745.1. GTDB lineage: Bacteria > Pseudomonadota > Gammaproteobacteria > Burkholderiales > SG8-39 > 2-12-FULL-64-23. The sequence continues at coordinate 4,943 of CAYNVY010000150.1, read as the reverse complement.
ATATTCCTGCGGGCTTTGCGGCGCGATCAGTCCCGACACCAGCGCTGCGCAGACCTCGCCGCCGTGCACGTCGCCGCGATGCAGCCACGTGGTGTCGTACCAGGGCTGCTGGTAATCCGCCGACTCGAGCCCGATCAGCGCGCGGAATTCGGTTCCGTGCGCGTGCGCCAGTTGCAGCACGATGCGCCCGCCGATGGAACAGCCCATGACCACAGGGCGCGCAAGGTCCATCGCCGCACAGAACGCGCGTATGGTTTCGACATAGCGTTCGGTGGTCAGTTTGTATTCGGTCTTCTCCCACCCCGCCGGGGGATAGGACTTGCCGTGCCAGGGCATGTCGAACGCGATCACGCGATAGCGCGAGGTCACCGCTTCGTCGCACAGCAGATGCCGGAACTGGCGCGCATCGGCGCCCGCCGTATGCAGGCACACGAGCGGTATGCCGCTGCCGGACTCCTCGGTGTAGATGCGGCAGGCTTCGCCGAGGATATTCACTGTCAGGTAACGGCCCACCATGGGCTCGAACTCGGGCGCGCTCATCGCCCGCCTCCTTCGCGCGGCAGCGTCACCAGGTCCTTGAAGTACTGCAGATTGGCCATGAACGGCTGCAGGCTGCCTTCGATGCGCATCGCGCCGCGCTTGGTCAGCGCAAACAGATCGTGCCATCCGGCCCTGGGCTCCGGCTGCCACAGCGCCGACCAGGCTTCGGCGCCTGCCCTGATGGCGAAATCCCAGGAACCCAGCAGCGGCACGCGCTCGGCGACGGTCGGGCGACCACCGCGTATCGTCAGCAGCAGCTGCTCGGTGCCGATTTCGATCAGGCAGCAGGTATCGACCAGCCAGCCGCGGCGCAACAGGTCCGAGTCGCCCGAGAATGCCGCTGCAATCGACTGCCGCAAACGGTCCGCAAGGACGCGCTCCTGCGCCGATTGCCCGCTGTTTCCGATATTCGACATGTCCGTTCCTCCTCTTGCGCCAGACGGCGTCATTCTACTGTCGTTCGCTTGCTCCCCCGGAATATCAGGTGCTGCCGTCCACCAGTTTGCTGATCACCGGAAAATACGGTTCGCCCAGCCCTTTTGCAATCGCCTCCTCGAACAGTGCATCGACGCGGCGCGCGCCTGCCGCGTCTATCCCGTATTCCGCCGCCAGTTCCAGCGCGTAGGACAGGTCCTTCTTCGCGTACTCGACCGAGAATGCCCGCAGGGGAAACACCTGCGGGATAATCGCCTTGGCGCCGTGATTCCTGAGCGCGAAGCTGTCGCCGGAACCCTTGGACATGGTTTCGAATATCAACTTGGGATCGAACCCGGCGTGGTGCGCGATGGCGTAGGCCTCCGACAGGGCGGCCACGGTCTGAAACAGCACCATGTTGTTCAGTATTTTCGTCACCTGCCCGCTGCCGATGGCGCCGCAGTGGGTGATGTCGCTGGCGCAGCAGGCCAGAATCGGTTTGATTTCCTCGAACGTCGCCGCATCGCCGCCGACCATCACCGACAACGTTCCCGCCTCCGCCGCCTGCCTGGTGCGCGCCACCGGCGCATCCAGGTAGCGCACGCCGCGCGCGGCGAACTGCGCCGCCAGTTCGCACGTCAACTTGACCGCGGACGTTCCCAGGTCGACGAAGATCTGTCCCTGCTTCATCTGCGCCAGCAGGCCGCCGGCATGCGCGAGTTCCAGCAACACTTTTCCAGAAGGCAGCGACACCAGCACCACGTCGCAGCCGAGCACCAGCGCGCCAGCGTCCGCAGCGGCTTCAGCGCCCAGCGCCGCCAGGCGCTGCAGCGGCGCGGTGTCGAGGTCGAACACCTGCACCTTGTGCCCGCTCTTGGCCAGGATGTTCCTGCACATCGGCTCGCCCATGACGCCGAGGCCGATAAATCCGATCGTAAGTTTGTTCATTGGCATCTCCCGAAATTCACGCCCCGGGTATTCCCGTCACATTGGAATCGGCGTCAGCAGCCGCCCGTCGCGATAAAACGCGTCGACGTTGTCGAGCACCAACTGGCCCATCGCGCGGCGCGTCTCGCGCGTCGCGCTGCCCACGTGGGGCGTCAGCGTCACCTGGTCCATGGACATGAGCGGCGACATGTCCGGCGGCTCCTTCTCCTGCACGTCCAGGCCCGCGCCGCCCAGCCGACCCTCGGCCAGCGCCGCAATCAGCGCCTCCTGATCGATCACCGATCCGCGCGCGATGTTGACGAGGATACCTTCCGGCCCGAGCGCGGCTATCACTTCGCCCGAAACCAGATGGTGCGTCGCCGCCCCGCCTTGGCAGGCGACCACGAGGAAATCCGCCCAGCGGGCCAGTTCCACCAACGAAGGCTCGAACGCATACTGCAGCTCCGGCCGCGCGCGCCGGTCGTGGTAGCGCACCTGCATGTCGAAGCCCTGCCCGCGCCTCGCGATGGCCTCGCCGATGCGTCCGAGTCCGAGGATGCCGAGGCGCTTGCCGCTCACGCGGGTGGTCAATGGAAAAACGCCCAGGGTGCGCCACTGCCCGGTCTTGACGTAGCGGTCGGCTTCGGCGGTGCGTCGCGCCGCGGCGATCATGTGGCCCCAGGCGAGATCCGCCACGCAGTCGGTCAGCACATCCGGCGTGTAGCTGACGCGCACGCCGCGCGCGCTCGCCGCAGGCACATCTATGGTTTCGTAGCCCACGCCCCAGCTGCAGATCGCCTGCAGCGCGGGCATGCGCGCCATTATGTCCGCGCTGCATCCACGGCGCACCGTGGTCACCGCCACCCGCGCCGCCGCGCCGCGGCGTTCCAGGCAGGCGAGCGGCTCGGGCTCGCGCCACAGTTCCAGCACGTCGTAGTGTTCCGTCAAATAGGCGTTGACGAAATCGTCCAGCGGGCCGAGTTGCACGATGCTTTCCTTTCCGCTCATAGGAAACTCCGGCGCAGCGCTATGTCTTCTCGGGAATGTAATTGGCGGCGGCGGCCGCTTCGCCGAAAGTCTTCCCGGCCTTGACGCCATGCTCCACCGCAATGTCCACCTGCAGTATGCGCTCCGCTTCCGTCAGCACGCGCTCCAGTTCGGCGCGCGGTACGACGACGATGCCGGTGTCGTCGCCGACCACCAGATCGCCCTGATTCACCGCCACGCCGCCTATGCTCACCGGTTCACCGAGCGCCAGCAGCTTCAGGCGCGTCTTACCCGTGACCGGCGTCACCCATCGGCTTGCCAGCCAAAGACCTGCCTCCCGTATCTCATCGACGTCGCGGCAGGCGCCGTCGATCACCACCCCCGTGGCTGCGCGCAATTTCGCCGCGAGCGATGCTATCCCGCCGAAGGTGGAGACCACGCTTCCGCCTGCATCAATCATCAGCACCCGGCCCGGATCGGTGGCCGCAACCAGCTTCCCCACCGCGAAATCCGCGCGGTCGAATTCGCCCAAGGCGCCGCAGGCGTGGCGCGCCGTGCTAGCGAAGCCGACCATCCTGTCCTTGCCGCTGCGGCGCGCGATACCCTGCACTACACCGGCAATGGCAAACGAATCGAGGGCGTCCGACCAGGTGCTGGTGGCTATCCTGCCGCAACGCCCAAGCAGGTCTTTCTCAGTAGCGGTCATGATCTGCATCTCACCCATCGTTGCTTCAATCCACCTGCGCGCCGGACAGGCGCACGGCCTCGGCCCAGCGCTTGCTCTCGCTCTGGACAAAGGCTTGGAATACCTGCGGCGAAGTGTTGTCCACGTCGCCGCCCATATCGATCAGCCGTGCGGTGAATTCCGGATTGGCGACGATCTTCGCGATGTCCTGGTAGATCTTGTTCTGCAGCGCCGCCGGCATGCTGGCCGGCGCGAACATGCCGAACCAGGTGGCCGCCGTGAATCCCGGCACGCCCGCCTCGGCGAAGGTCGGAACGTCGGCGATGGCTTCCACGCGCTTCGCATGCGCCAGCGCAATCGCTCTCAGCTTGCCGGCCTTGATGTGCGGCAGCGCGGCCGACAATGTGACGAAAGCCATCGGCACCTGCCCGCCGATCAGATCGGTCAGCATGGGCGCGTCGCCGCGATAGGGCACGTGCGTGAGTTCGAGCTTGTTCTGCGCCTTGAACAATTCGCCGGTGAGATGTTGCGGCGTGCCGTTGCCCGTGGACGCGAACGACATGCCCGGATGCGCCCTGGCATAGGCGATCACCTCGGCCACCGTTTTCACCGGCATCGAGGGCGTGGCCACCAGCACCAGCGGAATGGTGGAAGTCAGCGTGATCGGCGCGAAATCCTTGAGCGGATCGTAGGTGAGCTTCTTGTACAGGCTGGCGCTGATGGTGTGCGCCGCGGTCGTCATGTACAGCGTATAGCCGTCGCCGGGCAGGCGCGCGACCATTTCGGCGGCGATCACCGTGCCGGCCCCGGGCTTGTTGTTCACGATCACCGGCTGTCCCCAGACCTGGGTCAGCTTGTCCGCGACCATGCGCGCGATCACGTCGGTGGCGCCGCCGGCCGGATAGGGCACGACGATGCTTACCGGCTTTGCCGGAAAATTCTGCGCCGAGGCCGGCGCAGCGCAGAGCATCCCGACAAAGACGAGCGAACGAATCAGGCAGTGGTGCAATTTCATCTATTCCTCCTTGTTTTCTTCTATGACTTGCGTGGCCTCAGATGTCCTGCAATACGTAGTCGGCGCCGCAACGCCCGCAAATCTCGCGGATATGCACGTCCAGGCGCGGCGGGATCGGAATGCCGTCGCGCAGGCGTTCCTCGCGCGCCAGCGCCTCGGGGTCGCCGGCCACCAGCACCGGTTCGCCGGGGTCTGCACTCGGCGTCGCGTGCAGCTCGTCGATGACCGCGTCCAGATCGTCCTGGAACTCGCCCTCCTCGCGGAAGGCGCGCGGAACCAGCGCCATGAAACAGTGCCCGATATTGTCCGGATCGCCCGGCCCGTTGCTGCGGTTGCGGATCGGCGAGAACGAACCCCCGGTGAGCGTGCCGCCCA
>CAYNVY010000149.1:0-11114 GCA_964400745.1 uncultured Enterobacteriaceae bacterium | reverse complement strand
CCCGCCGCACGGCGAGAAAAAGCGCATGCCCAGCGTGGTCTCGGCCATGGCGCAGGTGGTGCGCTTCCGCGTCGAAGAACTGGGCGCGCTGTCGGAGGCGAAGACCGGCCCGGTGCTCGACGCCATGTTCAGCCTGAAGGAGCCCAAGACCGGCACCGACGGCACCATGTCCTGGACCGTGGACGTGAAGAACCCCGCCACCGGCGACGACTTCGTGCTCGGCCTGAAGGAAATCACCCTGCCCGACGGCCTGACGCGGCCGTATTCGATGTGGCTCTCGGGCGATTACCCGCGCGCCCTGGACGGACTGTGCAAGATCCTGTCGCTCGACATGCGTGTGATGGACCCGGCCTGGATCAGCATGAAGCTGCGAAAGCTCCTGGTATTCCCGGAACCGCTGGGTGATTTCATGGCCTACACCCCGGGCAGCCGCAAGCAGCAGAACTGGCCCTCGACCGTGTCCTACGTCGCGCGCCTGATCATGCACCGCTACGCCATGCTCGGCATCCTGAACGAGGAAGGCCTGCCGGTGCAGACCATGGGCATCATGGAAACGCCGGTCAAGGGCGCCGCGCCGCATCTGAAGGGCACGCGCTGCCCGGAATGCGGCAACCACGCGGTGATCAAGAAGGACGGCTGCGAGTTTTGCAGCGCCTGCGGCTGGGTGGGGGTGTGCGGATAGGGTGTCTACTTCAGCAACTCAAGCAACTCGGGCTGAGATACCGCCTGATTTATTCAGAGGAAGCCAGCACGTGAGCCGCGCTTCAGGTACCACTTGCTTCGCCAGCGACTGGTTCGTCCCGCGAGGATTTCAGGGGCGCCGGAAAGGACTTGGCTTTTTTCGCCTGGCCGGCGAAGTCTGAAACCGGGCAGGGTCGAAGCCGATGCGCTGGCTCAGAAGCGCTTTGCCGTCGATGCGCTCGGCCAGGCTCGCGATATCGAGTGCTGTCACGCCGGCCTGCGCGAAGTGCTCCTGCCAGGTGTTCACTGCGTCGATGACGGTGGCGACTTCGGCTGCGGCCTGCGCGGGCAACAGGCCGAATGCATCGCACTGCGACATCGCGTTTTCGAGCGTCGAGTCCCGGCCCTGTGCGCCGCAGATCAACTCCTGGTACCCCTGCCCCGAGTTCGTTGGCAGGACGTCATACGCTGGCGCCAGCTTCAGGCGGCCATTGGCGAACGGGTTCACGACCAGCAGGGAGTGGTTCTTCTCGTGGTCATCGGTGTTGTCGACCAGGATGTTGAAGACCATACGCCGGAAGAGCTCGCGTGCGTCCCGCTGGTTCATGTCGTCCTGGGTAATGCCGACCCGGCGCAGGATGCGCGCCAGTTCGGGGTAGCCCATCTCGGGTTCGGCGCCGGACGCGGCAGCCGCGCGGATGGCGGTGCCCGCTGAAATGCTGTGAATCCGCCGGTTCTGTTCGCGGTCGAAGCGACGCACAGCGAGGGCGTTCGCGCCTGCAAGGCGGATGAGCTGCGTCTCGGCCACGGCGATTCCTGCGCGCCTGGCAAGCGTCAGCGTCGCATGCTCGATGAGCGGCGTGTCGACGGGATCGTTGTTGAAGAACTTGATGACCCACTGCTCGCCGTCGATGTCGATCAGCGCCTTTGGCTTGGCGCCGCCTAGCGGGCTGCCGCCGCCGGCAATCATTTTGGCTTCCAGGGCGGTGAGGGGCTCCGCGGCCTCGATCTTGGCCGCCACCTCACTGAGCTGTTGCACAGCGTCGAGCCGGGGAAGCGGGCTCACCGCTCGCGGACTGTAGCTGCTTGACGACGTTGAAACACCGAGCGCTCCGAATCGGTCGTCGCCAGCGTAGTACAGGTACTCCATCAGGGAAAGGCGCTTGGGCTTTTCCACGTAGCGAATGACCTTCTCGCCCCAGCGGTCAGGCCGTGCGTCGTCGACGGCGCCGACCGCACGCGGCGCATCTGCGGCGAGGCGGCCTGGCGGCAGGAACGCGTTGTCGACGAGCGGCAGATCCTCGCTCAGCGCGAACCCCTGGGCCAACCACTCCTTGCCGTAGTGCAAGGAAACGCCCTTGCCGGCGGCGACAAGCTTGAGTGCGCCGACGTAGCACGGTGTGCTCGGGTCACCCAGGTACCAAAGGTACAAGTCGTCCAGGCGCATCTCAGTCCTTCGCTCGGTCCTTCGCTCAGACCTTCGTCTTGTCGGAGCTACCCGCGGCGCGCAAGCGCGCCTCGGCGGAGGACTGGGCGCGCGAGCGGCCCAGTTCGACGGCCTCACGGACGTCCATTTCGATGGCGCCTTGGTCGTGTTCAGGCGCTGCGAGATTTCTCAGCTCGGCGTCGCGCTTGATGAGCCAGAGTGCGGTCGCGACTATACCGATACCAACAGCCGGGTCACCGGCCTCGAGCCGTTGAAGTGTGGACACAGTAACGCCCAAGCGCTGTGCCCAGGACCGCAATGACTCCTTGCGACGCAAGCGAGCCACAGCCAGGTCGGCGCCTAGCTTTTCGATGGCGCCGGCAGTGGCTGGCGGAAGTTGAAGAAGGGCACGGGCAGTCTTTGGCATACGCATATAATATAACAAAATCTTCATTTTTGTCATTATCTATCAGTATATTTATCATAGCAGCCCGGTTGCCTGCCCCCCCTGACGCCCTGCACCCGCGACGTCGCGCTCCTCTTTCCATCGGAATACGCGCCAGTGCGCGACCCGCCGCATTGGTGCCCCATGTCGTTCTGATGTTCGCGTACCGGCTAGCGGCTCCATACGAGAACGGCTATTCAACCGGATTGAGGTGCGCCGACTCCGTCCGGATCAAGGCGCCGACACAAGCCACGCTCGATGATCGCGTGCCAAATATGTATATAATGTATATTTTGTCTATAATGATCAGAACAAACCATTGGATCGAGACTCGCCATGAGTGCGCTGACATTCCGCAACAAGCTGGGCGAGCTGGTCGATATCCCGCCCATTCCCGCCACCCGGTTCAAGAACGAGTTCGCAAGCGTATTCGAACAGGCGGTTCGCGGCGGGGCGGTCGCGATCACCAAGCATGACACGGCCCGTGCCATCCTGATCTCGGTGGAGGAATTCGAAGCTCTGGTGGGCGAACGCTCGCGCAGCCTCGATGCCCTGGGCGAGCAGTTCGACGGACTGCTGGCGCGCATGCAGACGCCCGCGGCCAGGAAGGGCACGGCCGCCGCCTTCAGCGCCTCGCCGAAGGCGCTGGGCCGCGCCGCCGTGAAAGCGGCGCGCAAGTAGCGCAACACGATTTCCGCAGTTGTCCTCCAAGCAACGCAGCCCGCGTCCCGCAGGCGACTCCGAGGCCAAGGCGGTCGCGCCACCGCGCATTTATCTGCTGGCGGGCGTCAATGGCGCGGGCAAGAGCAGCCTGGGCGGCGCGGCCATACGCGATTTGGGCGGCGATTACTACAACCCCGACGAAGCTGCCCGCAGTCTGATGGTCGCCAACCCCGGGCTGGGGCAGACCGAGGCCAACAGCAAAGCCTGGGTGATAGGCAAGAAGCTGCTCGAAAAAGCCATTGCAAATCGCCTCGATTTCGCCTTCGAGTCCACCTTGGGCGCAAACACCATTCCGGCGCTGCTGCGAGTAGCGGCGCAACAGGGCTACGGAGTCCACGTCTGGTACGCCGGACTCTCCAGCCCTGAGCTGCACATCGCGCGCGTGAAGTACAGGGTGCAGAAGGGCGGGCATGACATCCCCGAAGCCGACATCCGCCGGCGCTTTGATCACAGCCGCCTGAATCTGATCGAGCTGCTGCCGCACCTGACCGCGCTGCATGTCTATGACAACAGCTTCGATGCGGACCCGGCCAAAGGCAGGGCGCCCGAGCCGGTGCTGATATTGCACCTGGAGCGGGGAAAAATCCTCAACGCGGCCGATCTGCCGCATACGCCCGACTGGGCCAAGCCCATCGTCGCGGCGGCGCTGAAGCTCGGCATGGGCTGAGTCTGCGCGCATAGGCAATATCAACGGGGATCGGCATGGATATTGGTTCTCCAGCCGATCTGCGAATCACGCAACCGGTCCGAAGCGCGGCCCGCGGGCAGACGCCCCAGCTTGGACTCCTGCATCCCAGTCTGATGCGCCGCGCACAGGCTGCGTTCAGGGCTGCGCGCAAGGGTTGACCTGAATTGCGCTCGCCGGCACGGGCAATTGTTGGTCAGCGAACATACAACCCACAAGAAGCAGGCGAAAATTACCCGAGTGAGTCGGTGCCCTCAATCGGATCATGAAATATCTCCCAACTATCGCCGGGTCGGTACACACATGAAATTGTCTTGTCTGGCGAGGGCAGCGATGCAAGCCGCAATAATGCTCGCCTGTGCCGCCGCGTTCGCGGCTGAACCGCCAGACAAAGCGGGGGCCGGTGCCGTACCCGACCCGCGCGAATTCGTTTTGGTCAACGGGACGCGGGACCCGGTCAACAAGTCCTACCGCAAGATGCTGAACGGGATGGCGCTGTTCGAGAAACTGCATGCCATGGCGCCCGAGGCTTCGCTGCGCTTCAAGCTCCTGCCGCGGCAGCGCGACACGAAGATGGATGGCATCGTGGTGGAAATCGTCGGGGACACCGTCACGGTGCCGGTGCTGCTGGCGGCGGATCGCACCTTCACGCTCGATTACGACCAGCAGGCGCTGGATGAAAATGCCGCGGTCATGCCGAACCGAAAAGCGAGCAGCATGACCTGGCGCACCGAGATCCGCACGCCTGCTCTGCCGCCGAATACCCGCCGGCTCGGCGATCTGCGCCTGGAATGCCAGGTCGGTATGGAAGCGGGCCTGATCTCGAATACGCGCCCGGGAATCGGTCTGGTCGCGGACTTGATTCAAGGGCTGCTGGATTTTTGCAAGGGCAGCGACGCCCCCTATCTGTTCTTTTCGGAGCGTTCTTTGTTCAGCGTCAGCATGACCGCAGGCACCCGCAAAGAGACCCTTCCGGTGGACGACCTGTACGCGGGAATCAGCTATGGCCGCATTTCGAAGGCCGATCTTGCCTATTGCGACTGCCAGGTGCTGCTGGATCGCACCTACTTCATGCCGCTGGGCGACCGGAGCTGGCCGGACGACACCCTGGTCGAGTTTGAATACATGGACGACAGCAAGGATCTCCAGGGCCAGCCCAATGCCATTCCCGTCCACGAAGCCAGGGACGCCATCACCGTCGGAAAGAGCACAAAAGACGAAATCGTCGCCGCTTTCGGGAAGGCCACGATCGTCAACTTCGACAGCGGTTTCGAAGTGTGGGTGTATCAGATGACAGGCGAGCGCGTCACCGGCGCGACAGCCGCCAAGCCAAACTGGCTGGAGCGCATGCTGCTCGGAGGGTCGGAAAAGGGAACGACCCGCGGCAAGACCGAATTCGTCGTCTTGTTCACCCCGTCGGGCATCCTCGCGAAAACCCGGATTCGCCCTGCGCCGTCGCCCGCCAACGCCAAGGGTTCATAACGCCGCACTCGCCGCATTCGCCGCATATGCTGAAGAGCCGCGCGGATATTGGCTCTCCGGCCATCAACCCATCCATTTCATCAGCGCGAAGCGTTTGCCGCCCTTGAGTCGATAGATCGAAAAATCCGCCTCGTCCACACTGAGGATGTCGCGCATGCCGGCGTGGTTAGCGAGCCAGACGAGCGCGGCGTCGGCGAAGTCGATTTTCCGGTCCGCATATTTCCGGATAGTGGCCGCGATCTCAGGGTAGGCGTCGACGGGAACATCCGCGACCTCGAGGGCGCCGCGCTCGACCCATTCCAGCAATCTGCCCTTGCCCGCCGCATCGAGAAAAAAACAAGTCTCGACGATCACCGGAATGACGGTGACCAGCGGATGCCGGTTCGCCTGCAGGCATGCGCGCGCCTGCGCCCGCAGCCGATCGGCGGGCCGGAACAAGGAAACCAGGAACCCGGTATCGACCAGAACGCTGCTCATCGGCCCTTGCCGCGGAAATGCTCGCGCAGCAGCCGTTTGCTGTTGCGCGCGATATCTTCCCTCGGTGTTGCGTCGGTGTGCGGTCCGAACAAGTCCCTGCCCAGATCATAAGGGCTGCGTTTGCCCGCGCCCGCTGCGAGCAAATGATCGAGCGCGAGTTTGACCGCCTCGCTCTTGCTGACGCGGTGCTCAATGCAGTATTCGGCGAGATCCTGCTCCACCCGCGATGGCAGGCGCACGGTAAGTGTCATGGCTGTCTCCTGTCTGTAATACAAACTATTTCATATTGTATTACGTTCAATCACGCGACGCCAGACTCCAGACGCCAGGCGGACGCCGCCATGCGCGCTGATACAATACCGGCCTCGACAACGCCGGCGCCGCACTCCCCGCGCCTCACTGGAAAGCCGCCATGGAAACACGCTCCTCCGCCCCCCGAACACGCTACACCAGCCAGGCGCTTACCGACTTCGCACTGTCGCTGCTGGTGGCCTCGAAGATGCCCCGGGACCGCGCTCGCGACATGGCCGAGATCCTGGTCGAAGCGGACCTGCTGGGGCACGACACCCACGGGCTGCAGTTGCTCGCCTCCTATCTGCAGCACATCGAAGACGGCCAGATGCGGCTGGAGGGCGAGCCGACCGTGCTTTCCGATCGCGGCGCCGTCGTTGCCTGGGACGGCCAACGCCTGCCCGGTCCCTGGCTGGTGCTGCGCGCGATGCAGATCGCCGCCGAGCGTGCGAAGACCTTCGGCACCTGCACCGTGACCATCGGCAACAGCCATCACATCGCCTGCCTTGCGTCCTACTTGAAGCGCGCCACCGATCAGGGTTTGGTCATGCTGCTGCTGACTTCCGCGCCCTCGGGCGCCAGCGTCGCCCCGCACGGCGGTCTGCGGCCGGTGTTTTCGCCCAGTCCGCTGGCGATAGGCTTTCCGACCGGCGTTGGCCCGGTGCTGGTCGACGTCTCCAGTTCCATCACCACCAACGGCCTGACCGGACGCTTGCGCAAGGAAGGCAAGCGCCTGCCCCACCCGTGGCTGATAGACGAAAACGGCGAAGCGTCGGACGATCCGAAGGTACTGGTGGCGCCGCACAGCGGGACTATCCTGCCGCTGGGCGGGCTGGATGCCGGTCACAAGGGTTATGGCCTGGCCCTGATGGTGGAAGCACTGACGGCGGGCCTCTCCGGTCGCGGACGCGCCGATCCGCCCGCGCCCCTGGATGCGAGCGTCTTTGTGCAGATGCTGGACCCCGAGGCATTCGGCGGCGCCAAGGATTACTACCGACAGATGGATTGGGTGGCGAATGCGTGCACGGACAATCCGCCGCGCAAGGGATACGACAGCGTCCGTCTTCCCGGTCAAAGAGGCCTGGCGCGACGGGAAGCGCAATTGCAGGACGGCGTCGAATTGGAGGGGTCTATCCTTCCGGCCTTGTCCCCCTGGGCGGAAAAACTGCGCGTCGCCCTGCCCACCGCGCTATAGCGCGGTTCGTTCAGCGCTGGCCGAGCACTTCGAGCATCGCCTCGACATCGACGATCTTGTCGCGCGGGGCGCCGCGGCGCGCGCCGCGCACCACTTCGACCTCATCCAATTGCTTCCAGTCCTTGAACGAGACCGTCTGCGTGCCGCGCTCGCGCAGCAAACCGAGGATGGCGTCGCGCTCGGGCAGCGAACGCGCGTCCAGCCCGGCCCCGTCGGCGATCATGTGCTTGACCACGTGGGCGGAATCGCGCTTGTGCGAGCCGATCAGCCCCTGCGCGCCGGTGCGCGCCCAGCCGACGACATACTCGTTGGCGATCACGCTGCGGCCGGCGGCATCGACCACCCGCCCGTCTTCGTTGGCGATCACCCGCGCTTTTTCGTCGAAGGGGACGCCGGCGATACGGTCGGCCGCGTAACCGATCGCGGGCAATACCATCCCGACTTCCAATATTTCGATTTCGCCGGTGCCGCGCGCGGCGAGCGTCCCGTCGGGCCTGGCCTCAAGCCGGTTCTTCTCCAACGCAAGGCCGGTGACCTTGCCAGCGGCGTCGCCGATGACTTCGGTCGGCGAGACCAGAAAACGCAGGTGCAGCCGTTTCGAATTCGCGCGCGGCTCGTGCCCGGCAAAGGCGCGAAGAATATTCAGGTTCTTGTCCTTGTCCGTATTCCCGGTGCTTTGCGCGCAGCCGGCGAGTTCGCCCGGGGCGACGACCGGATCGGCGCCCTGCATCGTGCCGAGTTCCTTCAGTTCAGCCGGCGAAAACGCGGCTTCGGCCGGTCCGCGCCGGCCGAGCAGGAACACCTCGCGCACGCGGCTCGCGCGCAACGCTTCCAGCGCGTGCGCGGCGATGTCGGTCTTTTGCAGTTCCTCCGGCGTGCGCAACAGAATGCGCGCCGCATCGACGGCGACATTGCCGTTGCCGACTACCGCGACGCGCGACACCGACAAATCGATCCTGGCCTGGCGGTAATCGGGATGTCCGTTGTACCAGCCGACGAAGACCGTGGCCGGGGTGCAGCGCGCCATGCCTTCGCCCGGAATGCCCAGGCGCCGGTCCGCCTCGTTGCCCGTGGCGTAGACGATCTGATGATAATGGCGGCGCAATTCCTCCACCGAAACGTCCGTTCCCAGGCGCACATTCCCCAGAAACCTGAAGCTGGGGCGCGCGGCCGTCGCCGCGAACACGCGCGCGACGGTCTTGATTTTCTCGTGGTCGGGCGCGACGCCTCCGCGCACCAGCCCGTAGGGAGTCGGCAGGCGTTCGAACAGGTCGACTTCGACCACGGTATCAGTGCGTTTGAGCAGCGCCTCTGCGGCATAGAAGCCGGCGGGTCCCGAACCGATGATTGCGATGCGCATGAACTACATCCACTGCAAATGGGAAAACGTGCCGCGGCTGCGCCACGATCGAAGGGGTGATTATAGCAGCCGAACCGGCATCCACAGACGCCGGGAGCACACACTGCGCCGGCCTTCCACGGTAAAATCGGCCCATGCCCCTCTACGAATATGCCCCCACCTCGGGCCATTGCGAAAAGTGCAGCGGCGTGTTCGAGGTGATGCAGCGCCTGGCCGACGCCAAACTGACCGCCTGCCCGAGCTGCGGCCAGCCGTGCGAACGGCGCATCAGCAAGGTCGCGCTCGGCGGCAACTGGTCGCTGTCGGAGAGCAAGATCCAGCAGTCCGGCCTGACGCAATACAAGAAAGTGGAACAAGGCGTGTACGAAAAAACCGCGGGGGCGAGCGGCCCCGAACATCTGTTCCGGGATTGAGCGCGGATGCATTCAAGCGCCAGCGGCAGCAGATGAGCACCTGCACCTGCACCTGCATCGACATCCTCGCCGGACGCGCGCCCGCGGACAGCCCGGTCACGCTCAAAGGCTGGGTGCGCACCCGGCGCGACTCCAAAGCCGGGATTTCCTTCGTCCATGTCTCCGACGGCTCGTGCTTTCATCCGGTGCAGGTGGTGGTGCCCGATAGCCTCGCGAACTACACCGTTGAAGTCATGCGCCTCACCGCGGGTTGCGCCGTGCGCGCCACCGGGCGCATCGCGCCCTCCCCGGCCAAGGGCCAGCCGTTCGAGATGCAGGCGAGCGCGATCGAGGTCGTGGGCTGGGTGGAGGACCCGGACACCTACCCGATCCAGCCCAAGCCGCACAGCTTGGAATACCTGCGCGAAGTGGCGCACCTGCGCCCGCGCACCAACGTCATCGGCGCGACTACGCGCGTGCGCCATAGCATCGCGCAGGCGATACACCGCTATTTCCACGAGCAGGGCTTCCTCTGGGTGAATACGCCCATCATCACCGCCTCCGATGCGGAGGGCGCGGGTGAACTGTTCCGCGTCTCCACGCTGGACCTGGCCAACCTGCCGCGCACGCCGCAGGGCAAGATCGACTACACCCAGGACTTCTTCGGCCGCGAGGCGTTTCTGACCGTGTCGGGACAGCTGAACGTCGAGGCCTACTGCCTCGCGCTGTCCAGGGTCTACACCTTCGGGCCGACGTTTCGCGCCGAGAACTCCAACACCAGCCGCCACCTGGCCGAGTTCTGGATGGTCGAACCGGAGATCGCGTTCGCCGACCTGTCCGACAACGCGACCCTGGCCGAAGCCCTGCTCAAGTACGTGCTCGCCGCGGTGCTGGCCGAACGCGGCGACGACATGGCGTTCTTCGACGAGCGCATAGAGAAAGGCCTGATCGCCAAGCTGCAGGGCATCGTCGACAAGGCATTCGTGCGCATGGATTACGCCGAAGCGATCGGCGTGCTGCAGCAGGCGAAACAGAAATTCGAATACCCGGTGAAATGGGGCATGGACCTGCAATCCGAACACGAGCGCTACCTCGCCGAGAAGCACGTCGGCGGCCCGCTGGTGCTGATGAACTACCCGAAAGAGATCAAGGCGTTCTACATGCGCCTGAACGACGACGACAAGACCGTGGCCGCGATGGACGTGCTCGCACCCGGCATCGGCGAAATCATCGGCGGCAGCCAGCGCGAAGAGCGCCTCTCGGTGCTCGACGCGCGCATGGACGAGGCGCAACTGGACAAGAACCACTACGGCTGGTATCGCGACCTGCGCCGCTACGGCACCGTGCCGCACGCCGGCTTCGGCCTGGGCTTCGAGCGCACGGTGTCCTACATCACCGGCCTCGCCAATGTGCGCGACGTGATTCCGTTTCCGCGCACGCCGGGAAGCGCGCGCTACTGAGCAGCTGACCGCGTCCTTCCGACGCTTGGGCGTCTGTAACGAAACGAGGGGATACCCCCCGAGGTGGCTTCCGCCTGGGCGCCTCCGCGCGAGTTCTACCGCATCCGCCGCAACAAAAGGACTTTTTCGGATTGCGCTAAACTGCGAACTGGCATGGATTCCATGTTGCAACAATGGCGGCAGCGCCATTTCGCTGTGTGTAAGACGCTCCCCCTGAACCCGACTCGAAAATGTCCGGACTGGGGGCTGGCTAAAGGGAGAAGGAAAATGTTGGTTAGAACTCTGGCAGCAATTGTCATGGCGGCATCGCTTTCGCTATCGGGCCTGCCCGCGCAGGCGCAAGGCAGCTATCCCAACAAACCGGTGCGCATGATCGTGCCCTTCCCGCCGGGTCAGGCGACCGATATCATCGCGCGCTTTCTTGCAGACAACCTCACCAAGGCCTGGGGGCAGCAGGTGATCGTCGACAATCGCCCCGGCGTCCAGGGCATGGTGGC
>CAYNVY010000148.1:9573-11118 GCA_964400745.1 uncultured Enterobacteriaceae bacterium | reverse complement strand
AAGGGCAAGCGCAGCAACGGCCCGATCCGCGCCGCCGCCTACGGCGAGGCGAGCCCCTACCAGACGATCGCCAACGACGAAGTGCTGGTGATCCCGATGATAGAGACCCAGGAAGCGATAGACAATATCGACGCCATTCTCGATGTGCCCGGCATCAGCGGCATCTACGTCGGGCCAAGCGACCTTGCCTTCTCGCTCGGCATGAAGCCGAGCCTGGACAGGGAGGAGCCGGAGATCTTCAAGATCTACGAGAAACTGGTCGCGGCCACCGCGAAACGCGGTCAGTTCGCCGGCATCCACAACGGTACCGGCACCTATGCGGCGCGCATGATCGCCATGGGGTTCCGCCTGGTCACCATCGCCAACGACAGTGGGTTGATGGCGCGCGCGGCGCGCGAGCAGATCGGCATCACGCGCAAGGAAGCGGGCGCAGTAGCGCAGTAGCGCTTTACCGATAACACAACCGGCGGCAGGCAGCTGCAAACGCCTCTGAGGAGAAAGACACATGGCGAAATTCAAGATCATCACGGCCGCGGGCGCAGCGATTGCGAGCGCGGGCGCCGACTACAAGTTCGAGATGGAGGCGCTCGAAGGCGTGGACATAGCGATCGTCGAAGGCCCGGTCGGCGACGAAGACGCCTTTGTCGCAGCGGCGAAGGATGCCGATGCGATTTACGTCAGAGGCGGCATGCCCATCACCAGAAAGATCATCGACGGCCTCACGCGCTGCCGCGTGATATCCATCGGCAGCGTCGGCGTCGATCTGATCGACGTGGCGGCCGCCAGCGCGCGCGGCATTCCGGTGACCAACTGCCCCGACACCTTCATCGCGGAGGTGGCCGATCACGCCATGGCGCTGCTGCTCGCGGCGCATCGTCGCGTCCTCGAACAGGACCGCATGGTGCGCGAGGGCCGCTGGAAGGAAGGACGCCCGGCGCTGCTGAAGATTCCGCGGCTGATGGGCCAGACCCTGGGCTTCATCGCTTTCGGCCACGTTGCTCGCGCCGTCGCTGTCCGGGCAAAAGCGTTCGGCCTGCGCCTGCTGGCCTACGACCCGTACATCGAAGAGATGGTGATGCACGAGTACGGCGTATTGCCGGCGACGCTGTCGGAGGTGTTGCAACAATCGGATTTCGTCTCGATGCACGCGCCGGCCACACCCGAAGCGCGCGGCATGCTCAAGGAGGAGCATTTCGCGCAGATGAAGAAGAGCGCGATCTTCATCAACACCGGCCGCGGGCCTACGGTGGACGAAGCGGCCTTGATCAAGGCGCTGCAGGAAGGCCGGATCGCCCACGCCGCGCTGGACGTGCTGGAACAAGAGCCGCCCAAGCCCGACAATCCGCTGCTGGCCATGGGCAATGTCACGCTCAGCCCGCACAACGCCTCGGCCACCGCCCGCTTCGATCCGGCGCGCAAGCGCCGCGTCGGGCAGGAACTCGCCCTGGCGCTCGCCGGCAAATGGCCGATGAGTTGCGTCAATCCGGCGGTGCTGGCGAAGAAACCGGATCTGGAGCGCTGGCAGCCGGTGTCGATGGAGCGCGG
>CAYNVY010000148.1:0-9473 GCA_964400745.1 uncultured Enterobacteriaceae bacterium | reverse complement strand
TCAGTCCAGTTTGATGTTGGCGGCCTTGGCGATCTTGCCCCACTTCTCGATCTCGGCGCGGATGTGCACGCCGAACTGCTCCGGCGTGGAGGACGCGATATCCAGCCCCTGCGAGGCGAACTTCTCGCGCACTTCCGGCTGCGCCAGCGTTTTCACCAGCGCATCGGACAGTCTCGCGATGATCGCGGGCGGCGTCCCCGCAGGCACCAGCACGCCCTGCCAGCCGCTCGCGTCGAAGCCCTTCAGGCCGGCTTCGTCAAAGGTGGGCGTATCGGGCAATGCGGCGAGACGCGTCTTGCCGGTAACGCCGATGACTTTCAGGCGTCCGGATTTCACGTGCGCCATGGTCACGGGCGGCGCGTCGATCAGCAGCTGGATCTGGCCGCCGAGCAAATCGGTCGCAGCGGGGCCGCTCGCCTTGTAGGGCACGACCAGCATGTCGATGCCCGCCTGCGACTTCATCATCTCGGTGGCGAGGTGCAGCATCGAGCCGCTGCCGGCGACGCCGGCGGCGATTTTGCCCGGATTCGCCTTGGCGTGGGCAATGAACTCCTGCAGCGTATTGGCCGGAACCGAGGCATGGATCGTCGCGAGCAAGGTGTTGGTCGAAGTGATGCCGACCGAGGTGAAATCCTTCAGCGCATCGTAGGGCAACTTCGGATAGAGAATCGGATAGAGGCACATGGTGCCGGTATTGCCGAGGAAGAGGGTATAGCCGTCGCCGGGCTGCTTGGCCGCGTACTCCGCCCCGACGATGCCGCCCGCGCCGCCCCTGTTGTCGATGATCACCGGCTGGCCGAGGAATTCGGCCAGCTTCGGTTGTATGGTGCGCGCGATGAAATCGAGATTGCCGCCGGGCGGGAAGGGGACGATGAATTTGATCGGCTTATTCGGATAGGGCTGCGCCATCGCGCCGGCGGCACAGGTCAGGAACGCTGCGAGCAGCAGCGTGCGTATTAGGCTGAATGGTTTCATGCGAGTCCCCCTCTTTAAGGTTAGTTTTGAGTTCGAGCTGCGTGTGCACGGCGGTGTATCGTAACCCATTCCAAGTGACGCGGAGCCGTCGAGATGGCAGTCAATTTGATCGTTGCCTGAGTCGTTACCTGGGCCGCTTCGTAACACCGCCGCAGTAGGAGTATTATTCGGCGTGAGAGCCGGCATCAGACCGACTCCAATCTAACGTTTTTTCAAAGGAGCCAAGCATGCAAACAAAATCAATGCTGATATCGGCCGCGCTCGCCGCCGCCCTGTGTGTTCCCGCCGCCGCTACGGCGCAGCAGGTGACCTTGATGACCGGCCCCCAGGGCGGGGTATGGGTGCCGCTGGGGGGCTCGCTCAAGGGCATGTGGGAGAAGGCGATCCCCGGCCTCTCGGTGCAGATGCAGCCCGGAGCGGGCATCGCCAACGTGCGCGGCATAGACGAAGGCAAGGCGCAGATCGGCTTCGCCAATACCATCACCACCGTCGACGGGCTGGCAGGCAGGCCGCCTTATCCGCAGAAGGTGACCAAGGTGTGCCAGGTCGCCAACCTCTACCCACAGTACTACCAGATGGTGGTGCCGGTAGACTCCAAGATCAACAGCGTCGCCGACCTGAAGGGCAAGGCGATGGCGACCCAGCCGAAGGGCAATTCTTCGGAGATCATCAACGTGCACATGCTGCAGGTTCACGGCATGAACTACCAGTCGCTGTCGAAAGTGAACTTCCTCGCGTCCTACACCGATGCGGTTTCGCTGATGAAGGACGGCCACGCCCAGGTCTTCACGCTGGGAACGACGGTGCCCGCTTCGTCGGTGATGGACCTGGCGAGCGCGCGCGACATCAAGCTCCTGGGCGTCGACGACAAGATCCTGGCCGAGATGAAGAAGATCAATCCCGGCTATTCCAAGCTCACCATCAAGGCCGGCACCTATCCGAAGATGGACAAGGACGTCGATGTCATCGGCTACGCCACGCACATCATCGCCGCCTGTGACCTGCCCGAGGACACGGTCTACAAGATGACGAAAGCGATGGCGGCGAACGTGGCCGACATGGCGTCCTCGAACAAGGCCATCTCCGGCCTGACGCCGAAGATCATGGCCGAGGACGTGGGCATTCCCCTGCACAAGGGTGCAGCCAAGTTCTACAAGGAAGTCGGAGCAATTTGAGGACACTTCGATTGCATTTCACAGCAGCAATTCGGGGCGGCTTAGGCCGCCCCGTTTTTGCGCCTGAACTTTGCACCGCGTAGAGGAGCCACGAATGTCTGCAGTCCTGCCCGTCATTACCGACGAAGCCCCCGCAACCCAGCCCAAGTCCCCGCTGCTCAAGTGGACCGTGTCGATCATCGCCGTGGTGATGTCGCTCTACCACATGTACGTCGCTGGCTTCGGTCCGCCGCAGGAAATGATTTTCCGCGGCACTCACCTGCTGTTCGCGCTCACGCTGGTGTTCCTGCTCTACCCGCTCAAGCCGCACGGCGGCGCGGCCTGGCGCGCGCTGGACGCGCTCATGCTGATCGCCTCCTGGGCCTTCATTCTGCATATCCTGCTCAACATCGAATACATCAACAACCGCATCATCTACATCGACGATCTGAAGACCGTGGACAAGGTGTACGCCGTATTCGCGGTGCTGATCATCCTCGAAGCGACGCGGCGCGTGCTCGGCTGGGCACTGCCCATCACCGCGGCGATATTCCTCGGCTACGCGGGGATGTTCACCAACATCAAGTCGCAGGTGCTGCTGGAGCAACTCTACCTCTCCACCGAAGGCATCTTCGGCTCGACCCTGGGCGTTTCGGCGTCCTACGTCATGCTGTTCGTGCTGTTCGGCGCGTTCATGGAGAGGAGCGGCACCGGAAAGCTGTTCATGGATTTTGCGCTCGCCATCACCGGCCACACCGCCGGCGGCCCGGGCAAGGTGTCGGTGGTGAGTTCCAGCCTGTTCGGCACGGTATCGGGCAGCGCGGTCGCGAACGTGATGGTGGACGGGCCGATGACCATCCCGCTGATGAAGCGCACAGGCTTTCGCCCGCCGTTCGCGGCGGCAGTCGAGGCGGTCGCCTCCACCGGCGGGCAGATCATGCCGCCGGTGATGGGTGCGGCCGCGTTCGTCATGGCGGAGTTCCAGGCGGTGAGCTATTTCCAGGTGACGCTGTGGGCGGCGATTCCGGCCTTCCTCTATTACGTCGCGGTGTTCTTCGCCGTGCACTTCGAAGCCAAGCGCGTCGGACTGCTGGGAGTGCCCAAGTCGGAGCTGCCGCGCCTGGGGGCGGTAATGCGCGAGCGCGGCCACCTGTTCGTGCCGATTCTGATGGTGTTCATCGGACTGATCGCAGGATACAGCGCGCCGCTGTGCGCACTGGTCGCCACCCTGGTCTGCCTGCCGATGGCGCTCCTGCGCAAGACCACGCGCGTGGGCATCAGCTGGAAATCGGTGCTCGAAGCGCTGGAGGAAGGCGCAAAGAACACCCTGTCGGTGGCCATGGCCTGCGCCTGCGCCGGCATCGTGATCGGCTGCGTCACCATCACCGGCATGGGCATCAGCTTCACCCAGTTCGTGGTCGGACTGGCGCAGAACATGCTGCTCCTGGCGCTGCTGCTCACCGCGGTGGCCGGCATCGTGCTCGGCATGGGCATGCCGACCACGCCGGCCTACATCGTCATGGTGGCGCTGCTGGTCCCGGCGCTGGTGAAACTGGGCGCGATCGCCCCGGCGGCACACATGTTCGCCTTCTATTTCGCCATCCTGTCGGCGATCACCCCGCCGGTGGCGCTCGCGGTCTTCGCCGCGGCGAGCCTGGCCAAGACCGACATCTGGAAAGCCGGCTGGGAGGCGGTGCGCATTGGCTCCGCCGGCTTTATCGTCCCGTTCATGTTCATCTACGAACCGGCGCTGCTCATGATCGGCGACTGGCAGACCATCGTGTCCGCGTTCTTCACCGCCTCGCTCGGCTGCATCCTGCTCGCCGCCGGCCTGTTCGGCTATCTGCTGCGCACGACCTTGATGTGGGAGCGCGTGCTGCTGGTAGCCGCCGCCCTGATGCTGATCAAGCCGGGCTGGATCACCGACCTCATCGGTCTTGCGCTGCTGGCGGTGGTGATAGCCAGCCAGGTCCTCGTCAAACCCAAGGATGCGCGCGGTGCGGCCGCCTGATCGGGGAAAGTTTCGCGACCGCAGGCAGGATAGGCCGCGCATGGAATGAAATGACGGCGCGGCCGGCTGCGAGCTACGCAAAGTTCCACAAACTGTACAATCGGTGCTTGGCGCTGACGCAAGGCCGAAACCGCATCGCGCATTCGAGCCCGGATGCGGGCAGCGGTCGATACCGTCATGCACCGGCAACGCTTGCGGGAACCTGAACCATGAACGCATTGGCAAGAATTCATACGCCGAATTGTTTTGGCGATGCCGTATCGAAGAAACCCGTCGTGCTCGTGTTCGAAGACGAGCGCACGCAGCGCATGATCTTGCGCGCTGCGCTGGAGCGCGACGGATTCGAAGTGGAAGAAGCCGTCGATGGCCTCGACGGGCTGCGGGCCTTTGATCGTGTTCGGCCCGACATAGTCTTGATGGACGTGCGCATGCCGGGGATGGACGGGTTTTCGGCTTGCGCCGCGCTGCGCCGGCGGCCGGAAGCGGAGCGCCTGCCGATTCTGATGCTGACGATATTGGACGACATCGAATCGATCAACCGCGCATACGAAGCAGGCGCGACGGACTTCATCACCAAACCCGTTGCGTGGCCGGTGCTCGGGCACCGGTTGCGCTATATGCTGCGCGCGAGCAAGGCGTTCAACGACCTGGCGAAAAGCGAAACCGAACTGCTGCACCGCGTCGCCGAAAGAACGGCCGAACTCAATGCCGCCAATGCGGAACTCGGGGCGGCAAACAGCGAACTGGAGTCATTTACGTACTCGGTGTCCCACGACTTGCGCGCGCCGCTGCGCGCGGTCCGCGGTTTCGCCGCCATGCTGAAGAGCGGGGCGGCGGCGCTGGACTCCGGCGAACGCGAACTGCTTGAACGCATTTTCCACCATACGCAGCACATGTCGACCATGATCGACGACCTGCTGCGCTTCTCGCACCTCTCGCGCGGCAATGAATTGTCGCTGCAGCAGGTCGATCTCGCGTCGCTGGTGGCGCAAACCATCAAGAATCAGAGCGCCGATTTTCTGTGGACCACGATCAAGGTTGCGCCGCTGCCCAGGGTCAGATGCGATGCGGGGTTGATGCAGCAGGTGTTCGAAAATCTGATCGGAAACGCGCTGAAGTATTCGGCGAAGAACGATGCGCCGCAGGTCGAGATAGGGATGGACGCATCTGCGGGGAAAGTCGCCATTTTCGTGCGCGACAACGGCGCCGGATTCGATATGGCGCAGGCGCCGACGCTGTTCGGCGTATTCCAGCGCTTCCACGCCGAAAGCGAATTCCCGGGAACCGGGGTCGGGCTGGCGATCGTCAAGAAAATCGTCGAGCGTCACGGCGGCCGGGTGTGGGCGGAAAGCGCCCCCGGCGCAGGTGCGACTTTCTACTTTACACTGGGTGACCCGGAACCACCGGCGGACGCGGCGGATTAGCCAGCGGTCCTATTTCGCCGCTACTGGAACTGCGGCCGGCGCATCCGATTTGCGCTTCGCCGGCGCGCGGACCTTGCTCAAGCCGCCGCGTATCGCCGCCTCCACCGTCGCGAGGCTGTTGTTGAACGCGAGACTCTTCGCGTACACCTTCTTCTCTTCGACATTGGCAAGGCGGCCGATCAGCACGCGCTGCGCCTGCGGCGAACCCGCGCCGTGCATGGACTCGGTGAGGTAGGCCACTGCGCCGCGGCCCATGGTCAGATTTTCAATCAGCCGCAGCATGCGTATGCGCTCGTAGGTGCTCACGCCTTCCGCGCCGGCAAGGTATTTCTTCAGCATCTCCGCCGTCGCGGGATTGAGCCAATCCTTCGCCGAGGGCAGGGTGACCATGAGACCGCCGGCGATGTCCTGCAGAATGCGCGCGATTTCGTAGGGCATGCGGGTCACGTTCTGCTTGCATACGTTGGCGAGCAGCGCGTCGACGAAGAAGTTGCCCGAGGGCAGTTTCTTGCCGTTGGCCGAGCAGGCGATGCCGCAGGCGAACAAGGTTTCGTTGAGATGGTTCATCTCGATGATCTTGTCCTTGATGTGCGAGGCCTTGGCCACGCCGTTGTATTCGGCGATGGACGCCGCGGCGCCGATGGCCACGTCGCCGTTGCCGACCTTGCAGCCGCCGTAGCTCTGCCGGTGGTAGCTCGCGAACAGATCGACCAGCAGTCCGGCGAATTCGGTTTCGCCGTTCATGAAGATCATGTCATTGGGCACGAAGATGTCGTCGAAGATCATCAGCGCTTCCTGGCCGCCGTAGGTAGGGCTGCCCGAATCGATGTCGGAGGCTTCCCCGCCGCCCAATTTGCGCTCGTCGCAGGACTGACGGCCGTAGATATAGGTGATGCCCTCGGCGTCCGAGGGCAGCGCGCAGGCGATGGCGTAATCCTTCTCGTCCGGCTTCAGCGATTGGGTCGGCATCACCAGCACCATGTGCGAATTGACCGAACCGGTCTGATGCGCCTTGGCGCCGCGGATCACCACGCCGTCGGCGCGCCGCTCGACCACGCGCAGGAACAGGTCTTTGTCTTTCTGCTCGGCCGGGCGCTTCGCCCGATCGCCCTTGACGTCGGTCATGGCGCCGTCGACGATCCAGTCGTTCTGCTCCATGGCAATGGCGAACTTCTTGAAGCGCGCGTGATAAGCGGTGCCCAGTTGCCGGTCCATGTCGAAGGTGGTGGCGAACATGGCATTCAGGGCATCCAGACCGACGCAGCGCTGAAAGCAGGTGCCGCAGCGCTGCCCGAGCAGGCGCTGCATGCGCACCTTGGCGATCAGGTCATCGGTGCTCTGGTGCAGATGGCAGAAGCGGTTGATGGTTTCACCGGTAAGCGCAGACTTTGCCGTCATCACCGCTTTGTGTTCCGGGTCCTGCGCCAACTCGTAGGTGAGGGCCACGGTGTTCATGGAGGTCTGGATGTACGGATGCGCCAGGGGCTGCTCGAGCAGCTTGCCATCGAGATAGACCTTGAGCGGCTTGCGCTTTGCGAGGCTTTGGCGGTATTGCTCGGCGTTCATCATGCCCATGCTGGTCTCTCCAGAAAAGAACTATTGCTATGATTGGGTCCGGCCCAAACGCGCTTAGCGAGTCTCGACGGCTAGTCTACGCTGTTGCATTCCCTGGCAATTTGACCTGCGACAATATGACACGAACCCCACGAACCCCACGAAACCATGTGACAGGAACCCATTTGACACGAACCCATTGGCCCGCCGTCTGGGCCGCCATTGCCACCGGCGTCATCGCCGCCGCCTGCGTCGGCAAGCTGCCCCCGGCGATCCCTCTGCTGCGGGAGGACTTCGGCCTGTCGCTGGTCACGGCGGGCTGGGTCAACTCGACGTTCAACACGCTTGCCGTAACCACCGCTGTGTTCTTCGGCGCGCTCGCCAGCCGCTACGGCGCCCTGCGCTGCTGCGGGGCGGGACTCTTCGCCATGATGCTGGGCGGGCTGCTGGGCGCGGCTGCGGGCAACCAGGCCACGCTGTTCGCGTCGCGCATCGTCGAAGGCGCTGGATTCATCGCCATCGCCGTCTCCGCACCGACCCTGATCGTCTCGGCCACGGCGCCGCGCGAGCGCAACTTGACCCTGGGCTTGTGGGCCGCCTACCTACCCTTCGGCGCCAGCCTGACCATGCTCGCCAGCACGGTCCTGCTGGGGTCTATCGGCTGGCGCGGATTCTGGCTGGCGATCGCGCTGCTGACCCTCGCCTGCATGGCGGGCCTGTGGCGGTCCCGAAATGCCTACGGCGGGGCGCGCAAAGGCGCCGCGCACACCCGGGCAGGCATGGTCCAGGCGCTGCGCCAAACCGGCCCCTGGTGGCTGGCGCTCGCCTTTGCCTGTTACTCGCTGATGTTCTATGGGCTGATGGTATGGCTGCCCACCTTCCTCACGCAGGAGCGCGGCGCCTCGGTCACCACGGCGGCGGTGGTGACCGCCCTGGTCGTCGCGGTCAATATCGGCGGCAATCTCCTCGGCAGCTGGCTGGTCCATCGCAGCGCCCCGCGCGGGCACGTGATCAGCCTCGCCTTCGTGCTGATGTCGGGCTGCGCCTGCGGCATTTTTTCCTCCGCCTTGCCCGATGCTTTCCGTCTGGTCCTGTGCATGCTGTTCATGATCGCCGGAGGCACCGTCCCCGCGGTCGTGCTCTCGGGAACGCAAGTCTATGCGCGTGACGCGAGCCAGATCAGCGGCATCCAGGGTTTGATCGTGCAACTGGCGCAGCTCGGCCCTTTTCTCGGACCGCCTCTGGTCGCGGCGGCCGTGCAGCGTACCGGTCAGTGGGAAGCCGCTCTGTGGGTGCTACTCGCCGCAGCGGCCTGCGGCACCGTGCTGGGCCAGCTCGCGCTGCGCTCGGAACGGGCGCTGCGCTCCACGACATAGAAGAATCCATCCGCCGCGCGCACCAGAACGGGCGGATCGGGCTCTCCTCAGCTCGGGGTCCAGAGCGCGGGCAGGCCGGGCAGCGCGCGGAAAATCTTTGACAAAGCGCCGTCGCGCACCAGCGCCGCGGCGTGTTCGATGTCCGGCGCCAGAAAGCGGTCTTTTGCCATGGCCGGCACTTTAAGGCGCAACAGCGCGAGCGCCTGCTCCAGCGCGCTCGAACTTTGCAACGGGCGCAGAAACTCGATGCCCTGCGCCGCCGCCAGCCACTCGATCCCCAGGATGTTGGCGGTATTGCTGATCATGGCCTGCAAGCGCCGCGCCGCAAACGCGGCCATCGACACATGGTCTTCCTGGTTGGCGCTGGTGGGCAGGCTGTCGACGCTGGCCGGGTGCGCCAGCGATTTGTTTTCGGAGGCGAGCGCGGCGGCAGTTACATGCGCGATCATGAAGCCGCTGTTCAATCCGGCGTCTGCCGTCAGAAACGGCGGCAGGCGCGACACGCCGCTGTCGATCAGCATGGCGATGCGCCGCTCGGCAATGGCGCCCACTTCGGCGATGGCAAGCGCCATGCCGTCGGCGGTCAGCGCCACCGGTTCGGCGTGGAAGTTGCCGCCGGAGATCATCGCGCCGTCCGCGGCGAATACGAGCGGATTGTCCGTCACCGCGTTGGCCTCGCGCAGCAGCACCAGCGCGCCGTGGCGCAACTGGTCGAGGCAGGCGCCCACTACTTGCGGCTGGCAGCGCAGGCTGTAGGGGTCTTGCACCCGGTCGTCGCCCTCGACATGCGAATGGCGGATGGCGCTGCCTGCGAGCAGCGCGCGGTAATAGGCGGCCACGTCGATCTGCCCCGGCTGGCAGCGCAGCGCGTGAATGCGCGGGTCGAACGGGCCATCGCTGCCGCGCGCCGCGTCCACCGTCAAAGCGCCGATCACCAATGCCGCTTCCAGCACCGGCCCGAAGCTGAACAGGGCGTGCA
>CAYNVY010000147.1:0-11163 GCA_964400745.1 uncultured Enterobacteriaceae bacterium | reverse complement strand
AGCTACACACCGACGCTACAACGAAGCTCCCCTACCGCGCGAGCGGTTTAGTCCCCTGGCGGAAAGTTCGCGCTCCTGCGTAGGCGAAATCAGCCGGAAGCGGGCCAGGCCGCCGCTTCCGCCGCCCGAAACGCCATGGGCCGCGGTTCTGGTCCGTTCGCCCAGTACCGAGGCCTCGATGCCATCGATCAGCGTCGTCAGCGTCTTGCGCACGCCGGAGCCGCCGCGGTGCCGCCCATTGCCGGCGGTTTCCGGCACGATCTCGTAATTCAGGTAACGCACCGGCAGCGCTGCCTCGACGCCCTCGATGGGCAGATTCATGGTGTTGCCCATGTGCACGCGCAATCCGCTCATGCCGGCGCCTGCCGCGCTGGCGCCCATACCGCCGCCTATGGTTTCGTAGTGGACGAACGCGCGATTGCGCGCCGGATCGAATCCGCCCAGGGTATAGACGCAGGCCGAGCCGTAGCTGCCTGCAGGGACCCTCTCGGGATAGGCCTTGGCGAGCGCGCCCATGAGAATGTCGACCAGGCGGTTTGCGGTTTCGGTATTCGCGGCGACCACGGGCGAAGGGTAGGTAGCGTGGACTATCGTGCCCTCGGGCGCAACGATCTCGATGCCCGCATAGACCCCTGAATTGGGGGCGATGTCGCCGCCGACGAAGCTGAGCACGGTGTAATAGACTGCCGCCGAGGTGACCGGGAGCGGCGCGTTGATCGGCCCGCGCACGCATGGCGACGAACCGCTGAAGTCGAACGACATGGTGGCGCCGGTCTTGCGGATGCGCACCTTCACCAGCGGCGCGGCATCCGGGTCGATGCCGTCGCCGTCCAGCGTTTCCTCGTTCGTAACGTCCGCATCCGGCAGTGCGAGCAGCCGCCCTGCGACGAGCCGGCGGCTGTAGCTTTGCGTATCGGCCATGACGCCGGCGACAATGGCGGCGCCGTAGCGCAGGCACAGCTCGGCCATGCGCTCCGTGGCGCGCGCATGTCCCGCCAACGCAGCCTGGAAATCGCCTTTACGGTCTGCGGGCACGCGTACATTGGCGAGTATCAGTCGCAGCACATCCTCCCTGAGCACGCCGGATTCGATGATCTTTATCGGGGGAATGCGCAGCCCTTCCTTGATGATTTCATCGCACACGCTGGAACTGCCGGCCGCGATGCCGCCGATGTCCGGCCAATGGATGCGGCTCAAGGCAAAGCCCAGCAGCGCCCCGTCTGCGAATACGGGGGTCAGCAGGGACATGTCTGGCAGGTGCGTGCCACCCTCGTAGGGGTCGTTCAGCAAGACCCCGTCTTTTTCGCGCCACGTCTCGTGCGGAAAGGCTTTGAGCGCGGACAAGGCGGTAAAGCGCGCAGCGCCCAGATGCACCGGAATATCCACGCCCTGTGCGATGACATTGCAATCAGGGTCAAGAATCGCGCAGGAGAGGTCGGCGGATAGGCTCAGCAAGGGCGAAAAGGAGGTGCGCATGATCACGCTTTTCATTTCCGTGCAGATTGCGTACAGCGCGCTCTTCACGACCTCGAAGGTGACCGGGTCCTGGTCCAGGATGCTGTTCGCCGCGACACGGCGCTGGGTTGGGTTCATGTGTCTTGCCCCTGCAACCGGAACGCGACGCCGCCATCGGTGCCGATCACTGCGCGTTGACCGGTGCGCACCCAGACCGTGGAGCCGGAATGCTCGATCAGCAGCGGCCCCTGCAGTCGGGCGCCGATGCAGTCCGCGCTGCGGTAGACGGGCAGCGATTCCTCGTTGCCGTCAACGCGCAAATAAGTCTGCATCCGGTAGGCACGCGCGCTCGGGCTCGCGCCGCCTTCGCGGGAAAATATGCGCGCTGCGGATCCGCCCATAGGCAGCGTCGCGACCAGATGCAGGTTGACCAGCTGCACCCTGGACTCGGCGAGGTCGAATCCGAACTCGGCTCGGTATGCCCCGCGGAATACCCGCTCGATCTCGGCGCGATCAGGCAGTGGCTCGTCGAACGCGCCCAGGGGCACGCGCAACTCAAATAACTGCCCGGCGAAGCGCAGATCCGCAAAGCGCGCAAAGTCAGGCTGTCCGGCACCCTTGGGCTCCTTCGCCAGCAATGAATGCGCCTTATCCTTCAGCCGCGCGTAAGCCTGGGCCAGCGCTTCAGTGCGTAGTTCATGTACCGGGCAGAGCATGGTTTGCGACAGGTCGTGGCGGACTTCGCCGAGCACGGCGCCCAGCGCCGAGAACATTCCCGGCAATGGCGGTATAAGCACTTCTCTTGCGCCGGTCTCCACGCCGACCCATGCCGCGTGCAAGGGGCCCGCGCCACCGGAGGCGATAATCGAAAATTCGCGCGGATCGAGGCCGCGCCGCACGGTGGCGAGGCGCATCATTTCGGTCATGCTGGCAACCGCGAGTTCGAGCACCGAGTGCGCAGCCCTGGCGACCGACCAGCCCATCGGCCGGGCAATATGCGTGTCGATGGCGGCAACGGCCAGTTGCCGCGAGAAGGTCACGCCGCTGCCGTCGAACGTCTCCTGGCTGAGTGTGCCGATGACGGCGTGCGCGTCGGTCACGGTCGGAAGCTGCCCGCCGCGCGAGTAGCATGCCGGCCCGGGAGTCGCGCCGGCACTCTCGGGGCCGACCTTCAGCACACCGCCGCCGTCGATGCGCGCGATGCTGCCGCCGCCGGCGCCGATCTCGATGATGTCCAGCACGGCGCTGCGGATCGGATAGCCGCCGACATTGCGCCCGTTGACCAGCTGATCCGCGAGAAACTCGTCGGTGATCTTGGGTTTGAAATCCTGGATCACCCCGACTTTTGCGGTCGTGCCGCCCATGTCGAAGGCAATCGCATGTTTCCTGCCGCTTGCGCGCGCATAGGCTGCGGCAGCGATCATGCCCGCGGCCGGCCCGGATTCAATCAGGTGGACCGGGTATTGCGCCGCATTCTCCGGCGATGTGAGCCCGCCGTTGGATTTGACGATCATCAAGGCCTGCACGCCCATCGCGCGCGCTTTTTCGGCAATGCCGCGTATGTAGCTGCCGACGGCCGGTCCGATATAAGCGTTCACCACGGCGGTGCTGGTGCGCTCGAACTCGCGGAACTCCGGACAGACGTCGCTGGAGAGCGTGACAAAGATGTCTGGCAACGCCTCCTCCAGTTCGCAGCGCATCTGCTGCTCGTGTGCCGGATTGGCGTAGGAATGCAGGAAGGCGACGGCGATGGATTGAATTCCGGCGCCGCGCAGCCCTTGCGCCACCTGCTGCGCGCCTTGCAATGGCACGACCGCTACGCCCTTGGCATCCATCCGCTCCCTGATGCCGAAGCGCAGCTCGCGCGGCACCAGCGGCTCGGACACCCGCGCGGAAAGATCGTAGAGCAGCGGACGGTTTTGCCGGCGTAGTTCGATGACGTCGGTGAATCCGGCGGTGGCGAGGAGGGCGGCCTTGGCGCCCTTGCGTTGGATCAGCGTGTTGGTCCCGACCGTGGTGCCGTGGCAGACCAGCGCCCCTTGCACGCCGACAGCGTCGGCGATCCGCTGCAGCGCTGTCATGACTGCGTCGCCTGGATTGGCTTGGGTCGAGGGAAGTTTGAAAGCCATCAGCACGCTGCTGCCGCTGGCGTCGAGCACGACGGCATCGGTGAAAGTGCCGCCCACATCGATGCCGATGAGCAATCGTTGCGCTGTCATGGCTTGAATCTAGGCGATCCGGATGTCTGCCAGCGCCGAGACAAAGCGGTCCATGTGCTTTTTCAGATTGACGTCGACGCGCAGGTAGCGGCTGCCGAGGCCGGGTATGTCCGAGCCGTCCTTGACGATGACGCCGCGTTTGAGCAGTTCGTTGAACACCTTGGTCGAATCGAGTTCCGGCGCCAGGATTTCGGTCAGGAAGAAGTTTGCCCGCGAACCCGGCACGACGCGGAAGCCGGCGACCGACTTGAGGCGGTCTGCCACGTAGGCGCGCATCTCCACCACCGTCTTCACGGCCCGCGTCACGTGCTCGTCGTCGGTGATGCCGGCAATCCCGCCGGCGATCTGCAACTGCCCCATGTTCCAGGTCGGCTTGATATGCAGCAGCGGCAGGATCAGTTTGTTGCTGGCGGCGATGCCGAAACCGACCCGCAGGCCCGCCAGGCCGTATGCCTTCGACAGCGTGCGCAGTACGAGAAGGTTCGGGTATTTCGACAGAAGTTTCATGCCGAACTCGTTCTCGGTGTAGTGCACATAGGCTTCGTCCAGCGCGATGAGCGTGTCCGCGCCCGCGGCCTCGCAGACGCGGATCACTTCGTCTTCGGTGACCATGCGGCCGCTCGGATTGTGCGGGTTGGTGATGAAGGCGATTTTCGGTCTTGCCTGCTTCATCGTCTCGATGTACCGGTCGATCATCGGATCGAAATCCTTGCCCATGGCGGAAAAGACCGGACGGCGACCTTCGCAATTGGCATAAATGCGGTACAGCGGGAAACACGGATCGTGCATCAGGACGGGCTCATCCGGTTTGGCGAACGCGCGTATCACCATGGAGATCACTTCGGTTTCGCCCGAGCCGCAGACCACATTGTCAGGGTCGAAGCCGTATTTCTGACCGATCGCCACGCGCAGGCGTTTGGCCGTCCAGTCCGGATACAGGTCGATACGGCCTGCCGCCTCGATCACGGCGGCCAGCGCCTTGGGCGACGGTCCGTGCGGATTTTCTGCAGAGCCGAGTTTGGCGATCTGATCCAGCGGGATGCCGTACTTCTGCGAGACATATTCGCTCGCCAGGCCGGGCACATAGACTTCGCCTTCGGTCAACGCCGCATAACTCGGCTTTACCATACATCCCTCCGATCAATGGCTGGCGTAAAGACCAGCAAAAAATGTATATCATACTAGTACTGAAATTCGAACTGCAGGCAGATGCAATCCTGGAATCGGCTCAGTGCCGGGTCAGTGGCCAGATGGACCGCGACTGTCCCGGGCTCGGTCGAAGCGCAGTGCGCCTCGTTGGCCCGTAGAGCAGGTTCTGATGCGGATCTTCGGGCAGGTCGAGGCCGTGGTATTGACGTAGCATTCACTTTCCATCTATCCACACGACTGTCGCCATGAAACCCTCGCCCGAACCCGAAGGCCGTGTCGAAATCGAGGAGCTGCTGCGCGCCGCGGTGCGCTGCAGTCTGGACAGTGCCGACTTCGAGACGGCGCTGAACGTGTATCGCAAGCTGCTGCCCGAGCTTGCGCCCTCGCTCGTCGCGCAGATGCCGCCGGCCGAAGAAGCGCGGCGCGCGATCGCGTATGCGATGTTGCGCGAAGTATGGAACCGGCTGCCGCGCCCCGATCATGATTGGCGACCGCGCCCGCTGCCCAAGCCTGAGCGCAACGGTCCCTGTCCTTGCGGTTCGGGCGAAAAATACAAACAATGCTGCGGACCGCTGGCCGGAGCCTCGCCGCTCGGGGGCGAAGGCCTGAGCCTGTTGTCCTATGTGCTGGAGCGGGTTCCGATGATGCAGTACGCGAATCTGCCGTTCGGCAAGCTGTCGCCGGAAGAACTGGGGCACGTTGGCAATCAGTGGCTGGAGGACGGACGGTGGGAAGAAACGGTGGCCCTGCTGGAGCCCCTGCTCGCCGACACGGCAAGGCTCGATGTACGCCACGAGTACGCCTTCGACGTGCTGTGCGACGCCTATCTCGATCTCCAGCGTCCGGCCAGGCGCGTCCAATTGACCGAGCGCTTGATGCAAGCGCCGGACCGCGCGTTGAAAGCCGCCGCCATGCATCGGCGCTGCACTATGTTCGCGGATGCGGGCGAATATCCCGCCGCCTGGAAGCTGTTCAAGGAGGCGCAGCGCGTCGATCCGGACAACCCGTCCTTGGCGCAGCTAGAGTTAGTCCTGTTGATCAGCCAGGGGGATCTCGACTCGGCGCAGGAACGCGCCCGCTTCTGGGCAGTACGGCTGAAGAAACTGGGCTACGGCGGCGAAAAGATCGTCGAATTCATGGAAGAAATCGCGCGTGATCCAGGCGCCTTCGCCGCGGCGATGAATCGCGGCGAAGATGAGGAGGCATTTGACGAGGAGGGTCTGGACGAGGAAGAACTGGCTGACGCGTCCCTCGCGCAGCTGGTCGATCTGGTCAAGGCGCTGCCGCAACCGGCCAGCCACTATCGGCTGCAGCCGCGAGACGGCGAAGCCGGGCCGCTGGAAGCCGACGCGGAGCTGGCCCGTGTCGAAGCGGAGTGGCGGGTGGTGTTCATGTCCGGGAATGACGCGGACGACGCCGGAGTCGATGCCTGGTCCGACATCGGCTGGTTAGACTGGCTGGCGGGGCACCCCCTCGCCTGGAACAGTTTCTTTATTCTCGAAGATCTGCTGATCGCACTCGACGACGTGCTTTTCGCCGACGAAGATTTGGAGGACAAACTAGACGCGATGGTCGAGGCGCTGCTCGCACACGCGCTCGCGCTGCTGCGCCTGAACCTGGACGCCAACGAAGCCAATGGATGCAAGCTGGAATGGGGCTGGCTGCAGAACCGGCCCGCGCTGCGGCTGCTTGCGCGAGTGATTGAAGGGGCGACCAACGCGGCGGAGGAAATAGCTCTGTTGGAATGGATAGTACTGACGCTGAATCCGAACGACAATCAGGGCCTGCGCGAGCGGCTCGTCCATGCGTATGCAGGAAGCGGACGCGCCGCCGACGCGCTGGCGGTGTGCGAGCGCTATCCCGGGGACATGCTCGGGGCCATGCTGTACGGCCGCGTCCTCGCCCTGTTCCTGCTCGGACGGCGCGGTGACGCCGTGGCAGCGCTGGCTCAGGCGAAAGAACGCGCGCCGCGGATCGCAAAAATGCTTACGGCGAAGAAACCGCGCATGCCCGAGTTGCAGGATGGTCTGATGCGGGTCGGCGGCGAAGACGAAGCCTGGTACTACCGGCAGGACTGGTGCGGCGTCTGGGAGGCGAGCGGCGCGCTCGATTGGTTGCGGCAGGTGAGCGGCGCCAAACCCTGACCCGGCTATTCACGCAGCTTTAGTGTGCTGTTGCCTGCACGAGCGGCTGGATTACCGCGCCCGCCATCGGGAATGAATCGGATCACGAAAATTTCGATTTTTGATCTTTCATCTGCACCAGCCGCGCAAACGCGTCGCATAGATCTTCCGCCGCGTCGGCTTTGAAAATCAATTCCAGCACTCCGGCTCCATCCGCCTGCGCGCGCAATTCCTCGTCGATGAACCCCGTGGCCAACGCCACCGGAAGGTCAGCCCGGATGGCGCGTACTTCACGCGCTACGTCCAATCCCGACATGCCCGGCATGTTGTAGTCGCTCACCACCAGGTCAAACAGCTGCGGATCGGCGCGAAGCGCATCGAGCGCTTCACGCTGGTTGATGTAGCCGCTGACGCGGTAGCCGCGCCGTTCGAGCAGGCGTTTGACCAGGAACACCAGCGATTCGTCGTCGTCGATATAGAGGATGCGCTGACCGCTGCCTATCCCTGGCGTTACGGTTGCGGCCGAATCGCTATCACCAGATGTCGTCTCAGCGTCCTTCATCTCGGCGGCTGGCAGGTAGAGCGTGAATGTCGATCCTTTGCCTGGCTGGCTTTCCACGACAATCCCACCCCCGTGCCCCTGCACGATGCCATGAACAATCGACAGCCCCAGTCCGGTTCCCTCTCCCACCGGCTTGGTCGTGAAGAACGGCTCGAATATCCTTCCAATCGTGGCGTCGTCCATCCCCGGCCCGTTGTCCGTCACCATGAGCCGCACAGCCCGACCCGGGTGTTTGACGTACATTGCGCGTAGCTCCGGATGAGTATCCACTAGTGACGCATCGACCATCACCGTGTTCAGCCGAATATCGATGCGGCCGGGTCTGCCGCGCATCGCCTGCATGGCGTTGGTGGCAAGATTGATCAGGACCTGCTGGATCTGGGAAACATCAGCCAAGACGGGTGGCACATCTGCCTCGCACTGGACAGCCAGACTCAAGCGCGCCGGCAGCGTTGAGCGCAGGAGGCGTACGGACTCCTCGACAATTGGCGCAAGTGCCGTCAGCTTGCGTTCGGCCGGTCGCCTGCGACTGAAGGAGAGAATCTGCTGCACCAGATCGCGCGCGCGCGCGCTGGCCTTGTGGATTTCGTCCAGACTTTCCAGCGCAATGGGATTGGCGCTGACATCCCGGCGCGCGAGTTCGACGTTGCCCAGGATGATGGCAACAATGTTGTTGAAATCGTGCGCGATGCCCCCGGCAAGCGTACCAATGGCCTGCATCTTTTGCGATTCGCGCAATTGCACTTCGAGCGAATCGCGTGCGGCCTCGGCCTGTTTGCGTTCGGTGATATCTTCCTTTACCGCGATGTAGTGCTCAATCTCGCCGTCTTCACCGCGAACTCCTGAAATCGCAGCGAACTCCCAGAACAACTCGCCGTCCTTGCGACGGTTGCACAGCTCGCCGCGCCATTCGCCGCCTTCGGAAATTGCTTTCCACAAATTCCTGTATGTCTCCGCCGGCGTCGTTCCCGACTTGAGAATACGCGGGTTCTTTCCGAGCGCCTCGGCTCTCGTATACCCCGTTACGTACTCAAAGCGGGGGTTCACATACTCGATGTTGCCCGCATCATCAGTAATTATGATCGTTGCGGGGCTCTGCTCTGTCGCGCGGGAAAGGGTGCGGGATTCGGCCTCTGCCTGTTTGCGCTCGGTGATGTCGGCACCTACGCCACGATAGCCTTGGAACTCGCCAGCGGAATCAAACACCGGATCCCCGCTGACGGCGACATGGTGCACTCTTCCATTGGCTCTGAGCCGCGAAATCTCAAAATTTCGAAATGGCAAATGCGCATCGAGTGTTGCGCGGTGCTTCTCCCAGGTTACCTCGTCGGGCGACTGATAGGCTACCTCCCAGCGGCGCTTGCCGATGGCCATGGCTGTTACGAACACCGACTCCATTGCTTCCCTCTTGCTTTCGGTGCGTTTGGTAAATCGGTGATCGGCGTCGGTCTCCCAGTAGTAGTCGGAAGACATCGCGGTCAGGCTGCGAAATCGAGCCTCGTTCTCCCGCAGTGCCGCCTCTACTTGGTATTTCTCGGTGATATCGCTGAACACCAGTACCACGCCGACGATATTCCCGGCGTCGTTGTGGATGGGTGCCGCGCTATCCGTAATTTGGTATTCCCGACCATTGCGGGCCAGCAATACGGTGTGGTCGGCTAAACCGACTACCTCGCCGCGCGCCATCACCAACTGCACCGGATCGGTCATCGTCTCGCGCGTATCGGCATTGACGATGCGGAATACCTCGGCAAGAGGGTGGCCGAGCGCACCGGCCAGCGTCCAGCCAGACAGTCGTTCGGCGGTCGGATTCATCCTGGTTACCCTGCCGTCCGCATCGGTGCAAATGACCGCGTCGCCTATGGAGTTTAGCGTGATGGCGAGGTTATTTTGGCTTTCCTTCAATGCTTCTTCCCGTTGCCCCAGGATTTCCAGCAGACGATTGAATCCACCGATAAGGTCGCCGATTTCGTCCTGCCTGACGACGGGCAAGGCCTGCAGGGGCTGATTCTGATCGGAGAGGGTGGCCAGCATTCCCGCAGCGGCAAGCATCGGGGCGAGTTCGCGCCTTAGTATCCACCAGGTCAGACCACCCGCCAGCAGTGTCAGTAAGATAGCAGCCAGCAGCAGGCGCTGCAGCATGTCATGGATAGGCGCAAAAGCTTCTTTGGCAGTAATTCTGACGACGACAAGCCAACCTGCAATGGGAATCTTCTTTGCGGCGGACAAGTACTCGACGCCAAGAGAATCCACCGTTTTTCCAAACCCTTCATAGCCCTGCATGTAGCGATCCAACAGGGTGTTGATTCCAGGGGCTGGGAGCGTCTGCATGATGCGGCTTTTGTCGGAAGAGGTGACAATCAGCTGGTGACGCGGCGCGATAACCATGAAGCCGCCTGTCTTGCCATAGCGACCTTCCGTAAGTTCTTCTAGAAAATTGGGCTTGCCCAGGTCGGTCACGCCCATCAAGGCGCCGATCGTTCTGCCTTTAGCATCGTGAATGGGCACGATCATGGCGAAAAGTGGAGCACCCAGAATCTTGCCAACGATAGGCTTTCCGATCGTCGATTTCCCTTCCCTGAGCGCGGCGACGATGTAATCTCTGTCTTTGTAATTTGCGCCGAGCCGGCCGGCCGAGAGCGGAACATCGGCAATCACGGTGCTATCTGGCGCCATGGCAACGATGCCCGCGTTGAACAGGCCCTG
The DNA here is from genome assembly GCA_964400745.1 of uncultured Enterobacteriaceae bacterium. GTDB lineage: Bacteria > Pseudomonadota > Gammaproteobacteria > Burkholderiales > SG8-39 > 2-12-FULL-64-23. Next base: position 949 of record CAYNVY010000147.1, on the reverse strand, counting down.
AAGCGTCTGGCGATCTTCCAGGAATGCCTGCAAAGCCGCTGTATTGGCCAGTATGGCCGGTGTGACTCGTCCTGCGGCTCTTTCGAGCGCGCCTAACCGGTCGTTCAGATTTTGATTCACCACCGCAGCTGCAAAAGAAGCCGTCGAGAACTGCTGTTCGCCCAACACGTGTTCCATGTTCTTGCGCAGTATCCGGTCGGCATAAAACGCCAACGACCAGATGCCGATCAGGAAAATAGCCAGCGTGAAGAGGGTCACTCTTGTCTTGAGCGACCGCCACTGCAAGAAATGCAAGTTCATGCGGTTCTTTTGCCGGGCAATGATCAGCGGGGACTTTGTTCCGGCAACACGCAGTGCGTTGCCTCTGCAACCGCCCCGGGCGCAGGCTCGCCTTGCGCCACCGCGGTGCTTGCAGCCTGCGCACCCGGTTCGAAGAAACGCAGCCCGTTGCGGCCTGCGGCCTTGGCCTGATACATGGCGATATCGGCATGCTTCAGCAGCGCGTTCGCAGTTTCGCCGTGACCGCAGAACGGCGCGATCCCTATACTGCCGGAACTTAGATGCTGATGCCCGGCGAGAACGTAGGGCCGATTGAAGGTGGCGAGAATCTTCTCGGCTATCACCTTGGTCTGCGCCGTCGCTTCCTCTGCATTCTCGCTCAGGTGTTCGAGCATGACCACGAACTCGTCCCCGCCCAGGCGGGCCACGGTATCGCTTGCGCGCACGCAGGCGCCGAGGCGCTGCGCCACTTGTTGCAGCAGCAGGTCGCCCTTGTCGTGGCCCAGGGTGTCGTTGAGCGTCTTGAAGTGGTCCAGATCGATGAACAACAGGGCCGCCCGGCGCCGGGTACGGTCGCTGCTTGCCAATGCTTGATGCAGCCGGTCCATCAGCAGTCGCCGGTTGGGCAACTGCGTCAGCGGATCGTAGAAGGCGAGGTTCTTGATCTCTT
>CAYNVY010000146.1:0-11268 GCA_964400745.1 uncultured Enterobacteriaceae bacterium | reverse complement strand
CGAGCGATGGGACGAACTGGTGCGCGAGATTATCGCCAGGAATCCATGGGAGGATCAATACGTTTACCTGCAGGTGACCCGCGGCGTGGCGCCGCGCGACCATGCCTTTCCCAAGAATGCGACGCCGACGGTATTCATGATGGCCAACCCGCTGCTCACGCCGCCGCAGAGCCAGCGCGAGCAGGGCGTGGCCGCGGTCACCGTCGCCGACAACCGCTGGCTGCGCTGCGACATCAAGTCGGTGTCGCTGCTCGCAAACTGCCTGCTGCGGCAGGCTGCAGTCGATGCGGGCGCGGTGGAATCGGTGCTGCTGCGCGAGGGCATGCTCACCGAGGGCTCGGCGAGCAATATTTTCCTGGTCAGTAACGGCGTCATCATCACCCCGCCCAAGACCAATTTCATCCTGCCCGGCATCACCTACGACGTGGTGATCGAACTTGCGCGCGCCAACGGGCTGCCCCTGGAGATTCGCCAGGTGAGCGAAGCCGAGCTGCGCGCCGCGGACGAACTCTGGCTTACCTCCTCGACTAAGGAAGTGCTGCCGATCTCGACCCTGGACGCAAAGCCCGTGGGACAAGGGGAAAACGCAGGCAAGCCCGGTCCGGTCGCGGCGCGGATGAACCACCTCTATCAGGACTTCAAGCGCACCGTCATGCGCGCGCCGGATCATGCCTGAGGAGCCCGAACTCGAGTCGCTGCTCGCGTTCCCCTGCGACTTTCCGATCAAGGTCATGGGGCAGACTCAGCCCGGGTTTGCGCAGGCGATACTGGCCGTGGTGCTGCGCCACGCGCCCGATTTCGACGCATCCACGATGGAGATGCGCAACAGCCGCGAGGGCAAGTACCTGTCGCTGACCGCCACCATCCGCGCCACCTCGCGCGCACAGCTCGACGACCTGTACCGCGAACTGTGCGACCACCCCATGGTCAAGATGGTGCTGTAATAGCGCCCGACATAGGCAGCCACGCAATATGTACAGCGAAAAGCATCAAACATCGGCTGCGGTCCGAAGCAAAGCGATGCATTCGGCCGTCACTTCGCCAAACGTTGCGCACCTCGCGCCCTGCATCAAACGCCTGGGCCTGATCGACTACGGTCCGACCTACGCGGCGATGCGGCAGTTCACCACCTCGCGCCAGGAAGACACGCCGGATGAGTTCTGGATCCTGCAGCATCCCCCGGTGTACACCGCGGGACTTGCCTGCAGGCCGGAGCACCTGCCGCGCGGGTCGGACATCCCGCTCGAACGCATTGACCGGGGTGGGCAGATTACTTATCACGGTCCCGGGCAAGTGGTCATCTATACCTTGCTCGATCTGGCGCGGCGCAAGATCAAGATTCGCGCCCTCGTCAGCCTCATCGAGCAGGCTGTGATCAACGTCCTCGCGGAGCATGGCGTTGCGGCGCGGCGCGCAAGCGGCGCGCCCGGCGCCTACGTGAACGGCGCAAAGATCGCGGCGCTGGGGCTGCGCGTGAAAAGCAAAGGCTGCTATCACGGCGTCGCGCTCAACGTGGACATGGACCTCGCGCCGTTTCGCGCGATCGATCCCTGCGGCTACCCCGGCCTGGCGGTGACGCAGACGCGCGATCTGGGCATCGGTGCTTCGACCGAAGAACTCGGCGACGCACTCGCGGCCGAACTCGCAAGCCTCCTGGCGCAGCATGAGCTCGGGCGCTGAAACGGGCCGCGCCAAGACGGCGCGCATCCCGATCAAGGTCGTGCCGCAGGAGCGGCTGAAAAAGCCCGACTGGATCCGGGTCAAGGCCGGTTCGGGCAGCACCCGCTTCGACGAAATCAAGCAGCGCCTGCGCGAAAACAAACTGCATACCGTGTGCGAGGAAGCCTCCTGCCCCAACATTGGCGAGTGTTTCGGCAAGGGCACCGCGACTTTTATGATCCTCGGCGATTTGTGCACCCGGCGTTGCCCTTTCTGCGACGTGGCCCACGGCCGCCCGGCGCCGCCCGACGCAAACGAGCCGCGGCACCTGGCGCAAACCATCGCCGCGCTGGCGCTGGACTACGTGGTCGTCACCAGCGTCGACCGCGACGATCTGCGCGACGGCGGCGCGCAGCATTTCGCCGATTGCATCAGCGCGGTGCGCGAGCTTTCGCCGCGGACGCGGATCGAAATCCTCGTGCCCGATTTTCGCGGCCGGCTGGAGCTCGCGCTGGAAATCCTCTCCGCCTGCCCGCCCGACGTGATGAACCACAACCTCGAAACCGTGCCGCGGCTCTACCGCCAGGCCCGGCCCGGTTCGGACTACGCGCATTCGCTGGCGCTGTTGCGCGCATTCAAGGCGCTGCGCCCGGGCGTCCCGACCAAGTCGGGACTGATGCTGGGTCTGGGCGAAACCGATGCCGAAATTCTCGACGTCATGCGCGACCTGCGCGCGCACGGCGTGGACATGCTCACCATAGGCCAGTACCTGCAGCCGACCGCGCACCACCTGCCGGTGCTGCGTTATGTCCACCCGGACGGATTTGCGGCATTGGAGCAGGCGGCGCGGGAGATGGGATTTCTCCATGCTGCCATAGGACCCATGGTGCGCTCCAGCTATCACGCTGATCGGCAGGCGCATGCGGCGGGAGTCCAGGCGGCATCGCCTTGACCATAAGCCGTTCTTCCAACGGTCTCTAGAAAAACACCTCGGTGCGGCGCGTCCCGACGTCGATTTCGTACATGGCGAAGCGGATCACGTTGGCCACTTTCTGCACGCCGCTCTTGGACAGGAGCGTCGGCCTGTCGTAGTCGCCCGGTTCGTTGCACGCCAGGCGCAGATCGATCAGGGAAGCGCGGGCGAGCGCGGCCCTCTTGGTGACGCGGTCGTTGAATACCGCCAGCGCGGCGCTGGCGGTGCGCTGGCGCACCGGGTCCTTGTAGTTGGGCGCAAACATGGTGCAGACCATGATCACCAGCCGCCCCGCCTGGGCCACATGGATCAGCCGCGCCAGCGTGCGTTCGAACTCATCGGCGGCGAGCGAGAGTTGTTCCAGGGTCTGGCCGTAGGCATCGGGGCGGCTGTCGAGCAGCCCGCTTTGTTCGATCGCGTGGTTGCCTTCGATGAAAATCATCGCGTGCGTGGCGTCTTTGGGCAAGGGGTGCGCCGGGCCGCCGCCCGCAAGCTCGGCGGTGGAGATGACGCTGAGCTTCCATTCATCGCTCGTCCCGGGAAGGATGTCGTTCTCGAATTTTCCGGGGGTTTTGTCGATGCTCCGGTAGGCTTCGAGCAGCGCATCGCCGAGCAGTACGACATGCCGGAACGGCACCTGACCGGAGGCGGACCCCCCGTAGGGTTTCTGGTTGTGGGACTCGCTCATGTTTTCCGGGAACCGCTTAGTGCGCCTGCTCCCAGTTTGCGCCCACTCCCACTTCGACTTCAAGGGGCACCGCAAGCTGCGCCACGCCGGTCATGAGTTGCGGCAGTTCCGCGCGCACGCGCTGCAGCTCCGATTGCGGCACCTCCAGCACCAGCTCGTCGTGCACCTGCATGACCAGCTTGGAGGACAGCTGTTCCCGGTCCAGCCAGTCCTGCACCGCGATCATGGAAAGCTTGATCAGGTCCGCCGCCGTTCCCTGCATCGGCGCGTTGATCGCCGCGCGCTCGGCCCCCTGGCGGCGGCCGGCGTTGGCGGCCCGGATTTCTGCCAGCCACAGCCGGCGGCCGAACACGGTTTCAACATACCCGCGCTCGCGCGCCTGCTCCCGCGTCTCCTGCATGTAGCGCGCGACCCCGGGATAGCGCGTGAAATAACTGTCGATGTAGGCCTGCGCGGTGGCGCGTTCCAGGCCCAGCGCCTGCGCCACGCCGAAAGCCGACATGCCGTAGATCAGGCCGAAATTGATCACCTTGGCGTAGCGCCGCTCTTCCGCAGTGACCTCGTGCAGATTGCGGTTGAACACCTCCGCCGCGGTGGCGCGGTGCACGTCCTCGCCCGCGGCGAAGGCGCGCAGCAGATTTTCGTCGCGCGAGATGTGCGCCATGATGCGCAGTTCGATCTGCGAGTAATCGGCCGAGACGATGACGCAGCCTTCGGGCGCGATGAAGGCCTCGCGGATGCGCCGGCCCTCGGGCGTTCGCACCGGAATGTTCTGCAGATTGGGGTCGGTGCTCGACAGGCGCCCGGTCACCGCGGTCGCCTGGGAGTAGTTGGTATGCACCCGGCCGGTGGCGGGGTTGACCATGCGCGGCAGCTTGTCGGTATAGGTCGATTTCAGTTTGGTCAGCGAACGGTAGTCGAGCAGGGTCTTGGGCAGCGGGTAGTCCGCGGCGAGCCGTTCCAGCACCTCCTCGTCGGTGGAAGGCGCGCCGCTGGGCGTCTTTTTCAGCACCGGCAACTTTAGGCGCTCGAAGAAGATTTCGCCGATCTGCTTGGGCGAATTCAGGTTGAACGGCTGGCCCGCTTCCTTGTATGCCTTGTGTTCCAGCTCCATCATTTTCTGCCCCAGCTCGCGGCTTTGCGCCTCGAGCAGCGCGGCGTCGATGAGCACGCCGTTGCGCTCCATCCGGAACAGAATCTCGCGCGCCGGCAACTCGATCTGCCGGTAGACGTATTCCAGCCCGGCCTCGGCCTGCACTTTGGGGTAGAGGCAGCGGTGCAGGCGCAGGGTCACGTCGGCATCCTCGGCCGAGTACTCCGCGGCGCGCTCCAGGCTGACCTGCTCGAAACCGATGCGTTGCGCGCCCTTGCCGGTGACGTCGTCGTAGCTGATGGTGGCCAGGTGCAAATGGCGCTCGGCGAGCGTGCCCATGTCATGGCGCAGGTGCGATTCGAGCACGTAGGACTGAAGCAGTGTGTCGTGCACAATGCCGCGAAGCCGGACGCCGTGATTCGCGAGCACGTGCTCGTCGTATTTCAGGTTCTGGCCGAGTTTGGGTTTGTCCGCGGCCTCCAGCCACGGGCGCAGCACGGCCAGGGCGCGCGCCACGCCCAGTTGCGCCGGCGCGCCGGCATAGTCGTGCGTGAGCGGAAGGTACGCCGCCTGGCCGGGCGCCACGCAAAAAGACATGCCCACCAATTGCGCGGTCAAGGGGTCGAGTCCGGTGGTCTCGGTGTCGAAGGCGGTCAGCGCGGCCGCGTCGATGCGCTTCAGCCATTGCGCCAACTGCTCTTCGTCGAGGATGGTGTCGTAAGTGCGTACTATCGCGTCTGGCGCTGTCTCTGCTTGCTGTAGGGGAGGAGGGGAGGGAGAGGTGGACGAGGAGGGGGCTGCTACTGCGGGCTCCTTCAGCCAGCTCCTGAAGCCGAAGCGCTGGAACAGCCCGGTCAGCTCGGCTTCGCCCTGCGGCTGCGGCACCAGCTCCTCCAGCTTGAGCGGCAGCGGCACATCGCAGTAGACGGTGAGGAGCTTTTTCGCCTGCGGCAGCCAGGGCAGCGCGCGGCGCAAATTCTGTCCCACCACGCCGCCGATTTCCTCGGCATGTTCGACCACCGCCGCCAGCGAGCCATATTGATTCAGCCATTTCAGCGCAGTCTTGGGCCCGACCTTGTCCACTCCCGGGACGTTGTCCACGCTGTCGCCGACCAGCGTGAGGTAATCCAGTATCAGCCGCGGCGGCACGCCGAATTTGGCTTCGACCCCGGCCTCGTCCAGGCGCTCGTTGGTCATGGTATTGATCAGGGTGACGCTCGCGTTGACCAGCTGCGTCAGATCCTTGTCGCCGGTGGAGACGACGCAGCGCATGCCGGCTTGCGTCGCCTGCCGCGCGAGCGTGCCGATGACGTCGTCGGCCTCGACGCCCTCTATCATCAGCAGGGGCCAGCCCAGGGCGCTCACCGCCTCGTGCAGCGGTTCGATCTGGCGCACCAGGTCCTCGGGCATGGGCGGGCGGTGCGCCTTGTATTGCGCGTACCATTCGTCGCGGAAAGTCTTGCCCTTGGCATCGAACACGCAGGCGAGATACTCCGGCTTGTAGTCCGCGGCGAGCCGTCGTAGCATGTTGAGCACGCCGTAGATCGCGCCCGTGGGTTCGCCGCGCGCGTTGCGCAAGTCGGGCAGCGCGTGAAACGCCCGGTACAGGTAGGACGAGCCATCCACCAACAGCAGGGTTTTCATAGAGGTTCGGGTATGAACGGAAAGCTTCCGCGTCCGGCGGATGCAGGCGCGGCCGACATGGCCCACAACGCGCGCGAGTCCTGGCGGATTTTCGGGATTATGTCAGAATTCGTCGAAGCCACCGAACGCCTGGCGCAGATCCGCCCGGCGGTGAGCGTCTTCGGCAGCGCGCGCGTGCCCGAGGATTCGCCCTACTACCTGCTGGCGGAGACTATTTCGCGCTTGTTGTCGGACGCCGGGTTCTCGGTCATCTCCGGCGGCGGCCCGGGCATCATGGAGGCGGCGAACAAGGGCGCCTACTTCGGCAAGTCGCCCTCGGTGGGCCTCAACATCCAGCTGCCGAACGAGCAGATCAGCAACCGCTATCAGGACATCAGCATCACCTTCCACCATTTTTTTGCGCGCAAGGTCGCCTTCGTCAAGTTCGCCACCGCCTATGTCGTGCTCCCGGGCGGATTCGGCACGCTGGACGAGCTGTCCGAAGCGCTGACCCTGGTGCAGACCGGCAAGACGCGCAAGATGCCCATCATCCTGGTCAATTCCGCGTTCTGGGGCGGCTTGCTGGACTGGTTCCGCGCACGCATGCTGGCGGAGCACATGATAGAGCCGCAGGATCTGGATCTGGTGCAGATCATCGATGAGCCGGCGGCGATCGTCGAAGCCATCTTCAAGTACTATGAGAAAAAAGGTTTCGCGCCTTTGCCGACCGAGCGCGAGAACCTGCTCAATCTCTGAGATCTGGCCCGAATCTGCTAAAATTCATTCTCAACGTCAGCCAACCGGAAGCTCATCATGCGCCGCCTGCTCGCACTAGGACTACTCGGAATTGCGCTTCCGCTTGCGGCGCAGCAACCGCCCAAGCTCGAACCTTTGCCCGAGCCGCCGCCGCCGCCTCCCGGCCTGGCGCTGGATCCGGCGCTGGAACCACAGGTGACGATCACCAGGCGCGGCGAGGACAAGGTGGAGGAGTTCCGCGTCAACGGCCAGCTCTACGCGGTGAGGGTCACGCCGCCGCACGGCGTCTCCTACTGGCTGATGGATGCGACCGGGGACGGCATCATGATGCGCCGGGACGGGCTCGACACGGGCCTGCGCGTTCCGCAGTGGGTGATTCACTCTTTCTGAAGCAGACGATGGGCGAATGCAAATTGATTCCAACGGGTGAGGGGTAGGCGTTCGCGCGTACCGCCACTCATTGCTCGCATCCCGCCGCCCGCATGTCAGTCTTTACCCCGGTCACGCCCGAGCAGCTATCCGCTTGGCTGAAAAACTATCGCCTGGGCACGCTGGTCGAGATGCAGGGCATCGCCTCCGGCATCGAGAACACCAACTACTTCGTCACCACCAGCGGAGGGCGTTACGTCCTGACCCTGTTCGAGAAGCTCACACCGATCGAGCTGCCTTTCTATCTCGGTCTGATGGCGCACCTGGCGCAGCACGGGGTTCCCAGCCCGGCGCCCGCGCCCGACGCCGAGGGCCGGCTGTTCTCGCAGCTGAACGGCAAGCCGGCGGCGCTGGTTTCGCGCCTTCCGGGAGAATCGGTCACGGCGCCCACGCCGGCGCAGTGCGGCGAAGTCGGCGGCACGCTGGCCGACATCCATCTGGCCGGCCAGTCCTATCCGGGCCGTCTCGACAATCCGCGCGGACCGCGCTGGTGGCGTCTGGCGGCGGGCAAGGTGAGCCCTTTCCTCGACGCCGAGCGCGCTGCGCTGCTGCATGCCGAGATCGAATTTCAGGCGCGGCACCGCTGCGAGGCGCTGCCGCGCGGGCCGGTGCATGCGGACCTGTTCCGCGACAACGTGCTGTTCAACGCCGAGCGCATCGGCGGGGTGATCGATTTCTACTTTGCCGGCGTCGACTGCCTGCTGTTCGACGTGGCGGTCACCTTGAACGACTGGTGCGTGCACCCCGGCGGAGAAATCGACGCGCCGCGCGCGCAGGCCTTGCTCGCCGCCTACCACGCGCGCAGGCCGTTTTCGCCGGCCGAGCGCGAGGCCTGGCCGGTGCTGCTGCGTTCGGCGGCCTTGAGATTCTGGCTGTCGCGCCTGTACGATTTCTATCTGCCGCGCCCGGGAGAACTGGTGCACGCGCACGATCCCGAGCATTTCCGCCGCATCCTGGCGTTGCGCATAGCGCAAACCGGCGCTGCGCCATGGGTCGGGTAGGGCGAGCGGCATGAATACCGTTGCTGCAGCCTGCGGCTGGAAATGGGTGCTGACCGGTTTCGCGCTGTTTCGCAAGCATCCTTCGATGTGGGCGTTCCTGGTCTTCTCCTACATCATGCTGATGCAGCTGATAGGCATGATCCCGGTGCTCGGGTGGATCGCCGCGACAGTGCTCATTCCCGCCTTCTCGGCCAGCTTCATGATCGTCAGCCGCGAATTGGACAGAGGCAACAAGCTCGCCATGTCGCTGTTGTTCGCGGGCTTCAGAACGAACCTGCCGGCGCTTCTGCGCCAGGGCAGCATCTACCTGGCGAGCGCGCTCGCCATCCTCGGCTTGTCGGCCATGGTGGATGGAGGCGCGCTGCTGCAGTTGATGGTCTTCGGCGAGCGCCCGCCGGCGGCTGCGTTCGAAGAGGGCAGCCTTGCGGGCGCCGCGGCGCTGGCCGGTGCGCTCTACGTGCCGGTGCTCGCGGCGTTCTGGTTCGCCCCCGCGCTGTCCGCGTGGCGCAACCTGCCCGCGCTGCAGGCGCTGTTCTACAGCCTGTTCGCGGTGTTTCGAAACTGGCGGGCGTTTCTTGCCTACGGCGTCGCGCTGCTCGTGCTCGGCCTCGCCTGCAGCTTTGCCCTGTTCCTGCTCGCGCTGCTGGTTCGCGGTCTGTTCGGGGACAAATCGCAGAATGCGCTGATGCTGGTGGTGCTGCCGGTGATGCTCACCTACATACCCACGCTGTTCGCGAGCTTCTACGCCAGCTTCCGCGACGTCTTTCCCGAGCCAGACGCCGAAATCGCGGTCGAGACCGAGTCAGGCGCGAATCCGGGCTGAGTGACAGAATGCCGCGATGACTGCCCGCCTGCGCGAGATTCCGTACAACTACACCTCGTTCTCCGACCGCGAGATCGTGCTGCGCCTGCTCGGCGAAAAGGCGTGGGAGACGCTGCGCGCCCTGCGTTCGGAGCGCAAGACCGGGCGCTCCTCGCGCATGCTGTACGAAGTCCTGGGCGATATCTGGGTAGTGTCGCGCAATCCCTATCTGCAAGACGACCTGCTCAACAATCCCGGCCGGCGCGCGGCGCTGATCGAGGCCCTGCACCACCGACTGGATGAAATAGACAAGCGCCGGCTGCAACACCTGGCCGAGGCCGGGACGGGCGTGGAGGCGGCCGCGCTGCAGGCGGCGCGCGCGCAGAAGGTAACGTTCTTGCTCGAGCGCAGTCGCGACGCGGTGGACGCGTTCGGCGCCGGATTCACCGAGGTGGCCGTCCTGCGCCGCGCCGCGTTCAAGAAACTCAGCCGCAGCACGCACAAAGACAATATCCAGTTCGACGGCCTGGCGCGCGTGTCCCACGTCACCGACGCGACCGACTGGCGCGTCGAGTATCCCTTCGTCGTGATCCACCCCGACAGCGAAGACGAAGCCGCAGCCGTGGTGCGCGACTGCATCGAACTCGGACTTACGATCATTCCGCGCGGAGGCGGCACCGGCTATACCGGCGGCGCGATTCCGCTCACGCAGCTGTCGGCGGTGATCAATACCGAAAAGCTGGACACGCTGGACGCAGTCGAGCAAAGCTGGCTGCCCGGTGTGCCCGTGCAGGTCGCCACCGTGCGCTGCGGCGCCGGCGTAGTGACCAAGCGCGTGATGGAGGCGGCCGAGGCGGCGGGCCATGTGTTCGCGGTGGATCCGACCTCCGCCGACGCCTCCTGCATCGGCGGCAACGTCGCGATGAACGCCGGCGGCAAGAAAGCGGTGCTCTGGGGTACGACGCTGGACAACCTCGTTTCCTGGCGCATGGTGGACGCGAGCGGCCATTTCCTCGAAATCACGCGCCTCGCGCACAACCTGGGGAAGATCCACGACGCGCAGGTGGCTCGTTTCCAGATCCAGCGCTATCGCCGCGACGGCAGCACGCCGCAGGGCGAGCCCGAAATCCTGGAAATCCCAGGCGCGCGCTTTCGCAAGGGCGGCCTGGGCAAGGACGTGACCGACAAGTTTCTCTCCGGCCTTCCGGGCATACAGAAAGAGGGTTGCGACGGGATCATCACTTCGGCGCGCTTCATTTTGCACCGGATGCCGGCGTCGATTCGCACCGTGTGCCTGGAATTCTTCGGCCAGGTTCGCGACTCGGTGCCGGCCATCGTCGAGATCAAGCGTTACCTTGATTCCCGCCCGGATGAAACCGCGCCGGAGGGACGGCTATCGTCGCGGGTGCTGCTCGCGGGCCTGGAGCACATGGACGAGCGCTATCTGAAAGCGGTGGGCTACGCCACCAAGGCCACGCGCCATGCGGGCGGCGCGGGCCGGCCGAAAATGGTGCTGATCGGCGACATCGTAGGCGACGACGACAATGCGGTGGCGTCGGCGGCATCGCAGGTGGTGCGCATCGCCAATGCCCGCGGTGGAGAAGGCTTCATCGCGGTATCGGCGGAGACGCGGCGCAAGTTCTGGCTGGACCGCGCCCGCACCGCGGCCATCGCCAAGCACACCAACGCGTTCAAGATCAACGAGGACGTGGTGATACCGCTGCACCGGCTGGGCGATTATTCCGACGGCATCGAGCGCATCAACATTGAGCTGTCGATCGCGAACAAGCTGGACCTACTGGACGCGCTGGACGAATATTTCCAGGGCGAGCTGCCGCTGACGCAGCACGGCGAAGCGCTGCCCGCGCCGGAACTGCTGGGAGACCGGCGCGAGATCGCGCGCGAACTCGTCGCGAAGGTGCGCCTGCGCTGGCGCTATCTGCTCGAGCACCTTGACCTGCCCGCGGCCGAGGCGCGCGCCGACATGGTGCCCGGCCTGGCCGCCGTGACCCACGGGGGGCAGAGCGTTTTTTCCATGCTGCAGGACCACAGCGTGCGCGTGTCCTGGAAGGACGAAGTGCGCGCCGAATTGCAGCAGCTATTCGACGGACTGGTGTTCCGCCGCATCCTCGAGGGCTGCCACGCGATTCACCAGCGCGTGCTCAAGGCGCGCGTGTTCGTGGCGCTGCCCATGCACGCCGGCGACGGCAACGTGCACACCAACATCCCGGTCAACTCCGACAA